>DGSY01000093.1:0-5515 GCA_002394125.1 Ruminococcus sp. UBA4350
GCGGCTTCGTAATCCTCACGGAGCATTGTTAATCCTGTTATATTCGGGTGGCGTGAGATCAGTCCGATCTTGCTTTCATTCCATTTGCTGCCTGCTGCAGTTTTCCAGTACACCTTATCGCCCTCGGACAGTCCCAGCTTTTTCGCCTGTTTCATGGTGAGTGCGACTGTGCCTTTCGGGATAGGCGTTGTATTTAGTTCTGTATCGGAAACGCAGTAAAGCTGTTCTCCTTCGGTAACTGCCAGCTTACAGCTTATGATGCCGTCAGAAGTCGGGTGATCCTTTGCAGCAATAGACACCGCATCCATAGCGATAAGCTCACCGTCAGTCCCGATTTTCAGCTCCTCAGCCTGTTCGGGAGTACAGCTGTCATTGAGAATGACCTGATACTCATAGTTCTGAATGTCATGGAAATACCAGTCACGGACATAATCCACCGTATCATAGGCTCCAAGCCCAAGCTCCATGATCATCATACCCATACAGGTTCCGAATACGCCCATAAACGCCCGCATTTTCGAGCGTGAGATGTCACGCAGATTGTATCTTGCATTGAAACTCAGCTTGTTCCAGAAGGGGAGTTTCTCAAAAATACAAGGTTTCGCAGTTTTCGCAGCCGCAGGTCTGAGCGCCTCAGACGGGTGTATCTTCAGTATCTGCTTGCAGCTGAAATAGGAAGTTCCCGTGCATATCAGAACAAGCACAGCTGCAACGATGATACTCTTGTAACTGAATCCGGGCTGCCAGTTCGGAATGGTATAGAACCGGCTGAACATATTGACCATGAGTCTGCCAAATGTCAGTATACCAAGAACGATTCCAAGCGCACAGCCTATGACCGACAGCACAAAGCTATAGCTGAGATAATGCAACAGGATCTTTCGCTTTTTCATACCCAGAGCATTGAGCGTGCCGATCTGCGTTCTCTGCTGTGCTATCATTCGTTTCATGGTGGTGATGATAACCAGCAGTGCTATGGCTACAAACACGAATGAAAATATGTACGAAAAGCTGTCATGCTGTGCCAGTTCGTCCGAAAGCTGATACCAGCCGCGGATACTGTTTCTGTCAGCAAGGTATGCGTAGTTATCTTCAAGTGCCTTTGCAATTTCGTCCTCAAACCCAAGCGCCTTACCGTCACAGGTGAATATGATCTCATTATTGATTCGCATTTCTTCCGGAAGAACTTTTGGCGATAAATAGGCAAATCCGATGTTATGAAAATCAGAATCCGTATCAGTTGAAGCACAGGCGAATTCATATTCGGGAGTGACGATAAGACCCTTGACTTCTTTTTCAATGTCCAGACCCATGACATGAACTGTGAATTTATCACCGACTTTTATTCCCCATGTCTCAGCAAATCTGCTGAACAGCCACAAGCCGTTTTCGTCATCTGCATCGAAGTCAGCGCCGTCAACAGTCCTCGGAATCGTAACATCTGTGTTGTTCTGAAAATAGCAGTACATCTCCGCTGTATTATATTTTTCATCGGCTTTTCCGAGCACCTCTGTGCGGAGCTGAACATCTTTTATACCGCTGATATCTGCAATTTTCTTTGCCTGCTCCTCACTGAAGTCTGCACCGTATATCCAGCCGTCAGCGAAGTTGGAGTCACTCTCGAAATCGGCTCTTGCTTTGTTGCCGCCGATGACATTTGCCTGAAATCCCGTATAGCACCACATAGCGATCAGCGACAGGAGCATGATCGAAAAGAACTGCGCAAAGTTGGCTTTGATGTCACGCAGCATTTTTCTTCTGAGCATTTCTGTCACCTCACCATTCGATATCGTTGACAGACAGCGGCTTATCATTGGTCTTGATCGACTTGATCTTGCCGTTCCTCATGTGAATGATGCGGTTCGCACACTTGGCAATATCCGCATTGTGTGTAACAAGAATGACCGTATTCCCGTGTTCCGTTGACAGCTTTTGCAGCATATCAATGACTAGCTTTCCGGTTTCCGAATCGAGAGCACCGGTTGGCTCATCGCCGAGGATTATCTTCGGATCTTTGGCAAGTGCTCTTGCTATGGACACTCTCTGCTGCTGTCCGCCTGACATCTGCGTAGGGAATTTGTTCTTCTGGTCGGCAAGACCCACACGTTCAAGCATCTCATCGGGACTGAGCGCAGATTTCTTGATATCCTTGACAAGTGCTACATTTTCATACGCTGTCAGTCCGGGAAGAAGATTATAGAACTGAAATATAAACCCGATCGTATCCGCACGGTATTCCGAAAGCTGTTTGTCATTGTAGGAAGATATTTCCTTGCCGTCAACAATGACCTTCCCCTCTGTGGGAACATCCATACCGCCCAGCATATTCAGTACAGTTGTTTTTCCTGCACCGGATTGTCCAAGTATAACTACGAACTCGCCCTTTTCGATGGTAAAGCTCACATGATCGACCGCGACCTGTTTCCCTTCGCCTTTACCGTATATTTTCACTACGTCCTTGAATTCCACTGCTGACATTCTGATTCCTCCTGTTTGTTAGTGGTTAGCATAGGCAAACTAATAGTTCTATTATAGCATATGCTAACTTAAATTTCAAGATGTCCATGAAAAAAAGCCGTCCAAGAATGAATGGCTTTCTCAAATTATTTCTGTACTGTTTTTTTCTCTTTGAGCGTCTTGATACCGAATACAAAGTACATGATATGGCATACCCACACCACGCCGATGATGATACAGGGTATACCGCCCACCGCAGGTCATTGCAGATGCCGCCAAGCAGATGTTCGCCATCTCTATGAACACCATTCGTCTGCTCCAGAAGCAGATCAAGGAGTATGACAAAGCGATCGAAAAGATGCTGGAAGCTTTCGCACAAACACTGACCTCGATCAAAGGTATTGGCAACATTTTTGCCGCCGGAATCATCGCTGAGATTGGTGATATTAACCGTTTTCCCAGTCAGGCAAGCCTTGCGAAATATGCCGGTCTTGTCTGGACTCAGCACCAATCCAGTGATTTTGAAGCCGAGGACAAGCGTATGATCCAAGGCGGTAACCATCATTCCTGCTTCCAAATTTGTAAGAGACAACTGTCGCTTAATTATCAAACATCGTCAGGGTGAACTTTGTCAGCTCTATTGCAAGCTCGTGCGGAGTTTCCGCAAATCCTCGCTCAGCCCAATCTAAAATGACATTGAAGATAATGCCGTTGCGCACCGAGCTTTCATGTTCTGCCCGGTGTATTATTTCTGATTAAATCGGGGGAAATTGAGCGTTCCCTGAAAGTTCGTGCGCAACTACTGCGATTATGCGATCGGTATCAAGGAGCAGACAGGGCTTTCACCCCTCGACTGTTTACACATACAACGGCTGCCGAAAGCGTGTCGCGCCGTACATCGGACATATCCAGCTCAAACAGCTTACCCCTGCGGCGATCAACAAGGCGTATTCCGATATGCTCAGCACGGGTGTGTCAAAGGCGACGGTCTATCAGTATCATCTGTTTTTACATTCTATGCTTGCTATGGCATCCAAGGAGAACCTGATTCCTCGCAATTATGCAAGCGCAGCAACTCCGCCCAAGCGTGACCAGAAGGAAATTGAGGCTCTCCCGGAAGATGACATCAACGCATTTTTCAACGCTCTGTATGCTGACAAGAAGCATTATATGTATCAGATCATGTTCAGTGTGATGCTTGCGACCGGATGCCGTATCGGTGAGATCTGTGCGCTGACGTGGGATGACATCGAGTTTGAGAATGATCGCATTCATATCTGCAAGCACTTATGAGGTCAGGGAGCGGAACTGATTTTTTATTTTACTGTATCCATTGCTTTTTTTATCATAATATGATATAATGATTGAAACAAAGAGATCCGGAGGGATGCTAAATGGCAATGGGCATACAGCCCGCAGATCTGATCGCCGGCTACTGCGATCTGGATCTGCTGAAATCTGCGCTGCATTCGCAGGACAGCAGCGCAGTCCGCAGGGAGATCGACAGGGCAATGCGCGGCTTCCTCGCAGAAAAGCCCGATGACGAAACGCTCTCGCTGCTCGTCAACTGTCTGTTTGTGGTGCTGCAATATGACATATTCTTTGACTTCCTGAACCGCCGCGGCCTGACGCTCGGCGAGACGCATTCTGCGCGTGCCGCGATGCGGAAGGACTGGACGCTCCGGCAGAACGGCGAAGCGCTGTCCGATGCGCTGTGGCTGAATGAAAATGACGAAACAAAGAAACAACAGGTTTTTGACGCGATCGAAACGCTGCATCTGACCGCTGACGACTTCGACGAGATCCCCGCGCCGGAGATGAAGGAACCGAAATGGCAGAAGAAAACCTACGGTGATTTTGAACTGGTGACGATCGCCGATGCCGAGATCACCGATGACGGCGGACTCTTTGCGTCGCCGGATCCCGTCGGGAAGGACTTCGTGCTGCGCGATGCGGACGGCGTGACATATTATCTCTATCATGTCCGGAAATCGGATATTCCGGGGAATATGGACATGGAGGACGGCAGGCTCTATACGGCGGACGGTCGCATTGACGGCTATACCGGCGAGCAGCTGCGCGAGATCGAATTCGAGGTCTATGACGGCGGCGTGATCTTCACCTACACGACCGACGGCGTTGATGATTCCGCGGCGGAGCGCGATCCGCGCTGGATGCCCTATGAGATCTGGGTGCAGGGGCGCATTGCGAAGCGCCGCGCACAGCAGGCCGCATTTCTCGCGCAGTATCTTTGATTTCCGGTAAGGAGGGATATGCATGGCATCCTTTTCCAATCAGGTCAAATCGGAGATCTGCGGGAGCATCCGCAAGGCGGCGGACTGCCGTGCGTTTCTGGCGGGCGCACTGCTTGCGGTGCGGCGCTTTTCGGCGGATGAGATCGTTCTGCAAACGGAATGCGAGGCCTTCGCCGGACTGCTGCCGCAGCTGATCCGGAATGCCGCGCCGAAGCTGCGGTATGATACGGAGTTCCGCAGGCGGGCGGGAAAACAGCCTGTCTGGTGCTTTAGCTTCGGTAAAGCGGAGGCGAATGCGCTGACGGCCGCGCTGCATCTGGATCCCGCAGACCGCGCTGCCGGTCTGGAGACATACGGCGGCGCTGCTGCAAAGACGGCGGCAGGCGTATTCGTTATGAGCGGGAGCATGACCGATCCGGAGCGGGCGTATCATCTGGAAATGGTCATGCCGGACGCAGCCTTCGGCAATGCGCTGCGGGAGATCTTCGCGGAGCTGCCGGGGATCCCGCTGAAATCGACAGAGCGCAAGGGCGACATGATCCTATATCTCAAGCAGAATATGCAGATCTGCGATGCGCTGACCTTTTTCGGCGCAAAGAATGCGTCGATGTCACTGGCGGAGCAGCAGGTCTACAAGAGCATCCGCAGTCAGACGAACCGCCGTCTGAACTGTGACCTTGCGAACATTGACAAATCGGTGATCGCGGGGGAGCAGCAGGTCGCGGATATCCGGCTGATCCAGCAGACGGTGGGGCTTTCGGCGCTGCCGGAGAATCTGCGGGAGATCGCAGGACTGCGGCTTG
>DGSY01000093.1:5570-5799 GCA_002394125.1 Ruminococcus sp. UBA4350
ATGCGGCTTGCGGACCCCGAAGCGAGCCTGCGGGAGCTGGGAACGCAGTGTCAGCCGCCGCTTTCGCGGTCGGGCGTCAATCACCGGCTGCAAAAGATCTCGGCGATTGCGGAGCAGCTCAAAAAGCAGCAGTAGGCGGTCATTGCGCTTCCTGCAAGCCGTCCGGACTATTTGTTTTCACCATGTTTTCCCGGTTAACTAAAGTTAAGGAAGCACTGATTAAATCTGG
>DGSY01000019.1 GCA_002394125.1 Ruminococcus sp. UBA4350
TGCCGCGCAGCAGATGAAACAGCACCGTCTCTGCCTGATCGCCCGCATGATGCGCGGTGACGATCACGCCCTCCGGCGCTGCCTGTTCCAGTGCCTGATACCGCAGCCTGCGCGCCGCAGTTTCCAGTGAAAGATGATGCGCCGCTGCATAGGACGGCACATCAGCATAGACCGTTTGCAGCGGGATGCCGTTCTGCGCACAGACCTCCGCGCAGAATGCGGCATCGCGGTCGGCCTCTGCGCCGCGAATCCCGTGATGCACATGAACGGCGCGCAGATCAATGTCCAGCGTTTCCCGGAGATCATGCAGACAGAGCAGCAGCGCCGTGCTGTCTGCACCGCCGGAGAATGCCGCCGTACAGATACAATGCTCCGGCCGCCCCGCGCTTTGCAGGACGATCTCATGCAGCCGGTGCATCATGCCGGCGGCGCCTCACGGTTTTCCGGCGAGGAGAACCGGGTATACTGCGCATCCCAGATCAGCTTGATCGTTCCGGTCTCGCCGTGACGGTTCTTGGCGACGATGCATTCGGTGATATTCGGTGTCTGCGATTTCTCGCGGTTGTAGTAGTAGTCATTGTAGAGGAACATGATGATATCGGCGTCCTGCTCGATCGAGCCGGATTCACGGAGGTCGGACATCATCGGGCGCTTGTCGGTACGGCTCTCAACGCCGCGGTTCAGCTGCGAGAGCAGCAGCACCGGAACATTCAGCTCCTTCGCCATCAGCTTGAGATTTCGCGTGATATCCGAAATAACCAGAACGCGGTTATCGGATTTCAGCGGCGCATCCATCAGCTGCAAATAGTCGATGACGACCATGCCGATATTCTTCACGCGCCGCAGCTGTGCCTTCATCTGCGGAACGGTGATGCCGGTCGCCTCGGAGAGCATGATATTCATGCCGCCGAGCACATCCGAGCTCTGCGCGATGCGCGACCAGTCCTCATGCGACAGATGACCGGTGCGGAGCTTGTGGGAATCGACGAGTGCTTCCGTCGAGATCATACGCGCCGCCAGCTGATCCATACTCATTTCCAGAGAATAGATCGCGACCGTTCTGCCGGAGCGCCTTGCGATATTCGTCGCGAGATTCAGCGCGAACGAGGTCTTGCCCATACCGGGGCGAGCCGCCAGAATGACGAGGTCGGAATTGGTCATGCCGCCCGTCACGGAATCCAGCTCCGGATAGCCGGTCTTTGCACCGAGGAAGCGTTCGCGGTCGGGACCGGAGATATCCTCCAGATGCTTAAAGGTCGAAACGATGACGTCCTGAATCGGGATCAGGCCGTGAACATCGCGTCCCTGCCGGATATCGTAGATCCGCTGCTCGGCGGAATCCAGAAGCGTCTGCGCGGACTGCGTCCCTGCCGCGATATCGCGCAGCAGCTCCTGTGCAACGGTCGCGAGCGAGCGCGCACAGTACCGCTCTGCAACGATATTGCAGTAGCTGACAATATTTTCGGCGGAGGGAACGCTCTCCATGAGATCGCGGATATAATTCCTGCCCTCGTTCTCATTCTCGAAGATCCCGTTCCGCACGGCCTCATGCACCACGACGACCGGATCCAGCTCACGGTTTCCGCTGCCCTCCGAAAAGAGCGAGACCATGATGCGGAACAGCTCCTTGTGCTGCTCCAGATGAAAATACTCCGGCCGGATGATATCCAGTGCGACGGAGATCATTTCCGGATCGATCAGAACCGAGCCGAGAATCGCCTGCTCTGCTTCATCGCTGTGCGGGAGCGACTGCGGCGAAAGGCTGTCGTCGCCCCAGCCGGAGAAATCGCTGCGGTCAGCCATTTTCCGCCACCACGGAGACCGTGAATTTCGCGGAGATGCCGCTGTAGAATTTTGCCTCGGCGCTGTAATCGCCCTCATTCTTCATTTCGCCGCTGACGGTGATCTTGCGCTTGTCCAGATCAAAGCCGAACTGCTCCTTCAGCACATCGGCGACATTGCCGGGCGTGACCGCGCCGAAAAGCCGGCCGCCCTGTCCCGCCTTTGCGCGGATGACGACCTTTTTGCCTTCGAGCTTTGCAGCCTGCTCCTTCGCTTCCGCAACGGCCACATCGACCTTGTGCTGCGCCGAAGCCTTCTGCCCCTCCAGCTTATTGATATTGGCATTGGTCGCCTCCACGGCGAGCCCCTTTCCGATCAGAAAATTACGCGCAAAGCCGTCCGAGACATTCTTGATCTCGCCCTTTTTGCCCGTACCCTTGACATCCTGTAAGAGAATGACTTTCACTGTAAAATCCTTCCTTTCTGTTACGATTCTTCTTCTGCCGCCGGCATATTCTGCTCGGCATCATAGGCATCCAGCTCCTCCAGCAGCAGCTCGCAGAGCTGTGCGATTGTGCAGTCCGAGCGCTGCGCCGCCGCCATGATCTGATGGCCGCCGCCGCCGAGCCGCTCCATGATGACCTGCACATTGACCTTTCCGAGCGAACGCGCCGAAACGCAGGCCTGATCCTGCCCCGGATACAGCACGAACGATGCATCCACATTCTCCACGCCGAGCAGCTCATCCGCCGCCTGCGACGCGATCACGCGGATCTCCGGGATCGGCTCCGTCTGTACGGCGATCGCGTACCGGCCGTGCAGTCTCGCCTCGGAGACCAGCCGCGAACGGTGCTGATAGGCCGTCAGCGATTCCGCAAACAGCGTCTTGACCGCGATCGGGTCCGCGCCGCGCTCCCGCAGGAATGCGGCAACCTCAAATGTATGCACGCCGGTCTGCATGATGAA
Organism: Ruminococcus sp. UBA4350; assembly: GCA_002394125.1. Classification (GTDB taxonomy): domain Bacteria; phylum Bacillota; class Clostridia; order Oscillospirales; family Ruminococcaceae; genus Firm-04. Next base: position 2,749 of record DGSY01000019.1, read on the forward strand.
ATTCTTCGTGTCCAGCATGATGCCGGAGAGCAGCGCCTCTGCGATGAAGCGCGGCATTTCCTCGCGGAAATCGAAATACTGGATCATACCGGTCACAAGCTCCGCCGCTGAGGAGGCGTGCGGATCATGCAGCTTGAGCGTGGTATTGTCGAGATAATTGACCATCTGCCGGTGGTGGTCGATGACGACCGTATGTCTTGCCAGACGGTACAGCTCGGCATCCTCGACGATATCCTTGCTGAAGGTATCGACGATGACGAGCAGATCGCCGTCGCTGATCTGCTTCCGCGCCGTCTCCGGCGGGATCATGCAGCCCGGCATTTCCGTTTCGATCCGGTCAGTCAGCAGCTTTGCGACGGTCGATTCCGTCCGGATGACGATATTATACGGTATGCCGCACTGCTCCGCGATGAACGCAACGCCGACCGCCGCGCCGACCGCATCGAGATCGCTGGCGCGGTGTCCCATGATATAGACATGGCTGCACCGCGACATGAGCCGGAGCAGATCCTTCGCAACAGCGCGGTTTTTCGATTTGCTGCGATGCTCAATGCCCTGTGAGACGCCGCCGTAGAATGTGAAGCCGTTTTCGGTCTTGACCGCGGCCTGATCGCCGCCTCTGCCGAGTGCCATATCGAGCGACTGCTGCGCGAAGCGTTCATTCTGCGCGAGATCCTCACCGCTCCGGCCGATGCCGATCGAGAGCGTCAGGCTGGATCTGCCTCGCACGGTGATCCTGCGCGCCGCGTCGAGCAGCGGGAAGTGGGCGCGTTCCATTTCGAGGCAGTGTCTCGCCTCTGTGATAATGAAGAATCTGTCCTCATCGAGATGCCGGAAGATGCTGTTCGTGCCTTCGAGCATTTTGTCAAACAGCGATTCCAGCGCCGCCAGCACCGCAGCGCGTTCGCTCTGCCGCGTACCGCTGAACAGATCCTCATAGTTGTCGATATTGATGAGCAGCACACAGGGGCGGGTATCCATATAGATCCGCTTCAGTGTGATATAGTTTGTGATATCCTCAAAGCAGAACATCACGGTCAGATTGCTCTTGCGCGCATAGTCCGTCCGCGAGACGCGGTACTGCCTGTCGTAAAGTCCGATCTCCATTGTCTCACCGCTGCCGAGCGCATCCGGACGGAACGGCAGGACCGTATGCAGCGGTCTGCCGAAAAGCTCCTGGTCGCCGGCGATCTGATTCGCAAAGGCATCGTTATACCATACGACCTCATAGAGCGCGTCGAGGATCAGGATCGGGACGGGCATCCGTTCCGGCGCGATCTGTCCGGCGCGTTCGAGATTGTTGTTCATCCTTGCCACATAGCGCAGCGCATTTCTCCGCAGCAGCCAGAGCTCATAGCCGAGCCATGCCGCCGCCGCCAGCAGCAGGAGCAGCAGGATCCAGAAGGTGCCGCCGCCGAAAGATTTCCGCGAAACGATCAGCGCGGTCAGCGCGATCAGCGTGAGCAGTCCGCCTGCGGCAAGCAGACGGATCGGTTCTTTTTTCTGCATGGATACCCCCCTTTCCGGTTTGTTGTCATTACAAATGCAGTATCAGATGCTGTCAGTATGCACCGGTCAGATCATACTTCCATGATGATCGGGAGGATCATCGGTGTGCGCTTGGTCTTCTGGAAGATATAATCGGAAAGCACATCGCGCAGTCTGCCCTTGAGTCCGTTCCAGTCGCGGAGCGCGGAAGCATTGCACTGATCGAGCGTTTCGGTCAGGAGCAGCTTTGCCTCATCCATCAGCTCCTCCGCCTCGCGGACATAGACAAATCCTCTGGAGATCAGCTCCGGCCCGGAAACGACATCATTCTCTGCACGGTCAATGCCGATCACAATGATGATGAGGCCGTCCTGTGCCAGATGCTTTCTGTCACGCAGCACGATCGAGCCGACGTCGCCGACGCCGAGACCGTCCACCAGCACTCTGCCCGCAGGCGCCTGACCGGTGATGCGCATATCAATGCCGTTCGTTTCGATCACATCGCCGATCTGTCCGACGATGATATGATCGCGCTCCATGCCGATGCCCATAGCAAGCTCGGCGTGCTTTTTCAGATGCTTATATTCGCCGTGTACCGGAATGAAATATTTCGGCTTGACCAGCGAGAGCATCAGCTTCAGCTCCTCCTGGCAGGCGTGGCCGGAGACATGAACGTCATACATTCTCTCATAGACGACGCGGGCGCCGGATTTCATCAGCTCATTGACAACTCGCGTGACATATTTCTCATTGCCGGGGATCGGCGTCGCGGAGATGATGATGAAGTCCTGCGGCGTGATGCTGACCTTTTTGTGGTCGCCCATTGCCATGCGCGTCAGCGCGGACATCGGCTCGCCCTGGCTGCCCGTTGTGATCAGCACGATCTTTTCCGCAGGGAAGCGGTTCATCAGGTCGATGTCGATGATCGTGCCGTCCTTGACATTGAGGTATCCCAGCTCGCGTGCGATCGTGATGACATTGACCATGCTTCTGCCGAAAATCGCGACCTTTCTGCCGCTGTTCTCCGCATGGTCGATGATCTGCTGGACGCGGTGGATATTCGAGGAGAAGGTCGCAATGATGATGCGCTTGCCCTCCGCCTCCGCGAACAGCTTGTCGAAGGATTCGCCGACCTTGCGTTCCGTCGGGGTATAGCCTGCGCGCTCGGCATTCGTGGAATCCGCCATGAGCGCCAGAACGCCGCGGCTGCCCAGCTCACCGAAGCGGCCGAGGTCGATGATGCCGCCGTCGATCGGCGAGAAATCGACCTTGAAGTCGCCCGTGTGGACGATGACGCCCGCCGGCGTATGAATTGCCATGCCGACGGAATCCGGGATCGAGTGGTTGACGTGGATCAGCTCGACCGCCATGCAGCCCATGCGGATCGTCCGGCGCGGCTGCACGACATTGAGCTGCACCTTGCCGGTGAGCTGATGCTCCTTGAGCTTTGCTTCGACGAGCGCGAGCGTCAGGCGGGTGCCGTAGACCGGCGTATTGATCTTTTTCAGGAGATAGGCGAGGCCGCCGATGTGATCCTCGTGGCCGTGCGTCAGGACGATGCCGCGCAGCTTATCCGCATTCCGCTCCACATAGGTGAAATCCGGAATGACCAGATCGACGCCGAGCATCTCGGAATCCGGAAAGGCAAGGCCGCAGTCGATGATGAACATATCGTTCGCGCATTCGATGACGGTCATGTTTTTGCCGATCTCGCCGAGGCCGCCGAGCGGGATGATCTTCACGGGCGTTTTTGCGCGGAGCTGCTTTTCGTTCCGTTCCCCGCTGCTCTGCCGCTGCGGCGCACGCTGTACGCCCGCCGCTCTGACTGCGGAGGACTGTCTGCCGGAGCCTTCTGCACTGACTTTTTTTGCGACTGCTGCCGGGGCATTCTCCTTCGGTCTCTGCTTTTTCTTTTCGATTTTTTCGCTGACAAGCTCAGCCGGCAGGATCTTTCTGCCGATGCTTGCGAGCGGGATCCCGCCGCGCTGTGATTTTCCGCGCTGGGGGGTGCCCTTTGCTCCCTTTACGGGGCGATCATTGTTTCTGTCCAAAAAATCTCCTCACTTTCTGCCGGCACTGCGGAGCGCCGGCTTTTCTTTCGGGTATACCCATACAGATTCTAGTATACGCCAAAACAGCGAAAAAGTCAAGTCTCAAACAGACAGCCGGCCTGTTTTTCGGGAAGCACGGCAAAAATCAGCGCGAATCTGCGGAGTTTTTGCCGAATCGGTGCAGGCGGTCTGCGGAATCATCATATTTCCGGTGTAATTGTGCAAACTGACAGAAAGGCACACTTCAGATTGGCAAATATTGCTGATAATTTGTGCAATATTGCGATAAATCCGGCCAATCGGCAGAAATCATTCACTTAAAAACTGTTTTATCTGCCGACTGTTACTTAATGGATGCCGGCTTTTTCCGTTTTTTCGCGGAAATTCTCCGAAATGGTTTGACAGTGCCGCATATAGTTTGTATAATAAACACAGAAGCAGCTGACCGGAGCTGCTTCACAAAATACCGCATCTGCGGACAAAAAAAGAGGGGTTCAAAAGATGAAAATGCAGAAAAACAAGCTTCACGCAGCGCTGACCGCGCTCGCCGTGACCGCCGCATCGCTCTCGGCCGTCACGGGCATCCACGCAGCCGCAGCCGACGGTGCCGGCGGCTACAGCTGGGAAAAGACCGACGGCTATCAGGAGGCGACCGTTTCCGTGCAGGACGGCAGCGGAAAGACAACCGTCACCTTCGACAAGGCCGACAACAAGGAGTACATCGCGGGCTTCTGCGCGCAGGACGGCTCCGGCTGGGACTGGTCGGATTACACCAAGCTCTCGGTGACTGTCACGAATACCGGCAGCAGTGCCGTGACCTTCGGCATCGCACTCGGCACCGGCGGCGACTGGAACTGGCATCAGTCCAACACCTACGCAACGATCGACCCGGGCGCCTCGCAGGATCTGAGCTATTATCTCACCGGCGAGGAATGGACATTCAATGATACTGTCTGCGCGGTTGCGGATCTCTACGAGGTCCACCGCATCAATATGATGATCTCCGCTCCGACCGATACGCCGGTCAGCGGCTCTGTCGAGATCTCCGATCTGAAGCTCGGCGGCAGTGCATCCGCGACAGTCGAGCCGAAGGACGGCTTCTATGTCAACGGCTCGAAGCTCTGCGATGCGAACGGCAATCCGTTCATCATGCGCGGCACGAACTACGCATACACATGGTTCAAGTGGCAGAATAATGTCGATGCGACTCTGAAAGAGATCGCAAATTACGGCGCAAATACCGTCCGCATCGTCCTCGGCGACGGCGACCAGTATGACAAGAATACCGCTGGCGAGATCGCAAATCTCATCAAGATCTGCGAAGCGAATAAGCTCATCGCTGTCTTTGAAGTCCACGACGCAACCGGCAAAAACGAGACGCAGCCGCTTTTGAATGCCGCGAAATATTTCGCAGAGCTGAAATCCGCGCTCGCCGGCCATGAGGACACCGTTATCATCAACATCGCAAACGAGTGGCAGGGCTCTGCAAATGATTCCGCATGGCAGTCCGCCTATATTGATGCCGTGAAGATCATCCGAGATGCCGGCCTCAAGCACTGCATCATGTGTGACGCGGGCGGCTGGGGACAGACCGCATCGACCGTCATCAACGGCGGCGCAGCCGTTCTCGAAAAGGATCCGGAGCATAACACCATGTTCTCCGTCCATATGTACGGCTATGCAGGCGGCACACAGCAGATGATCAAGAACATCATGGACAGCATGATCACCCGTCAGCTCTGCCTCGTCATCGGCGAATTCGGCTATAAGCACTCCGACGGCGATGTGGACGAAGCATATATCATGGAATACGCGCAGCAGACCGGCACCGGCTGGATGGCATGGAGCTGGAACGGCAACGGCAGCCCGGTCGAATATCTTGATATGAGCAGCGCAAACGCGGGCGGCACGCTCTCGAAGGACTGGGGCGAGGTCGTCGTCAACGGCGCGAACGGCTGGAAGGAGACCGCAAAGGTCTGCTCCGTGTTCACCGGTGAGAAGCCTGCTGTCACGACAACCACCGCAGCAGCCACCACCACAACAACGGAGACGACCACGGCGATCATCACCACCGTCACGACAGAGCCGGCGGTCATTGAGACCACAACGACTGAAACGCCCATCCTCACCACCACAACAACGGAGCCCGCGCCCGTAAATCCCTCCAAGCTCGGCGATGTCGATGAGAACGGAATCGTTGACGTTTCGGATGCGGTTCTGCTCGCACGGTATAATGCCGAGGATGATACCGCTGTGATCTCCAGAGTCGGCAAGGCCAATGCCGATGCTGACCGGAACGGCAAGCTCGATGGGGATGACATCGTTGTGATTCTTAAGTTCGTCGCAAAGCTCATCCCGCAGATCTGATTCTGATAATATGACAGTACGCCGCAGCATCCGGATTCACGCCGGATCGCTGCGGCGTTTTATGAGCAGCCGGGTCTCCATATGTATAAATAATATGCATATTCGTAAATACAGCGAATTCTGAACTGTATTTGTAATATAGTTTCGTCATTCTGCACAGGCGAGCCGCGCTTTTTCGTTCATAATTTGTTTGTGCCTCGTTCATAAAATATCCACAAATCATTGACAAGGCGCATAAATTGTGCTACAATAAATACAGCATCTTATGATCGGGGTAAATTCGCCGCCGCACGGAATGTGCTTTCGGGAGGAGGGAATCCAGCCGAATGAACTACTATGTTGATATGCATACCAATATTCTGCCGGAGCTTGCCGGTCTGGGACAGCGTGCGCTGACTGCGCCGGAGATTCCTGCAAGGCTGGATGCGCTGCGCGACAGCAACATGAAAATTGCGGCCGCATCGCCGTATTTCGATCCGGAAAAATACGAACCTGCTGCATTTATCGCGCTGCGCGATCAGAAGATCGCGGCGCTTGCAGATGCAGCTTCACCGCTCCGCATCGTCGGGAGCGCCGTTGTGCCGTTTGAATTCTGCTGTGAGAATCCGCGCATCCTGCGGCAGTTTGCGATCGGCAGCTCGGATTATATTCTCGTCGATCTGCCGCGTGTGCAGCTGACCGAGGAATTCTGCGACCGCATCTCACGGCTGCATATCGTCAGCGGTCTCTGTCCGGTCGCCGCAGATATCGACCGGCATTATACGCTTTGGTCGCCGGAGGAGCTGATCGCTCTGCGGAAATGCGGCATTCTGCTGCAAATTTCGGCAGACGGCCTGCTCCGTCAGGAATTCCGCAAGCTGTCGCTGTTCCTGCTCGCCAATCAGCACGCGCATTTCATTGCGACGGGCGGGCGGAGCATCACCGAGCCGCTGCGGTTCATTGAGGCGATGCGCATTGTGCAGCGCAGTCTGCCCGCACAGCTCTATCGCCGCATCAAAAACAACGCCGGAATGCTGCTCTCGAACGCAGAGCCTTCCTCGTTCATCGAAGAATAAAATCAGCCCGAAAACGGTATCCTCCGCTTTCGGGCTTTTGTCATTCCTGTGCAGCATCGGTCTCCTGCGGATCCTCCGCATATTCGACCGTTTCAAGGTTATCGTCCTCCGGGGCGGTATCGGTTTCGGGGATCACATCCTCGCCCTCTGCCGTTTCGACCTCAAAGAGATCCGGTTCTCCGTTCGTCGGCAGCGGCGGCAGATCGTCCAGCGACTGCATTCCGAATGTCCGGAGAAAATGCGCCGTTGTCCGGTATGTGACCGGCCGGCCGGGTACCTCGATCCGTCCGGCTTCCTCCAGCAGACCGCGCTCGACCAGCGTATTCACGACACTGCCGCTGTCCACGCCGCGCACGCGCTCCACAAAGCCCTTCGTCACCGGCTGATTGTACGCGATGATCGTCAGCGCTTCCATCGCTGCGTTGGAAAGCGGCGTATTCCGCTTGATCTCCAGCGCTGCACGGATGACCTCCGCATGATCCGCCGCAGTCGTCAGCTGCCAGCTTCCGCCGAGATGCAGAACACGCAGTCCGCTGCCGGCAGATTCCAGCGCCGCCGCAAGCGCCTGCGCTGCGGCCGTCACCTCATCCGGCGTCATGCCGAGGGCTTCAGCCAGACGCTCCGTTTCCATCGGCTCACCGGCGGCAAACAGCACCGCTTCCAGTGCAGACTGTGCATATTCCAGTTCCATGATACTCCCTTACTTTTCCTGAATCAGCGCTTCGAGCATTGCATTGACGCGCTCCATATGCAGCCCCCGCGAACCCTTGATGAGGAAGCACATCGGTTTCTGCGCATCGAAATGCAGCGCATCCCGCAGCGCATCCATGAGCTGTTCCTGCGTCTCAAATGCCGCCGAAGCATCGCCGTATCCATCCGCAAAATCGTTATAATTTACGCCGCAGAAATATGCATGGTCAGCGTATTTCCGGCAGAGCGCACCAAGCTCGCGGTGCCGCGCCGATGCATATGCGCCAAGCTCATTCATATTGCCGAGCAGCGCCCATTTTTCCGCATTGCCCGCGATCGTTCCGAAGGATTGCAGCGCTGCCGCCATCGCCTCCGGATTCGCATTGTAATAATCGCGTATGATCGTAATATTTCCGATCTTCACGCGCTCCGAGCGCATTGCCCCCGGCACGAAATCTGCCAGTGCCGCCGCGCATTCGGACAGCGTCATTCCGCAGGTCAGTCCCGCCTGCACCGCGAGCAGCGCATCGGTCACATTGTGCAGACCGGTCATCGGCAGAAAGGCTTCTGCCCGCTCCGCTCCGCAGATGATCGTAAACCGCGTATCATCGGCCGTTTCGACGATATCCTCCGCAAAGAGACCGGCCGCCTCCGCCTGCATTCTCGTGATATACCGCACATCCGCGATCTTCGCAAGATCGTCATATTTTCCGAGCAGCAGCGGATCATCCGCCGGCGCGATCAAGGTGCCGTGATCCATACCCTCAAGGATCTCCAGCTTCGCCTTGAGAATATTCTCCTGCGAGCCGAGATTGCCGATATGCGCCGTGCCGATATTCGTGATGATCGCGGCATCCGGCGCTGCGATCTTTGTCAGATAGCGGATCTCGCCCGCATGGTTCATGCCCATTTCAACGACGGCGATCTCCGCATCCTCCGGCATATGAAGGATCGTATACGGCACGCCGATGTGATTGTTATGATTGCCGCTTGTCGCGTAGGTACGGTATTTTGCGGCGAGAACGTGTGCCGTCATGTCCTTGACGGTCGTCTTGCCGCTGCTGCCGGTCACGCCGACAACGCGCAGGCCGCCCGCCTTGCGGCCGGCCATATGATGCCGCGCCAGATCGCCGTAGGCCTTGACGGAATCCGACGTGACCAGATAGGGGATGCCCGGATCCTCCTGCGGCTCCTCCGTCAGAATGCAGAGGGACGCACCGCGCTCCGCTGCCGTTTTCGCATAGAGATTGCCGTTGAAGTTTTCGCCGCTCAGCGCGAGGAAGCAGTTGCCTGCGGCGATCGTCCGCGTATCCGTGCTGAATCCGCTGACGGAAAACGACGCATCTGCGCAGTTTTTCAGCTGCACCCCAAGCACGCTTGCAATCTCGGCGGCCTGCATCCGCAGATCATTGATTTCCTGCAATAATGCCATTGCTCAGCCCTCCGCTGCCAGTTCAAGGAGCCGTTCGATCAGTTCAGGGAACGGCTTTCCCTCCGCATCCCACATCTTCGGATACATCGAAATCGACGTAAATCCGGGCAAAGTGTTGATCTCATTGAACACGACCTCATTGGTATCGCGTGTGACAAAGAAGTCCACGCGGGACAGTCCGGAACATCCGAGCGCGCAGTAGATCTTCACTGCCCATTTGCGAACCTCGGCGTTCTTTTCCTCGCTGATGCGTGCGGGAATATAGGCTCTCGATGTCGAGGTGACATACTTTGTGTCATAGTCGTAAAACTCAGCACCTGCGTCGATTTCGCCGGCAACAGCCGCCTTCGGGGACTCATTGCCCAGCACAGCGACCTCGACCTCCATGCCGTTGATGAATTCCTCCGCGAGGATCTTTTTGTCGAATTTGAATGCCGCTTCGAGCGCGGGCATCAGCTCCGCCTCGGCCTTGACCTTCGAGACACCGACCGACGAGCCGGTGCTGCACGGCTTGATGAATACCGGAAAAGCAATATTCTCCATAATCTTGCTGCACATCTTCGCCGGATCCTTTGTGAAATCCACGCGGCGCAGCGTCAGCCAGTTTGCCTGCCGGACGCCGGTCGTTGCCGCGATCAGCTTGGTCACGGATTTATCCATAGACGCTGCCGATGCGCAGATGCCGCAGCCGACATACGGAATGCCGGAAAGCTGGAAAAGTCCCTGCACAGAGCCATCCTCGCCGTTTTCGCCGTGCAGCACGGGGAAGATCACATCGACCGGAACGGTCTCCACGCCGTCCTTCTGGATGACGCGCAGTCCCATGCCGCGCTCCGGCGAAAGGAACGCCGTCCGGTTATCCGGATGCTGCTCCCAGTTATCCTTCGCAATATCCTCATAATTGTCGCCGCCGTAGAGCAGCCATTTTCCCTCGCGCGTAATGCCGACCGGCAGGATCCTGCGATTTTCCTTTTTCATGTTGCGCAGCACCGCTTCTGCCGAGACCAGCGAGACCGCGTGCTCCGGCGAAACGCCGCCGAACAGCACCAGAACTGTCTGCATAAAAAATACCTCTTTTCGGAATTCAGATTGAATGCGGGCAATCAAAGCAGATGCGCGTCACGCCGCAGCATGGCCGCCGCAGCGCGAAGCGCAGATCTGTCAGATGTCCGTTTGTGAACAGTTTTATTACGCGAAAAATTCGCCTGCGATCATGACCTTTGCGATCTCGCAGTTCTGATCGAGCAGGATCAGATCGGCATCCGCACCGGCCTCGATGCGTCCCTTTTCCGGCGCACCGATCATATCCGCCGGCGTTCTCGTCGCCATTTTCACGGCATCGGCAAACGGCACGCCGAAGGAAGCCGCCTGCTTGACACAGCGCCAGAGCGTCGAGGTAGAGCCTGCGATCGCGCCGTCCATTGTCCGCGCAACGCCGTCCTTGACCTCGATGTCCTGTCCGCCGAATTCGTACATTCCGTCGCCGAGACCGGTCGCACGCATCGAATCGCTGATGATGACCATGCGGTCGGGGCCGAACATTTTATAGAGCATCATCACGACAGCGGGATGCAGATGCAGACCGTCCGTGATCGCCTGCACATAGATATTCTTTTCGAGCGCTGCGGGGATCGGGCCGGGATTTCTGTGGTGAATGCCCGGCATCGCATTGAAGGTATGCGTCAGGCAGTTTGCGCCCGCCTCGATCGCCTTGATGCAGGTATCATAATCCGCATCGGTATGGCCGATGCAGACCAGCGCGCCGCATTCCTTAATGAACTCCATGCTGCCCTCCAGCTCCGGCGCGATCGTCACAACGCGCATACCCGGCAGCGATTTGAATTCCGCGAGATCGGGATTGCGGATGAACTTGCCGTTCTGTGCGCCTTTTTTCTTCGCATTGATGTATGGGCCTTCCATGTGGAAGCCGAGGATGCGGGTTCCGGGGACATCGGTTTTGCCCTCAGTCACGCGCTTGATCGCCTCATAGCTCTGCGTCATGGTCGTCGGCAGCCACGAGGTCGTGCCGTTCTTCGCGAGGAATGCGCACATCTCCTCGAATTCGCCGTCCATGGTGTCCTTGCCGACGCAGCCGTGTGCGTGCATATCGACAAGGCCGGGGATCACGGAAAGACCGGTGCAGTCTTCACCTGCTCCGCCGGCCGCCGGTGCGACCGCGGTGATCTTGCCGTTTTCGACCGTGATATCAGTCAGATTGCCCTCAAAGAGCAGATTTTTCAGTATCATGCGGATACTCCTTTTCGTTATGGGATTTCATAATGCATATTGACAAAATAGTCACACAGAACGCCCTTTTTGCCGTGATGCAGGCCGGGGATATTCTCATACTGTCCGAAGGCGTTCAGGATGACCTTTCCTTTTTTCGTGAGGATCGCCGGACGGAATGTGAGGATCACGCCGTCCGCCTGCGCCGCATCGGAAATGTCGTTCAGCAGGCGCTTTCCGGCATCGGTCAGCGTGATGCAGGCATTCTTGCTCGCCATGCGCTTGCCGTCATAGATACCGCTGCAAAGCGGCGCCCAGCAGAAATGCGGCAGTCCGCCGATCATCTGATAGGCGAACAGATCGGAGGGCTCCTCCAGCTCCGGGATCTTGCCGCACAGGATCATCGGCGTCAGCGGGAGATCGGCATCGCCCTCGATTTTCAGCGTGATCCTGCCTTCGGCGATATCACTGCGGATCTGCGTTTCCAGATCGGAAACGATCTTCTGCACGAGCTTGCCGTAATCCTCCTGCACAGCACGCAGATTCGCGGTTTTCTGTTCTTTCAGTGCGAGCTGCCGGATTTGCAGCATCATTTTCATTTCTTCTGAAAAGATCATGCAGGCAGCTCCTTTCGGGATTCAGAAGCGGATCCCAGTGATTGCGGAATTATTTTCCCGCCGGCAGCGAAGCAGCCGCAACTGCCTGACCGACGCGTCTGTCCATCTCATCCGGCAGAATGAACTGCACCTGCTGATACAGCGCGGGGAATTCCTTTTCCAGCACTTCCTTTGCCTTTTCGATGATGAGATCGCCGCCGAGACCGGATGTCACGCGGCCGGAGATCTGGAGATAGCGGATGTCGTAGAAGTCCGCATAGTTCGCGATCGCATAGCCGAAATATGTACCGATCGTGCGGAAGATATCCTTTGCACCCTCGTGGCCTTCCTCCAGAACCTTCTGGACAGCCTTGAGCTTTTCCGCGAGCGTCAGGCTCTCATCGAGCTGAATGCCGGCCTTCGGTGCCAGACGGATGACCGCATCCTGCGAGAAATATTTCACGCCGCAGCCGTAGTCGCCCGACCATTCATCGACCGGCGAATCCGGATTGTAGTCCACCGGCACGAATGCAAGCTCATTGTGCCAGCCGGTGACGTGACCCTCGGTGTCGATATAGCCGCCCGCCTCGGAGGTACCCATTGCAATGCCGAGCACGCCGTTGACATCCATTGCCATAGATGCCGCGAGTGCCGCGACATCGCCGTCATTCGCAACGGCATACGGCACGCCCAGCTCATTCAGCACATCGACATAGACATTCTTGCAGGCTTCGCCCTGTGTGTCCTTCGGCACCTTGAGAAACAGGTGCGAGACCATTGCGCGGTTTGCGACCAGAACGCCCGCCGTGCTGACGCCGACCGCATCAAAGGACGGCATATGCTCTGCCGCCTTGAGAATTGCGCTTTTGATATGCTCGTGGTGATAGGAGATATCCTCCGCGAGCTTCGGCAGCCAGACGATCTCCTCAGACCAGACGGTCTTGCCGTCCACGACCGCAGCGACCTTCATATCGGAGCCGCCCGCATCGAATCCGACGCGGCAGCCGCCGAGGTTTCTGCCGATCGGCAGCGGACGGGATTTGTTTTCCGGCATATCGGCAAAATCCCGCTCCTCGACTACGAAGTCACGCTCATAGGTCGTGCTCCAGAAATCGACATCAAAGGCGCGGAGCCCTTCTTTTGTATATGCCTCGCGGATGTATTCGTATACATCGTGATCGCCCGCGAGCATGACCTTCCAGCCGCCTGCACACCAGAGGATCGTCTTGATGAGACGCTCTGCATAGCGGCAGTTTTCGGCCTTGTCATCGCCGAGCATGGTGTCGCGGCGGTAGACAAGTCCGTCCTCACGCTCCACGGCGATCGAGAACGGTCTTTTCGCTTTCGCGAGGAAATCGCGGTTGAAATATACCGCAGGGATAAAATCGGAGTCGAGGATCGGCTGAATCATACTATGCTTCCTTTCATAATAAATTTGAACAGCAGCCGCAGCGGACGCGGCCGCATTCTATAGGCAACACCGCACAGAGCTG
>DGSY01000110.1:0-369 GCA_002394125.1 Ruminococcus sp. UBA4350
TCAGTGTGAAATTGGTTTGGTTATATCATATAATTGTGAAAAGTGCAATGGATTCATATAAATTTCATTTCAAGCTTCATACAAATTTCATTTTTAGCATCCGCAGCACATCAGCATCCGCAGGAAATGCGCTGTATGCGAGCAATCATGTATCGTGTATCGGAGTATGCAGAATCGAAATGCTCATATCCATGTATAAAAATAATCCTGACCGCTTCCATAAGGGTCAGGATGTCTCATATTCATGGCTGCTGCACAAGGCGGCCGACAAAGAGAGCACGTTCTTCGCCGGAATCATAACGGCAGGTCGAAAGCGCGATCAGCCGGTCATCCGGCAGAATCTCTGCGCCGGTATCGTACATTGCATGA
>DGSY01000110.1:439-7724 GCA_002394125.1 Ruminococcus sp. UBA4350
CTCCGCGAGCCATTCCTCCTGCGGCAGCGATGCAGTATAAATGCTGCTGCGGGCGCTGTCATAGGCAAGTGCAAAAAAGTCGATCCGGAAAACCGTGTCCTGCGTCACAAACCAGCCGAAGCGATGGCGTTCAAATTCCTGCGGATCCCTGAATTTACGGATATCACCGAACATTCCGCTCACCATATTATGCCCGAAGAGGATGCTGTGCGGCTCCGAAAGATCCCGCGCATTCTGACAGTCCAGAAAGATCGTGCCGCGTTTCAGATACCGTCCGTCCGGCGCATGGTCGAGATAATAAAAGTTGTCACTCCCCTGCATCACCGGATAGTCGATCTCGGAATCCGCAAGGTAGATCCAGCCGACAAATTCGTCCAGCCCCGCCGCAAGCTTCGCCGTTTTATCGCGCAGCTCCGTCATTTTCCATGCCGGAAGATACGGAAGCTCTGCGGATGCCGGCTCTGTCACGACCGGCTTTGATTCATCCGCTGCGGGCGGCATTGTCTGTCCGGCTCCGGACTCTGCCGTTTGTTCCGGCTCAGCGAATAGCTCCGTATCAGCGGGCGCCGTTTCGGTCTGTGCCGAAGTATTCGCAGAATCGGTCTTCGTCTGCGCATCCGCGGACACCGCCGTTTGCATTTCGGTATGCGCAGGCAGGGGCGCGGGCTCTGCAATGCTGCGTCTGCGGAGCGCACGCCCCGCAAGGCAGATCAGCAGAATCGCGAGCAGCACGGCCGCAAGCCAGAATCGCTTTGAACGCAGCATTGCTTCACCTCCGAAAACGCCCCCGCGCCGCTCTCAGGCAGCGCAGGGGCGCTTGTGATTCAGTTAAATATGCAGGGTGCTTTGCGGAGCGATCAGATCATGCTCTCTGCATCGTCGCGCTTCTTGCTGCGGAGATAAACAGCGATCAGAACGCCGCCTGCCGTCATCATCAGTGCATACGGTGCGATGCGGAACAGAATGCCGGTCGGAGAGACAGCTTCGAGGTTGTTGGTGAGGTCAGCCTCATAGCCTTGCTGTTCCGATGCAAAAGCGAATTCAAGGTTCTCAGAACCGCCACACGCTGCAGAAAGCTTCTGTCCGGCTGTCATTTCCTGTCCATTAACTTTAACGTTTCCGGTTGGAGTTGTTTCCTTAAGTGTTGCATTATAGTTATCTGTTGTATCGTTTGTTTCATCAATGGTAACCTTGGTGCTCATGGGGAGACCGATAATCTGAACAAAATCGTCGTCTTTAAGCGTGTAGTGTTGGGCACCATAAGAACCGACTGTCACCTCATTAACTGCGGTACCGCCAAAAGGAGTGCCGTCAGCTGTGCCGTAGATTTCAGCAGCAGCGATTCCTCCGCTCAGCGTAACATCAACAGGGAATTCGTGCGCCGTGTTTGCCATAGAACCGGTAATGTGCTTTGTGATCTTAAAGTTCTGGGTGTGATAGAAATCCGGGTCAAGTTCGTTGATCTTTTTGCTTGCCTCACTTGCTGCTGTATCGTATTCATAGCCGGCAGCCTCGTTAGCAAGGACATAACCATAGATCTTCTTTTCTGCATCTACATAGACATCCAGATAACGGGTAGCAACTGCGGCATCATCGAGAAATGCCTCATTGCTCGATTCGTCTTCAACGCCTGCAGCACCCTTTTCTGCAGCTTCTGTCAGTGTGTAGCGATAAACGCCGGCACCCGGGAAGTCTGCGGTACCCTTTTCAACATGAAGCTTCAACTCCTCGAAATTGCTCGAACCTTTGGTCTCTGCCTGTTCTGTGGCGAATTTATCATTGGTCTTACCGAATTCGAGAATTGCGGTGCCGTCAGTTGTTGTAGTATTACCGGAAATCTTGATTGCATCTGCAATACCATCTTTCACAGTAACAGTCGTTGCTGTATCAGGAACTGCTGCCGCACCGTCCCAATTCAGGCCGGTGATCTTATCGCCGCCGGTTCCGGTAGCAAGCGTATAGGTATAAGTAATATTCGGTGCATAAACAGCTTTTTTGTCCGGATTGAAGAGGTAAATCTTTTTCGGAATATCAATGTTGTTTACGCCGCAAAAAGCAGGAGAAGCACCGCTGATCTGGGTTTTGACCTGTGTTCTTTCCGGAACCGGATCAGGATTAGAACTCGCGCTGACCGGCACTGCCATAGCGGCGGTCATGAGGACGGATGCAGCGAAAGCCGCTGCGCGCTTCATCATTTTCGTTTTCATGATTCAATTTCCTTTCGTTATAAAATTTTGGTTTTGGTTTTCGGATATTCGGGATCGCGGGCGGTCAGGGTGGTTTATCCCTGCTGCTCCGGTGTTGATACCGGCGTTCAGAGCGGTGAGGTCTCATCGACATCACCTCCTTTTCGCCGCTTTATCATGACCGCAGCGGTAACCGCCGCGAGAATGACCATTGCCGCATAGGGCGCCGCTTTCTGCGTCACGCCTGTCGGGGCGGGGATATAATTCGGATCATAATAAATGAAGTAGTAATTGTCAGCCGGATGATTTTTGTATTCGTTTTTGATTGTCAGTGCATTGCCTGTCAGTTCAACCAGACCGGAAGCAGTTTCTCGGTAGATATGCAGCTGGCCAAGATTCTTTTGTGCATATTCATCCTGTGCAAGATTCACCGGGGTTCCGTTTGAAATATTAACTTCCTTACTTCCCAGTATCGAATAATCATTGATGTCCGTTGTTGCACGGATTCCGTAATGGAAATTTGTAGGGTAGGGATCTTCATAATAAACAAGATAAATTGTTTTGGAATCTTGTTCGTATTCATAACTCCCCGGAAATCTCTTTCCATCACCTGAACCCCATCCAAGGCAATCCCGTGGCGCGTTATCATTTTGACTATACCACCAACCAACTGTACCTAAAAAAAGGACACCAAACCACGAATTGGGGGTAAAATACTGAATATAATTGCAGTCATCCAAAAACTGATTTGAATTCGGAGTAGAAACAGTTGCGGTATTATAGAATTTATATCGTTTTCCGTCGGTTGCTGTAATCGTGTTATGACTGATATGGTAAATCCCGTCATCCGACATGGTAACACTGGAAGGGACATTGTTTACATCTATTATTTGTCCCTGATCATTTACATAAACGATTGTCAACACTTTATCGGGACTTGGATTTGTCCATGTTACAGTAAACTGCGAACAACTCTCCGTAATATAATTCAGCGTAAGTTCATCGCTGTTGTCTGCCGTGAAATCAAGGTCTTCGTAAACCTCAACATTCGCCGCATCCGTGAAGTGACGAACGCCGGTAATTTCCAAAGCTTCATCCGCTTGCGGAAACGCAAGACTCACTGAAACAGGCAAGGCAGGCTCGACCTCCTCACCGGCTTCATTCTTAAAGGTGATATCAAAGAGCTCAAGACCGACGCTGTAGCCCTCCTCGCAGGCCGCCAGCGCTTCCTCATACTGCGCCTGCGCCGCCGCGATGATATCCTCAGAGAAGCTGCCGTCCTCCGGATCGGTCAGGAACCGCGCATAGATCTCGACAGGCTCGCTGAATGCCGCCGGGGGCACATCCACGCTCAGCGTGACGCCCTCGGGCAGTCCCTCCGGCACATATGTGACCGGGCGCATCGCTTTCAGCGCCGCCGCCTTTCTCGCGGTCGGCATGGCGGAGAGCGTTTCCGCAGCCGCCTGCACGATCTCCGGCTCGATCGGTTCGGATTCCGGCGCAGACATCAGCGCTTCCAGAGCGGCTTCCTCCGGCTCCGCCGCAAATTCTACGATCTCCGGCTCAGCGGGCGCGTCGGGCTCCTCCGGCGTTTCTGCCGGTTCATCCGGCGCAGATTCCGGCTCCGTTGTGACTGTCTCTGTTGCAGCCGGCTCTGCGGTTTCTGTCAGCGCGGTCTCCTGCGGGATGACCGGCGCATCCTCCGCAGAAACGATTGATGCAGCATTTCCGCCGATCAGCGCAGCAGCGATCATCGCCGCCTGCACCAGCGGAAACAGCCGTTTGTTCATATGCCTGCACCTCCTTTCACCGGTCTTTGTGACCGTCAGGATTCCGGCCGTCTGCCGCGATAGCGGAAGCAGATGAAGTCCGCGAGCAGCGCCGCCGCCGCGATCAGGATCATCCAGCCGGTGTAATTGTCGGAAACTGTCATGTGCTTTGTGAGATCCTCCGTCCGCAGGAAAACAATGACCGCCGCTGCAAGCAGAAGCACCTCTGCCGCAATGCCGATTCCCTGCATCCGGACGAATCGCCGGAGCGCCTTCAGGATCTCTCTGTCTGCATCCGGATTCGATTCCAGCTCCGATGCCTTGCGTTTTGCATAGGGCAGCTGGCGGTATTTCCGGCGCAGACCGCCGACCGGCAGCAGCACGCCGCCTGTCAGCAATACAGCAAGCAGATTCAGCAGCGGCCAGTGACCTGTTTCGGTCTTATGGCCGTGTGCCGTCCGGCGAATGGCCGCCGGTTCTGCCTTGTTATCTTTTTTTGTATTTCCGGAGGCGGCGGTCTCTTTGTCCTCCGCTCCGGATTGCTCCGCCGCGCCCTCGCGCTTTGAGACGGATGCAAACAGCACGATCCGCCCGTTCGTGACGGCATCCGTGCAGGTGGACATTCCCAGCAGTCCGGCCTCGGATTCCGGTATCTCGCTTGCGATCGCTCCGGCGTGCTCGCGGATATATTCCATCAGCACCGGATAGCGCTCGGATGCATCGACCGACAGGCTGTAGATCAGCCCCTCATAGGAATCGGTCGAGACACAGGCAAATACCGTAATATCATATGTGCCGTCCGGCGTTTGCAGAATGCCCTTGTTATGCGCATCGAAATAATCCTGATCGAGGAACTTGTCGATATCGCCGAACATTGCGCCGTTGTCCATATGATGCCCGTAGATCAGGTTATACCAGTCGCTGAAATCGCTGCTGTTCTCTGCCGCGAGGTAGATCGAGCCGCTCAGCGTGTTGTTGCCGTAGATATCCTTATTGAGATACTCCAGATCGTCCGCGCCCTGCATGACCGGATAATTGATATGCGTACCGAAGATCTCCAGCCAGCCGACGGTATCGGGATTGATCTCGCGGAGCGCTTCAAATCCGAGCGGTTTCTCCTCCGTTTCCGTCTCGCTGACCGTAGGACGGTATTGCAGAAGATCATGCGAGCTGAATGCGGTGCGGTTGATATAGAAGATATCGCAGAGGACATACAGTCCGTAGAAAAAGATCAGAAGTGCCATGAGCCCCGCCAGAAGCAGCAGCACACGGTTTGCCGCAGCTGCGGCACGATTCAGCCATTTCAATTTGTATCTCCCGTCTCTCACAGATGATTGCGGCGGATGACGGTGATGACCGTTCCGAGCAGATCCTCTGTTGTGACTGCACCGTAATAGCGGCTGTCCTCACCGCCGTTCCGGTGATCCGCGAGGATGAAGAATTCGCCGTCGTTCAGCCTGACCGGATACTCTACAAAGCCCTCATAGCGGGGCGTGGAGGAATGCAGCTCCGGCTCGGAGACCGTATTGCCGTTGATAATGAGCTGTCCGGCATCCGTGATATCGACGGTATCGCCGCCGCGTGCCGCGATGCGCCCGATATAGGTTGTATCGTTCCGCCGCAGGACGACCACATCACCCGCCTGCATATCCTTGTCAAGCCGGTAATAGATCAGCAGATCGGAAGCCTTGATATTCGGTGCCATATCGCCGTTCGGTGCAGCCGCAAGGCCGAGGAGGAATCCGAACAGCAGCCAGAGCACTGTCAGTATGATCAGCGCATTCAGCAGAAAGATCTGGATTGGATTCATCGGGGAGCGCTGCTTTTTTGCTGCCGCAGACGGCGCTGCCTGTTCAGCAGGTGCCGGTTCTGCTTCCGGCGGACTCACCGCTTCGGGCTGCGCCGGTATCTCCTGTGCAGCGGATTCCGGCTGCTCCGCTCCCGTCTGCGTATCAGCGGGTATTGCGTCAACCGCCTGTTCCGGCGTCTCCGGATTTGCGGCAGGGGCAGCGGGGACTGCCGGCTTCTTTTTCCGTTTGCTCATATCAGTTTTGCCAAGCTCCTTGCTTTGCTATTTATCGCAATAAAGTTGCATTTCTAATTTGTTTTATTATAACACATAAAGGATGATTTGTCAAGCCAGGCTAACTGGATATCTTATGGATAATTTCACAATTATCGCACAATGCTTTCGTTTAGATCGCACAATATAATACAAACTGTATATTGCCGCATTCATTTTACATCATTCTTACGGATTCCGACGATACAGCGCATCTGACGCCACTGTTTCCTGCCGCGGCAGCAGCAGACAGCAGTTCAAAACTCCGGCGGATCGAATTGTTTACACTTTGTTCAAGAATCTGAACATAATAAATAGTATACTGATAGCAGAAGGAGGCGTTGTTATGAATTACACCTATCCCACTCATGCATACGGCGATACCCGCTGCATGAATCTCAAGCTCTATACACCCGATAACGGCATTGTCAGGCGCTATGTTCTTGCACTGCACGGATTTGCCGGAAAAATGGAAAGCGATGCGATCGAATTGCTCGCAAAACAACTCACGCAGCAGCAGACGGCGGTTCTGTCATTCAATTATGCCGGTCACGGGAATGACACACAGGATGCACTGTTCTCACTGGAATGCTGCCTGAACGATTTCCGGGAAGCTGTCGGATTTGCAAAACGGACATTTCCGGATGCGCAGTGGCGCGGCATTTTCGCGACAAGCTTCGGCGGCTTTCTGACACTGAACTCCCTGCAAATGATTCCCGATGATGTGCGGATCGTACTGCGCGCACCCGCTGTCAATATGCCGCAGGTCTTTGCACGCATCGTCGGGCGTGAAGGCGGCGGTATGGACAAATTCGCGAAGGAAGGCAGTGTCGTGCTCGGCTATGACCACAGGCTGGCAGTTCCGTATACCTTTTATAATGAGCTGCTCGCGCACGATGTTTTCATGCAGAATCATGACCGCAAAATGCTTCTGATCCACGGCGACTGTGACGATGTTGTTCTGCCGGAGGATACAGCTGCTTTCTGCGGGCGCAATCCGAAGATCATCCGCAAGGTCATCAGCGGCGCGGATCATCTTTTCAAAAAACCCGGTGAACTGGAACAGGTCATGGATGCCGCTGTCCTGTGGCTCACGGACTGATAATCGTATTCTGCGAAAAGCCTGCACATGAGGGATTGTGCAGGCTTTTCTCTATGATGCACCGGAGATTTGACAAAAGACAGCAGATTGTGTTATACTGATATTAAGGCGTGTTGACACTAAGCCTAACACGCGTCTTTTTGGCTGATTTTGCCCCGTTCGTCGT
>DGSY01000110.1:7775-9477 GCA_002394125.1 Ruminococcus sp. UBA4350
CGTTCGTCGTTAAAAATCCTTGCCGGGCGACAGCCCGCCTGCGGATTTTTGCCTTGAACGGAACAAAATCATCTCAAAAATCCGCATATTATTTTAGTGTCAACACGCCCTAGAGAGGAGCGATGTTTTCTTGAAAATAGCTTTCGCCGGAATCATATCCGCTGCCTTGCTCATACTAAGCGGATGCACCGTCACCAACAGTTCCGATTCATGCTTTTTTCCGGCTCCGCAGACCAGCGTTCAGACCACTGTCACGACTGCGCAGACCGAGCCGCCGATATCGCCCACAGCATCTGAATCAACAACAACATCAACAGTGACATCCGCTGAAACAACAACTGTCAGCACGAGCGAATCCGTCCTGACCGAAACGACAGCTTCCGCCGTTTCGGAGGAAACTGCCGAAACAGACAAAGATGCGGATGCTTACAATGCAGATCTTTCCGAAGCAACAGAGGAATGGATGCTGCTTCTGGTCAATCCGGAGCATCCGATCGAAGAATACGAGCCGCCGGAGCTGATGACACTCTCGAACGGTGTGCAGATTGATGCGCGAATCTATCCCCCGCTTCAGGAAATGTACGACGCGATGTTTGCTGCGGGCTATGCACCGTTTACGCGTGAGGGCTTCCGCACCTACGGAGATCAGCAGGAGATCATGGAAACGCGGATCGCAAGACATATAGCCGAAGGGTATTCGCAGGAGGCAGCAAAGATTCAGGCTGAAAAATATGTTGCGATACCCGGCAAGAGTGAACATCAAACAGGGCTTGCCGTTGATATCAACGCATCTGACGGCAACAGCTGGGCGCTCTACGGCTGGCTGAGTCAGCACGCATATGAATACGGCTTTATTCTGCGGTATCCGCAGGGCGCGGAGGGCATTACCGGCTATCAGTATGAGCCGTGGCATTACCGCTATGTCGGCAAGGCCGCTGCCGCTGAGATCACCGCAAAAAGTATCACGCTGGAGGAATATCTTTCATGATATCCGTCCGGCGAACGATGAAAAACGCTTCCGCATTAGTGCGGCACACATAAAGCAGTTTATGTGATTTGAAGATAAGGTTGCGTAACATCGCAGTTACGCAGCCTTTTTCTTTTTGTCATATTCTTTGCTGTCAGCAATAGCTGTAGCGACAGCAACATCAAAGCGGAAGTGTATCTCGATCTGCTGAGTACGATGCCCATCGCTCTTATCCGGAGCGTGAACGATGATCTTCTCGATCAGCTCATGCATGATCTCAGGAGTAAGCTCCGTGATAATGTCTACTGCCACCAGGACAGGTGAAGCATAGTACAGTAAATTCTTGAAAGTCTTTACCTTGCGGAAACGCTCCACCGACCTTGCGATCTTCTTTGAAGCCTTTTCCGCCGCTGCTGTTGCCGATTTCACGCTGTTGGTGCAGGAAGTTATATCCTTCTCCATCTGATCGCTGTTTGCCTGCACATACTGCATCAGCTCGTTGATGGCTTCTTTCTCCTGCATCTTGACCTGATGATAGATGTTGTAAACACTGTCAGCGACCTCTGTCCTGACGCTTTTTGCGTACTGCTCTTGCAGGCTCAGGTTCTGCATCTGATGTTCGGACAACCTTTGTATTTCGGCGTTTATAGCTGTCGAATAGTTCTTCAAAAGTTGGCACATCTTTAGCGTTGCCGTTACCAGAAGAAGGACTCTCTCGTCTCTCTGTGCGTCCAC
>DGSY01000041.1 GCA_002394125.1 Ruminococcus sp. UBA4350
ACGGAGATCGAGCGCATCGGCAGAGCAGCCTTTGAAGCGGCCATGAAACGCAGTAGGCGGCTGACGAGCGTCGATAAGGCAAATGTGCTGGAAACCTCGCGCCTCTGGCGGAAAACCATGCATCAGCTCGCGGAATCATATCCGGAGGTCGCGTATCAGGATATGTTCGTCGATAATGCGGCGATGCAGCTTGTCCGGAATCCGCAGCAGTTTGATGTAATTGTGACATCGAATATGTTCGGTGATATTTTGTCCGATGAAGCCTCGCAGCTTACCGGCTCGATCGGTATGCTCGCTTCGGCATCGCTCGGTAACGGCACACGCGGAATGTATGAGCCGATCCACGGCTCGGCACCGGATATTGCTGGACAGAATAAAGCGAATCCGATTGCTGAAATTCTTTCCGCGGCTATGATGCTGCGCTATTCGTTCGGCCTTGCGGAGGAAGCGCAGTGCATTGAAAATGCAGTTGACCGCGTTCTCGCGGCAGGGTACCGCACGGCGGATCTGCTCGGCGAACAGAGCGGCACCCCGCTCTCCTGCACGGATATGGCACAAAAGATTCTTGATGCCATAGTGCGTGAATAAATGTGATCCATACAATCATATATACAAAACAATGCCCCCAAACGTTTCAGAACGCCTGGGGGCATTATAATTATTTTGCCGGACGGAATATAATTACGGATGCAGCAGCGCCGTGAATGTCACCAGCTGGTTTTCACTGCTAACGGAAATCGTTCCGCCAAGCTCATGCACAATGCTTTTGGCAATGCTCAGGCCGAGACCGGAGCCGTTCGGACTGCCCTCGGTATCAACGCGATAGAAACGGTCGAACAGATGTGAGAGCTGTTCCGGCGGGATATCCTTTGCGGTATTTGCGACAGAAAGACGAATCTTGTTCTGAGCATCTTTCGAGAGCGAGACCGTGATCTGCGCTTTCGGAACGGAGTGCAGCACGGCATTATCCAGCAGGATCGAAAGCAGCTGTTTGATATTGTCCTCCTCGGCGCGGATCGTCAGATTGCGCTGGATCACAGTATTCAGCGTTTTGCCGTTTTCATAGATGATCGGCTCAAAAACAAGGCACACATTGGAGACTGCTTCACTGAGCTGAAGCGGCGCCGTCTGTTCGCGGCGTTCCTCCTTGCTATCCATGCGTGCGACCGAAAGCAGATTCGTAATGAGCTTTGACATTCGCATGGTTTCCGACTGAATATAGCTGAGCCACTTGCTCTGTCCCGCGACCGACTCCGCCGGATTCGCGAGAATGACCTCCGTATTCGCAGAGATGACGGCCAGCGGCGTTTTCAGTTCATGTGATGCATCTGCAACAAATTGCTTCTGCTTTTCCCATGCCGCAGCGACCGGTGTAACAGTCCAGTTCGCAAGCAATACGCTGATACCGAACATCATCAGCAGGCCGACTGCCGTAATCAGCACAAATATAAACAGCAGCTTGCTGAGCGTCGAAAGCTCCAGTGTCCGGTCTAGCAGTACCAGACGGTAATTGCCGGATTCGTCCGGCTGATAGAGAAAACGGTAAGAGCTGTCACCGATTTCAACGGTACCCGCTTCGCGCCCGCGGCGATGAACTTCATCGAGCGCATGGTGGATCGTTTTGAATCCGCCGTCCTCCTCTGCGGCTCTGTCGTTGCCGGCGTAGGCTTCGATATTGCCGTCGCCGTCGATCTGCGCCATAAATGCATCCGGAACATATTCGCCCTCATGCACCGGAACGATCTGCGGCGGCTCGGTGCGCTTTTCCGTGTTGATCTGACCGGCAGCCGCGGGCGCAGCTGTTGTCTGTGTCGTCGGCGGCTCTGTGCTGCGCGGAGCTTTTGTGACGGGAGCAGCCTCCTGACGCGGCGGAACGGGTTCGGTCTCAGCGGGCGCAGTCGTGATTGCAGGTTTTGTCTCAGCGGGCTCCCGCTTCACGCGTCCGCCCTCATCGGGACGCGTCACACCGGTCACAGTCTGGCGCGGTTCGCGCTGCTGCGGCGGAGCGGTCTCCGCAGGATGCTGCTCATTCTGCGCAGGAATCCTCCCCTCCTCGCGTTTCTCAATGCGGTCATCATCGTCATCGACCGGGCGCTTTTGTTCCTCGTAATTTTTCCGGTCCTCCTTGTTCGGATCATCCTGCTGCTGATTTCCCTGCGCATTCGGATCCTGATTCTGACCTTGATTCCAGTTCGGATCCTGCCACGGCTGTGCCCACGGGTTCGCCCACGGATTCATCCACGGAAACATCCACGGCTGCTCCCACGGATTCGGCAGCTTCGAGGGATCAAAGCCCTCCCACGGCTGCTGTCCGCCGTTCTGACCGCCGCCCTGCGCGTTTGGTTCGAAATTCAGCGGTATAACGTCTGATTCGCCGGAGGAATATGTATACGCCTGCGGCTCTGCTTCAGGCGGCCGCGGCGCAGGCTTTCCTCCGCCGGGGATCTCGCTCTGCTTCATCATTTCCTGCATCACTGCATAGGATGAAGCGATCTGCGAATGATAGAGGAAACCGAACAGCACCGCAAGGCAGACGATCAGCGTACTGCTCAGTAAAGCCATATTCGTGATGAGGTATCTGCGCTTGAGCTTCTTGATCACAGCACTCCCCTCCTTTCGCGCTGATAAAAATTACTCCTTTTCTTCGAGGCAGTAGCCGACACCGCGCACGGTCTTGATCGCGACCTTTGATTTCATATGCGCGAGCTTCTTGCGCAGGAAACTGACATAGACCTCGACATTGTTGTTCTCGGCATCGGATTCATAGCCCCAGATCTTGTTGATCAGTGTTTCCTTTGAGAGAATCCGGCTGCCGTTCTTCAGAAACAGCTCCATCATGGAGAATTCCTTCAGTCCGAGCTTGAAAGAATTCTTGCCGCAGAATAGTTCATATGTAGAAAGATTGAGCGTCAGATCGCTCCATGTCAGCACATTCTCGAAAATGACATTCGCATTGCGCCGGTAGAGCGAACGGATCCGCGCAAGCAGTTCATCCGATGAAAACGGCTTTGTCATATAGTCATCCGCGCCGACGTCAAGACCTTTTACCTTATCGGAAACGGTGTCCTTTGCCGTCAGCAGCAGCACGGGCGTATTGAGCTTCTGCGCACGGATCTCGCGCAGCACATCCAGCCCGTTCATGCGCGGCAGCATGACATCCAGCACGATCATGTCATAGATGCCGGAGAGCGCATTGTCAAGCCCGGACTCGCCGTCATAGCAGGCATCTACAATATATTTGTTCTTGTGAAAGATCTGCACGAGCGCGTCAGACAGCGCGACCTCGTCCTCGACCAGCAGTATTCTCATATTCATCATCCTTCCGAATGCAGTTTTCTCATTACTATTATACAGGATTTCACGCAGAAATGCAAGCACTTTCATCATTTTTTCATTCACAAAAGCCGCAAAAGTCGCATAATATATATAAAAATTTCAGAAAGAGGTGCTTCTGCAATGCCGACCGTATTTTTGAGCCCGTCCACACAGGAGTGGAATCCGTACATTACAGAGAACAAGAACGAGGAAATGGTGATGAACACGCTGGCCGAAGCAATGGAACCGTATCTGCGATCCAGCGGGATCGACTTCGTCCGGAATGATCCGGCACGGAATGTCGCAGGAGCGATCGCAGATTCCAACGCGGGCAGCTTTGATGTTCATCTTGCGCTGCATTCCAATGCCGCGCCGGAGCAGTTCTCCGGAATGCTGCGCGGCATCGACATCTACTATGCGCCCTCGAGCTATCACAGCGAGCTGCTCGCAACAATCACCGCGAACAATCTCCAGCGCATCTACCCGCTGGAAAATCAGGTTGTCGCCCGCCCGACGAACAGTCTCGGCGAGGTGCTGCGCACAAAAGCCGTAGCCATTCTCGCGGAGCTTGGTTATCACGATAACGCGGAGGATGCCCAGTGGCTGCTCGGTCATCTGGAACAGATCGCGCAGAATCTTGTGCTTTCCCTGACGGACTATTTCGGCATCCCCTACATCGCAGCGACGGAACCGTTTTACGGCACTGTGCAGACCGAGGGCAGCCGCCTGAATCTCCGCAGCTATCCGGCGTTCTCCGGTCAGATCCTCACGCAGATCCCAGATGATACGCAGCTCATTCTCTACGGCGAAACAGACGGCTGGTTTGTCACAAATTACGACGGGAGAACCGGCTATGTCAGCGGCGAATTCCTGAAATTATAAGCACTGCTCCGTGATCTGTTCGATGATCTCGCGAAAGACCGGCGCCGCAGACTGATTGCCGTAGCCGCCGTTTTCCGCAAAGACCGTGACTGCATAGACAGGATGATTCACCGGAAAGAAGCCGGTCATCCAGCCGTGACAAAGCTCTGCGCCGTCTGCATCATAACGGCCGGTCTGCGCGGTCGAGGTCTTTCCGGCGGCTCTTGTATTCGCGGGCCTGCCGTTCGTTGTTGCAGATTTCTCAATGACATTGACCATCATGCGGCGCACCTTTGCAGCAGTCTCCGAGGACACGGCACGGTGCTGCTCACCGGTCTGCTCCGCGAGCGGCTTTTTTCCGTCCAGCGTATAACCGACCAGTAAATTCGGCGCAGAATAGATGCCGTCATTCGCAAAGCAGGCAGTCATCGCACAAATCTGCAAGGGCGTTGCGAGTAGCCTCCCCTGCCCGAAGCTGAGATTTGCTTTTTCCGCTTCGACCTGCAATTCCTTTACGGTTTGCAGATACCCCGCTGCGCCCTGCATCCCGTCCGCGAGGGGCATCGCCTGCCCGAAGCCAAGCTGTTCCGCCGTATCATGCATCGCTTCCGGCGTCAGCAGTGCGCTGAGTTCAATGAAATACGGATTGCAGGATTCGATCAGCGCTTTCTGCATATCGAGCATACCGTGACCTGCGAGCTTATGACAGCGGAAGCGCTGACCGTATACCGAAACTGCGCCCTCGCACTCGTACATATGCTTGACCGGAATCCCCTGCTCCAGTGCTGCGGATGCCGTCACCAGCTTGAATATCGAGCCGACATTGTATGCGGAAAGTGCGCGGTTCAGAAACGGCGTATTCTCCGCGTCCATCGCCTCGCTGAGACGGTCAGGCTGATACACCGGCGTACTCGCACAGGCAATGATATCGCCTGTATGAATATCCATGACGACCGCGGCGCCGGCATCTGCATTCATATTCCGCAGTGCGCACTCTGTGATCTCCTGAATGTTCGCATCCAGCGTTGTGACAATGCCGCCGCCTTCCTGTCCGCTGAGAATTACAGAGCGGTCTGCGCCTGCCAGTACCTCACCCGTCGCACTGACCGTAAACGTCACATCCGCAGAAGAATCACACCAGCGCAGCCAGTCCGCACAGGCAAGCTCCAGCCCGCTCACCGGCTCGCCGTTCTGACGGTAGCCGAGCAGATGCTGCGCGGGCAGCGCACCCTCAGGCGTGTCTGCGCCGTGCAGCACAGTGAGATTCTGACTGCTGCGCATCTCGTCATTGAGACAGCAGACAAACGGCGAATTGCTTTGCAGATTCGCCTGCACGGATTCTCGGTCGCGGATCTTCGTAAATATGGATGCAAGTGTTTCCGGTGTCGGAACAACGACCGCACAGATCTTCGTGCCAGAATGATTCAGCGGCTGCATATTCCTGTCATAGATCGTGCCGGTCGTCAGCGGCACATTCATATGATATTTGCCCTGCCTTACACTGACCGCAGCAGTGCTGTCTGTTTGCAGGATGCGGAAAAGCTGCACGATCATTCCGGTCATACAGAGCAGCAGCGCCGCTGCAAGGATCAGCAGGCGGATCGGTTCTTTGCGCATGACAGATGCCCCCTTTCGGTTCATCTGTCAGTATGCGCATTTTTTATGAGAATATGCAAAAAGACTGCGCCGTCCAAACAGCGCAGTCTTTTCTTATCGTATCTGAAACAGTTCCAGCCGTATCTCACACAGCGAAATTGCCGGAGAGATAATCATCGTTGACGACATAGTAAACCATGCCCTCAGCAGCATTGATATAGAGCGTCAGCTGCTTCATATCTGCCAGTGCATTGCCCTTTGCGGTCCAGTCTGCCTTTGCACGCTCGATCAGCGAATCAGCGGACTCGGAAACATTGGGAAGCTCGATGACAACCTTGGTCTCGATCTCTTCCTTCTTGACCTTTGCAGCGGCCTTCTTGACAGCACGTGCCGGCTTTTCAACGGCAGCCTTTGCCTTTTCCGCAGTTTCCTCGACCTTTTCCGTTACGATCTCAGCGGCATTCTTGACAGCGGATTTTGCATCCTCAGCAACAGCCTTGACCTTTTCAACAGCTGCCTCGGCAGCTTCCTTTTTTGTTCTGGGCATGATGATTCCTCCTCTGCCTGAATACGGTTCTTACTGCTCGGGATTGATTGCGTCCTTCAGAGTCTTGCCGGCCTTGAATGCGAGAGCCTTGCAGGGCTTCGTGGTCATCATCTCGCCGGTACGCGGATTCTTGCACTGCTTTGCCGGACGCTCGCGAACCTCGAAGGTGCCGAAGCCGGTGATGGAAACCTTCTCGCCTGCGACGAGTGCATCCTGAATCGCATCCAGAACGAGGTTCAGAGCCTTGTCAGCTTCCTTCTTCGGGCAGTTCTCTTTTGCAGCGATTGCTGCAACCAGATCATTCTTTTTCATGTGGGTTTTCCTCCTAAGATATAAAGTCTATGAATGTATTATATAACGAAAATACGCGTTTTGTCAAATCGAATCTGATAATTCGGATTTTTCAATCAGAAACGTGTCGAACTATGCGCAATCTTTAGCCATTTTTACAACTTTTGACAGTATATCAGAGCAGGTGTGCGCGGATTTCTTCGCCCGAAAGCGGGGAAAGATAGGCAGGCGGAACATCGAAAACAGTCTTGCAGCCATAGGATTTTTCAGCTGCGAAGCGAGCTACGGCACGGGCAAATGCGACCAGAACATTGGTCGTAAACTCCGGATTGGAGTCGAGCTTTAAGCTGTATTCGATCAGGTGCTTATGCTCGCCCTCTGCACCGGTCACGCCGCTGCGCATCACAAATCCGCCGTGCGGGATTCCCGCATGATCGCGGTCAAGCTCCTCCTGCGAGATGAAATGAACAACGGTATCGTATTCGTCAAAATAGTTCGGCATGGTCTTGATGTCATGCTCGATCTTGGCACGGTCTGCGCCTTCCTTTGCGACAACATAGCACTCGCGCAGATGCTTCTGACGGGTGGTCAGCTCCGGCTGCTCACCGCGGCGTACTGCCTCCATAGCGGCCTCGATCGGCACAGTGTACTGCTTGCCGTCCTGCACGCCCTCGACGCGGCGGATCGCGTCAGAATGGCCCTGAGAAACGCCCTTGCCCCAGAAGGTATA
>DGSY01000059.1 GCA_002394125.1 Ruminococcus sp. UBA4350
ACAGCTTGTAGTCTGTGCCGAGCTTTGCGTTGACCTTGTCCATGTACTCCTCAACGATTCCCGGAACAGCATCATAGTAGGAGTTGCAGGCCTCGCGGTGCTGGAAGAAGATATCGCCGTTCTCGTGGGAACCGCGCATGACCGGCTTTTCCGGATTCAGCGCACGCGCACGGAATGCCTTGACAGCATCCATATCGCACATTTCCTTGAGATCCTCATAATCCCAGATGGAGATCTTCTGGATCTCGTGAGAAGTACGGAAGCCGTCGAAGAAGTTGATGAACGGCACTCTGGACTTGATCGAAGCGAGATGTGCAACAGCAGCCAGATCCATGACCTCCTGCGGGTTGGTCTCGGCGAGCATTGCGAAACCGGTCTGGCGGCAGGCATAGACGTCGGAATGGTCACCGAAGATGTTCAGTGCATGAGATGCAACGCAGCGGGCCGAAACATGGAATACACACGGCAGCAGCTCACCGGCGATCTTATACATATTCGGGATCATCAGGAGCAGACCCTGAGAAGCGGTATAGGTTGTGGTCAGGGCGCCTGCATTCAGGGAGCCGTGAACGGTGCCGGCAGCACCCGCCTCTGACTGCATTTCCTCGACCTTGACGGTCGTTCCGAAAATGTTTTTGACACCCTGTGCCGACCACTGGTCAACATAGTCTGCCATCGGGCTGGAAGGCGTGATCGGATAAATACCGGCGACTTCCGTGAAGGCGTAGGAGACATATGCCGCAGCATTGTTGCCGTCCATCGTCTTCTTCTTACGAGCAATAGCCATAAGAAATGTACCTCCATTCAAATTTTTGTGGATACGCTGAGCATCTGCGCCGCAGCTGACGGACAGCGTCAGGTCTCGTCCGCGCCCGTGCAGATTTTCGCTTATCTATTATAACATAAAATACGGGAAATGTAAAGCCGTTTCACGGATTTTCGATGATAATTCACGAATCAGAAAGGAATTCGCCGGAGCGGGATTGTTTTCGGTGACGAAAATGTGAAATATGATAGACGAATTTTGTGCAAATAAACGAAAATTGAGCGCCGATCGCAAAAATTTCAAAAAACGGTTGACTGTTTCGGAGTTTTCGTGTATAATAAAGCCAGTGAAATAATGTAATGTTATTTTCACTCGTTTTGTTGTCTCCTTTCTTTTGTTCTACACATTTTGATTTGACCTCATTTTATTTTGCAAAGCAGGGCGTTCGTCCTGCTTTTTTTCATGCCCTCTGCGCAAAGGGAGACAGCATCCGCCGTTTGTACTATATATAATATGGGCATACAAAAAGGCAGCCGGAGCACTGGACTCCGGCCGCCTTTTGTTTTTTTTGCATCAGCCTCTGTTGAAGCGCTTGTTGAAGCGCTCGACGCGTCCGCCGGTATCGACCAGCTTCTGCTTGCCCGTGAAGAACGGGTGGCACTTGGAGCAGATTTCAACCTTGATGTCCTTCTTCGTGGAAAGCACCTCGATGACGTTGCCGCAGTGGCAGGTGATCGTGGTCTTTTCGCAGTTCGGATGGATGCCTTCTCTTGCCATGATTTTCACCTCTTTCATTGATAGATGCGGAATATCTGACATAACAGCCCATCCGGATACTGTTCGGACAGTAGTGCTATGGATTCGACGCAGAATTCATTATACCATACTTTCACAGAAAAATCAAGTGTCAGAATTCAACAAACTCAACAAAGATTTCAACAAATTCTTTGTCACTCCCTGCTGTAACAGTTTCATGCCGGACTGCGATTCTATATTATAGTGGGGGTTCCCCTGCCGGATGTGACGGATATTTTCCGCAAAGCGTTGACTTTCCCGTTCATTTGTGCTATACTGGAAAATGGAGAAAAAGCATCCGGAGGTGAACGCTTATGAAAAAGGCAAAAAAGATCGGTCTGGTCTCGGCATTCTGCACGGCAATGCTCTCGCTGACTGCCTGTACGCAGCCGGAAAGCGTCTACGGCCCGCCGCCCGCAGAATCATCCGTAAACGGCAGCGGCAGCTCAGAGATCGAATGTGTCTACGGCCCGCCGCCGACGGATGAATCGGAATATGATCTCAGCTCGGCGGAGGATGTGCAGGAGGTCTACGGGCCGCCGGTTGCCGAGGACTCCGTATCCGAGGATGAGAGCAGCGTCTATGAAGCGCCGCCGGAGGAATCAGCCTTTGTGCCGGAAGAAAACTTACCGGCCGTCGTTTACGGCCCGCCGCCCGCACTCGAAGAAAACGCTCCGAAGGTCGTTCCGGAGTGATCTGCCCCACGAAGAATTTCTGAAACAATTTGCAGAAAGGAGCCGCTATGAAAAAAACACTGCAAACCGCAATGACCGCAGCAATGTTCGCTGCATCGCTCGGCATGGCTGCCGGCACAGCCTCCGCATCACAGGCCGGTGAATCCAACGCCGCAGCCGTGGAAAAGCTCATGAACGCAACTGCCGGTGAGGTCGTCGATGTCTACGGCCCGCCTGCGGCATTCTACACCGAGACCGAACCCCCGACCACCACAACAGAGACGACCGCCCCGCCGGAGGAAACGACCGATCCTTACTATGACGAACCGGTGACCGGCGGCGTTGTTCCGGTGCCGACAATGGATCTGGACGGCAACGGGCAGTTCAATGTATGCGATCTCACCATCCTGAAGCAGTATATGCTGCAGGATCCAAAGCCTGCCCATGGCTTTGACTTTACTTATTCGTCTGACTACAATTATGACGGCATCCTTGACAAGCAGGATCTCATTCAGATGATCCTTGAGCTGACCGGTATGCCGGAATGGAAGCCGGAGGAGACCGCCGTCACAACCACTACGACCGCTGTATTCCCGACCACCGAAACATCGGTCACCATAGAAACCTATCCCGTTCCGGTCTACGGCCCGCCGCCTGCATACGACAGCGAATGAGCGACTGACCGTCCCTGATCCCGCGGAGCATTTCGCAGAAAGGAAGCATCATGAAAAAGACAGTCAAGACCGCGATGACCGCTGCGATGTTTGCCGCATCGCTCGGCATGGCCGCCGGTACCGCATCCGCCTCACAGACCGGCGATTATCAGGCCGCTCCGCTTGAGGAGCTGCTCACTGCAACCTCGACCGAAACGATCTGTGTTTACGGCCCGCCGGAGGTCATGGAGTCCCTGTTCGGCACACAGACCACATCGGAGAGCTTTACCGAGACCGTCACCGAAACAACGCTTGCGCTCAGCGGCACTGTGACGCTGCCGGTCACGACAACGAATTTTGATGTGCTGGCTGAGGACGGCGTTGCTCCGATCGTCACCGATGATCCGCTGGAGACAGCGGGTGATGTCCCGGTACGGGTGGACGACCTCAACTCTGACGGCAGCTTTGATTCCCGTGACCTGACGCTGCTCAAGCGTTTTCTGCTCGATCCGGATTCGGTCAGTCAGCAGTATCCGTCTCTGAGATACGATGCCGATTTTGACTATAACGGCAGGATCGACACGCAGGATGTCATTCAAATGCTCCTGCGCCTGACCGGTATGCCGGAGTGGAAAAAGGAGGATCCCGCCGTGACCACAACGACTGTCAGCGAGACTGTCCTCCCCTCGACCGAAACAACGATCTTCACCGAGGGACTCCCGCAGCCGGATTACGGGCCGATCGGCTGGTACGACTAACCGCACCGAAAGGAACAGGACATGAAAAAATCAGTCAGAACGCTCATGACGGCAGCGATGTTTGCCGCGACACTCGGCACGGCTGCCGCAAATGCATCGGCAGCACAGGCCGGCGGCGGACTGCTCGGCTCCATGCTCACCGCAACTGCCGGTGAGATCGTCACAACATACGGCCCGCCTCAGCTGCGCACATCGGAAACGGAGACCGAAACGACCGCCGTGCAGACCGCGCCCGAAGCAGAGGAGCCGGCGCTGCCCGATGCATCAACCACATCGGAGCCGCCGCGCTTTTCCGGCGGTGTCATGATCCGGCAGAATCCGGATGTGAACGGCGACCTCAGCGTCGATGCGCGTGATATCAGCGAAATGAAGCGTTCCCTGCTGAACGGCGTGCCGAATACCATTGTCGATTCTGCGCTGGACTTTAACCATGACGGCGTCTTCGATAAAAAAGATATCATCACACAGATCATGGATCTGACCGGTATGCCGGAATGGAAGCCGGAGGATCCGGCCGTGACAACGACCGCGGCCGAGACCGCATTCCCTGCGACGGAAACAACGATTCTCTCGGAGATTCTCCCGCAGCCGGCATACGGGCCGATCGGCTGGTACGATTCTGAATAATGACGGAGGAACAAAATGCTCGATCCGAAACTGAAAGAAAAAAATATGCAGCGCCTTGCCGTTTTCCGCGAGGGGCTGAAGGTCATGCCGCAGCTTCACAATCTCTTTCTGGAGCTGACGCTCCGCTGCAATGAGCGATGTCTGCACTGCGGCAGTTCCTGCGGCGATGTGCCGTCCGATGAAATGCCGGCGGAACAGTACAAGGCGTTTCTCGATCAGATCAAGGAGGATTTCGGCACATCCGGCTTCATGCTCTGCATCACCGGCGGCGAGCCGCTGCTGCGGAAGGATTTCTTCGAGATCATGGGCTATGCGAATGAGCTGGGCTTCAACTGGGGCATGACGAGCAACGGCACACTCATCACCGAGGAGGTCGCACAGAAGCTCCGCGACTGCGGCATGAAGACGATCTCGATCAGTCTGGACGGTCTGCCCGCAACGCATGACGCCTTCCGCCGCACACCCGGCGGCTGGGAAAAGGGTATGCAGGGCGTACAGAATCTCATCAAGGTCGGCGGCTTTCAGGCAATCCAGATCACGACGGTCGTGACGCATCAGAATATCGTCGAGCTGGACGCGCTCTATGAGATTTTCAAGGATATTGATATTGATTCGTGGCGCGTCATCAATATGGATCCGATCGGCAGAGCAAAGGCGCATCCGGAGCTGCTGCTGACGAAAGAGGATTACCGGACGATGTTCAAGTTCATCCGCAATAAGCGGATCGCGGGCGAGCCGGTCTGCTACGGATGCAGCCACTATCTCGGCATGGACTATGAGCGCGAGGTACGCGACTGGTATTTCCTCTGCACCGCCGGACTGTATACGGCAAGCATCACCGTCAACGGCGATATCATTGCCTGTCTGGATATTGAACGGCGGCCGGAGTTTGTGCAGGGCAATATTTTTGAGGATCGGTTCAAGGATGTCTGGGAGAACAAATTCCAAATTTTCCGGAAGGATCTCGCCCTCGAAAATGAGAAGTGCCGCGAATGCAGCGAAGCGAAATTCTGTCACGGCGGCGCCTATCACACATGGGATTTTGATAACAAATGCCCGCAGGTCTGCTTCAAGGATGTCCTCTTTGAATAAGTCGGCAGGGCCGACAGCCAATTCCTAAAGTTCTCCAGACACAAATATAAGCAGAATGGGATTTCCCCAGACCGTAAAATAGGCGCGACCAGCGCCGTAACAGCGACGAGACTGGTATGCTCCGCGAAACGGCGCCGTAGGGAAACGGCAGTCGGCCCTGCCGACAGCGCGGCGTGTTCCGTCAAAAACGGAATGCGCCGCGCTTCTTTGATTTGTGTATTTCGATGAATTTCTAAATACATATTGACATCCTGCTGAAAATGTGCTATATTGTATTTAGACGGAAATCTAAATACCATCGAATGCCGAAAGGAGGTACGCCGTGAAGGATATCTGGGGTGCGCTGGCCGACCCGACAAGGCGCGAGATCCTCACCATGCTGCAAAGCCGCGATATGACCGCTGGTGAGATCACCGACTGCTTCGAGATCTCCGGCGCAACAGTCTCACATCACCTGAAGATCCTGCGGGAGGCCGGTCTTGTGACGGCCGTCAAGGAAAAACAGACCATTACCTACAGTCTTAACACGACCGTATTGCAGGATTTCATGAAAAACATTTCTTCGT
The DNA here is from genome assembly GCA_002394125.1 of Ruminococcus sp. UBA4350. Lineage (GTDB taxonomy): Bacteria > Bacillota > Clostridia > Oscillospirales > Ruminococcaceae > Firm-04. Next base: position 5,932 of record DGSY01000059.1, read on the forward strand.
TCTTAGGGAGAAAGGAGTCCGGAAATGAAGAATAAGCTCACAATCACACTCATTTTGCTGGCGGCAGTCAATCTGATCCTGTCCGTCATTTACATCATCCGTCTGCCGGAAACAGTGCCGACCCATTTTGATGCACACGGCATCTGCGACGGCATGGGCAGCAAGGGCGGCTATCTGATCCTCGGCTTTCTGCCGCTGCTCTTTGCGGCGATCGTCCCGCTGGGCATGAAATTCGCAAAAAATGCCGAGCGCAACCGCAAGGTCATTGCGGTCACGGCATCGGCACTCTGTGTTTTCTTTATCGCCTTCAACTGGTTCATGCTGACAGTCGTTGCGGGCAGCGGCGCACAGATCGGCGACGCGCTCCCGCCTGCATTCGCATGGCCGCTGCTGATCGGCATGACGGCGCTGTTCACTGTTCTCGGCAATTATATTCCTCTCGCGCAGCCGAACCGCACGATCGGTATCCGGCTCCCGTGGACGCTGAACAATGACACCTGCTGGAAGCTGACACACCGTTTCACCGGCAGACTGCTCGTTTTCGGCGGCACTGTCACGCTTGCCGCCGTCACGGTCATGATGCTGCTGAAAGCGCCTGCGATCGCCGGCATCATCACAGTCACCGTGTTCATCTCGGCAGTGACGGTCGGCTCATCGGTCTATGCATATCAGCACAGAAACGGCTGATCCTCACGCATTTTCACGCAGCGGCAGGATCGTCAGCTTCTTCGGGAATGCTGTCAGATTCCGCGCATCGCCGTCCGTGATGACGAGCATATCCTCGATCCGGACACCGAATTTCCCCGGCATATAAATGCCCGGTTCATCGGTCATGACGATGCCCGGCTCCAGCGGCTTATCGCAGCGCGGCGCCGCGACCGGAGATTCGTGAATTTCCAGCCCGACCGAATGGCCGAGCGCGTGTGTGAAGTATTCACCGAATCCGGCATCCGCAATGACCTTTGCCGCCGCGTTGTGCATATCGCTGCAAAGGACTCCCCTGCGGGCAGTCTCCTGCGCCGCCGCCTGTGCCGCAAGCACTGTCTCATAGACGCGACGCATCTCATCGCCTGCACTGCCGTAAGCGACCGTGCGCGTCATATCAGAATGATACCCGTGCCAGACCGCACCGAAATCCGCGAGTACAAAATCGCCCTCCCGCAGAGGGCGGTCTCCCGGAACGCCGTGCGGTCTGCTCGTATTTTCACCGAACAGCAGGATCGTGTCAAAGGAGGGCTTTTCGCTGCCGCCGAGCGCCATGTAATAATTCAGGCGGGCGGCCGCTTCACGCTCGGTCATGCCGGTATGCAGCTCCGGCAGCAGACGGTGAAGCGCCTGCTCCGCGATCCGCTGCGCATGGATCATGTATTCGATCTCCTGCTCTGATTTTCTGGCGCGGAGCTTGCGGATGCGGCTGCCGATCGGCTGAAAGCTCAGTCCGAACGCCTCCCGCATCATTGCGAATTCGTCCACGGTCAGGATATCGTCCTCATACATCAGCTTTTTGACGCCGCGCTCCGTCAGCAGCGCAAGGAGATATTCATAGAGCCCGACGGAATTTGTTCGTGTCAGGACGGTGAAGCCCTGCGGGATGAGCGCCTGCTCAGCGGCTTCGGTATAGCGGCCGTCCGTCACGAAAACGGGCGCGCCGTCGGGGAAGATCAGGCATTGTCCCTCCAGCGCAGCGGTTTTCAGGACATACATCAGATTGACCTCGCCGGTGAGGAGCATCACATCGGCACTCTCCTCGCGCAGTGCAGCGGCCAGTGTTTCAATGATATTCATATGCATCACTCTTTCTGTTAACGATATCTAATTGTACCATAAATCCGGCAAAAAATCAAGGTCGGCTCTGCCGGGGGAGTGACCGACCGGGGATTTTTCAGCACGCTTCCGGCGATGTCATCCAAAGTTTTTGGTCGAGGTGAGTTTGCAGAGCAAA
>DGSY01000105.1 GCA_002394125.1 Ruminococcus sp. UBA4350
AATGTGCAGTTCGGGGAGGGCGGCGCCGGAACATTCTCGGACGGCAAGCTCAATACCGGCACGAAAAGCCCGCAGATCCGTCAGGTCCTGCATACCTTTGCGGAATGCGGCGCACCGGAGGAGATCCTTTGGCAGGCAAAGCCGCATATCGGTACGGATAAGCTCACGGAATGCATTCCGGCACTGCGCAGGCGCATTGAACAGGCAGGCGGAACCGTTTTGTTTAATGCAAAATGCACCGGACTGACTGTCGCGGACGGCAGACTGGTCTCCGTGGAGTATCAGCACGAAAATACGCAGAAATCGCTGCGCACAGATTATGCAGTTCTCGCAGTCGGACACAGCGCGCGTGATGTGTTTGCGTGGCTGAATGCAATGGGCCTGCCGATGGAGCAGAAGGCGTTTTCGCTCGGTGTGCGCATTGAGCACCGGCAGGCGGATATCGACCGCTTCTGCTGGGGCGATGCAGCGGGACATCCGGCGCTCGGTGCGGCAAGCTATAAACTCGCGGCGCATACGTCGGAGGGACGCGGCGTGTATTCGTTCTGTATGTGTCCGGGCGGTGTCGTGCAGGCGGCAGCATCCGAGCCGGAAACGGTCGTTACGAACGGCATGAGCAATTTCGCGCGGAATGCCGAGAATGCGAACAGTGCGCTGCTGGTCGGTATTACGCCGGCGGATTTCGGTTCGGACGATATTCTTGCGGGTGCGGCATTGCAGCAGAAGATCGAGCGGGCAGCGTTTTTCGCCGGCGGCGGCACGGGCAAGGCGCCGGTCACGCTGCTTGCGGATTTCCTGAAAGGGCAGCAGTCTGCGGCGCTGGGCAATGTGCAGCCGAGCTATCCGCTGGGAACCGTTTTTGCGCGGCCGGAGAGCTGTCTGCCGGAATTTGTCTGCCGGTCGCTGCGGCAGGGGATCCCGCTGCTGGAGCGGCAGCTGCACGGTTTCTTGCAGCCGGATGCGGTGCTGACAGCGCCGGAAACGCGCAGTTCTTCGCCGGTGCGCATTCTGCGGGATCCGGCGACATTGCAGGCGGTGACGGCTGCCGGACTGTATCCCTGCGGGGAGGGCGCCGGATATGCAGGCGGCATCGTTTCGGCAGCGGCAGACGGCATTCGCTGCGCGGAGGCCATTCTTGCCGCCGGCGGAAAATGCACGCCCGCTTCATAAAATCTTCAGGTTTCAGGGCTTGCATCTTTGTGCCGGAGCGTGTATAATACTAGTAGTATGTTAGTAGTATGACGGGGGAGCCCGTCCGGAATAAGACTGTCAAAAAAGGGGCTGTTGAAATGGAGACCATTCTGATCTGCGATGACGAAAAGGATATTGTATCCGCACTGAATATCTATCTGCGCGCCGAGGGCTGGCAGACGGTCTGCGCCTATTCCGGCAAAGAGGCGATCGAGATCGCACGGACGCAGACTGTCCATCTGATCCTCATGGATATCATGATGCCGGAGATCGACGGCATCACCGCTATGACCGAGATCCGCAAGACCAGTAATGTACCGGTGATCCTGCTGACTGCGAAATCCGAGGATTCGGACAAGATTCTCGGCCTGAATGTCGGCGCGGATGACTACATCACAAAACCGTTTTCTCCGGCAGAGGTCGTAGCGCGTGTGCGGTCACAGCTGCGGCGCTATCTGCGGCTCGGCGCAGCGGAATCCGACGATCCGAATGTGCTTACGGTCGGCAGCATCTCACTCGATATGAAGGCGCGTTCGGCTTCGCTGGACGGCGTTCCTGTTCCGCTGACACCGATCGAATATGAGATCCTCTCACTGCTGATGCACAATGTCGGCACGGTCTTCCCGCCGCGTGAGATCTATCAGGCGGTCTGGAAGGCAAACCCGATCGGCTCGGAAAATACGGTCGCGGTACATATCCGGCATCTGCGCGAAAAGCTGGAGATCAATCCGCAGGAGCCGCGGCAGATCAAGGTCGTCTGGGGACAGGGCTATAAGCTCGAAAAGCCCTGAGCGCTATCATTCCATCTCTGAGGGGAGAACCGCGAATGCAATCCGAAAAACTCAAACAAAGCCTTCAGCGCGTGGGAACGGCTGCTGCATCGGTCATATTTCTCTGGGGCTTCGGCATCATGCTTCTGGTTGTCATTCTGAATTTCGGTATCGGCTTTACGGATAACAATGCTGATTTCCGTTCGGCATTTGTCCGCATGACCGAAAGCAACGAAAGCAAAATGCTCGACAACTATATTCAGCTAGTCCTGCATCAGCGTTATCTGGAGGAGACCGGCGAGGCGGCGCAGGACAGCGTCGGTGCAGAGCAGAATCTGCATACCTATGAGATGCATTTTGATCCGCAGAATACGAATTTCCGTTTTGCAGTGACCGATCCGGACGGCAGGCTGCTGCTGACGAACGATCCGCTTTACGGTACCGATCAGCCGCTGCTCGCCACGAATGTCCGCACGGCGACAATGGAGCTGGATACCCGCGGCTACCAGAATCAGAAGCATTTCGACGATCCGATCAACGATTTTGAGCGCATTGTTTACGGTGATAACTCGCAGTATCTTGATTCGCCGAATGACTATCAGCTCTGGTATTTTGCGGATCTGAAGATCGACGCGGCGTATCACGACGGACTGGATGTCATCGGCTACGGCGGCGAATATACGGATTATATGTTCTTCGATACCGAAGCGGAAGCGGAGAGCTTTGATTACGAGAAGGCCTACGGCCCGCACTGTGAATGGAAAATCGCCGCCGAGACCGCGCAGTCTGCTGCGCAGGATGAGGATATCAGTCATTCGGTCGTCGTCGAGGTGACGGCCTATACGATCTCGAATGCGGAAACGATCTCGCTGGAGGATTACTACCGCCGCAAGAGCGAGGGACAGGAGATCTATGCCGCAGATGAAGCGCTGGAAAAGCAGCTCATGAGCGGGCTGGATATCACGATCCGCGGTCAGCGTCATGAGACAGCGGCCTGCTATGTCCGTACCTATCTGCCGGTCAATATGCCGATCGAGGATGCGATCAGCAATAACTATGCGATCTATGCGTTTCTGTTTCAGCATTCGGAATGGGCTGTGATTCTGATGTTCGTGCTGATGATCCTGACGGTCGTTTCGGCAATCGCAATGTGTTCGGTCGCCGGGCAGGACGAGAACGGCCGTGTGCAGATCTCGCGGATCCATACGCTGCCGTATGAATTCTTCTGGATACTGCCGCCGCTTTCGATCGCCGCATCGCTTCTGCTGCTGCGCTATCTTGTGAATGAGGGCACGCCCTACCGCATGATCGCGATCTTCTGCATCGGCATGATCTTCTGCATTTCGTCAGTCTTTATGCTCTGGCTCTATACGACCGCCGTCCGGACAAAAGCCGGATCCTTCTGGGGGAGCTTCGGCATTATCCGCATTTTCGGATTCCTGTTCGGACTGCTGCGCAGCCGCTTTTTTGCGACGGCTTCGCTGCTGCTGATTCTAGGCGGACTGCTGTTCTTCAATGCGGCACTGCTCTTTCTGCCGCGGGAATGCGTTGCCGTCGCAGTTGTGCTGGACGGGCTCACGCTGCTCTTTGCAGCCTACTGCATCTATTCCTATTTCGAGCTGCACCGTCATGTCCGGCAAATGGAGACCGGCGATTTTTCACCGCAGACACATCCTGTGAAGCTGCGTGCGGATTTCGCGGATTTTGACGGCTCGCTGAATGACATCACCGGCAAGGTCGCGGAGATCGTTGCGCAGCAGACAAAGGCGGAGCATCTGCGGACAGAGCTGATCACGAATGTTTCCCATGATCTGAAAACGCCGCTGACCTCGATCGTCAACTATGTCGATCTGCTGAGCCGCGAGCCGATGCAGTCCGATGCGGCAGAGGAGTATCTCGAGGTGCTGCGGCGGCAGGCGGCGAAGCTCAAAAAGCTGACGATCGACCTCGTGGATGCATCCAAGGCCTCGACCGGCAATCTCACGGTCGAGCTGATGCCGACGGATCTGGGTGTGCTGCTTTCGCAGCTCGCGGGCGAATATGACGGAGCCTTTGCGGAAAAGGGACTGATGCTCGTGCAGTCTGTTCCTGAAACACCGGTCATGATCCTCGCGGACGGGCGGCAGATCTGGCGTGTCTTTGACAATCTCCTGAACAATGTCTGCAAATATGCGCTGACCGGCACGCGTGTCTATCTTGATATCCGTCAGGCGGGTGAGGAAGTGACGATCGCACTGAAAAATGTCTCCGCGCAGCCGCTCAATGTCTCGCCGGATGAGCTGATGGAGCGCTTTGTGCGCGGCGATGCGTCACGGCATACCGAGGGCAGCGGACTGGGGCTCTCGATCGCCCGTGACCTCACGGCATTGCAGGGCGGCACGCTGCGGCTGAGCACCGACGGCGATCTGTTCAAGGCATATCTCTCGTTCCCGATCTATCATCCCGATGAGGAAGAAGCCGCGCCGGAAGCGGGCGGCGAACTGATCCAATGAAAGGACAGCCTATGAGCGAAACGGTCACAGCAAAGAAAGCGCCGGAGCGGAACCGATGTCTTGACTTTTTCAAGGGTGTCTCCGCACTGAGCGTCGTATTCGGGCATATCCCGTTCCCCGGCAGATTCGGCAAATGCATCAGCGCGGTCGGCTCCTGCGGCATTCTGCTGTTTTTCCTCATCAGCGGCTATTACGCATACGGTGACGGGGAGAAGAGGCGGCCGAAGCTGATGAAACGATTCCGCCGGAATCTCTGCATTCTGCTCATTGCAATCGCGGTCTATACGGCGGTCACTGCCGTCGAATTCTATGTGACGCACAGGAATATGCACGGCTTTCTGCGGCCGTTCATGCGGCCGGAATATTATCTGCGGCTGCTGCTCTGGGGCGATCTCGAACCGATTCACGGCGATCCGCTCTGGTTTCTGTTTGCGCTGCTGCAAGCCTATCTGTTCTTCTGGCTGATGTACCGGCTGCGGCTGCAAAAATACGCGAAATTCGCAATGCCGGTTTTCATCCTTCTGCGGATCGGTCTGGAAACCTATAAATATGCCGTGAACGGCGACTGGCGCATTTGCAGCAATGTGCTGGCGGCGGCGCTTCCGCTGATGCTGCTCGGATACTGCATGGCGGAACAGCGGGAGCGGCTGATGCGGATACCTGCGGTGGCGGCGGCGGTCTGCGGGATCGTGTCGCTGATCTGCGTATTCCTGCTCGTATGCTTTGATCCGTTCCGCTATAATATTTCGCAGATATTCAAGATCACGGCGGCTGTCTCGGCTATGCTGTTTGCGCTGCAAATGCCCGCGCTGCGGCTGTTTCCGCCGCTCTCCGCGCTCGGCGGCTCCTGTTCGCTTCATGTTTATCTCTGGCATATGCCGGTGATCGTTCTGGCATATCTCATCTGCGAACGGCATTCGCTTTCGCAGCGCTTTTATGAATGGTATCTGCCGCCGATTGTCGCGGCGGTCTCGGTCGTGATCGCAGTGCTGATCGTGACCGTGCAGAATATCATCAAACATCGTCAATCCACCGCAGTGGAGTAAATAAAAAGGAGGAATTATCATGGAATTTATGGATGCAGTCAGGGAGCGTTTTTCCTGCAAGAAGTACGGCGGCAAACAGGTTTCGCCGGAGAAGCTGACGCAGATTCTCGAAGCGGGCAGACTTGCTCCGACCGCGAAGAATTTGCAGGAGCAGCATATTTATGTGCTGCAATCGGAGGACGCGCTCGCAAAGATCGACGCGGTCACGCCCTGCCGCTACGGAGCGCCGATTGTTCTGATCGTCGCATTTGATAAGTACAATGTGTTCACATATCCCGGCGGAAAGCGCGATTCCGGCATTGAGGATGCGGCGATCGTTGCGACGCATCTGACGATTGCCGCAGCGGATGCCGGTGTCAACAGCTGCTGGATCAACAATTTCGATCCCGACCGTCTGGCGGAGCTGATGCAGCTTCCGGAGCATGAGGAGATTCTCATGCTGCTGGATCTCGGCTATGCCGCAGAGGGTGCAGGGCCGCTGCCGAATCACGGAAAGAGAAAGCCGCTCTCTGAAACCGTGACCTATCTGTGAAATTCGCATTTTTTCATAAGAAAATCGCAATCGGAAAGCTTGACAACGCCGCATTTTTGTGGCATAATATAGAATAGGCGGATATGGATATCCGCGAAAAAACGGGAGGGATTTCAAATGAAAAAATGGAGAACGGCAGCTGTCCTGTCGGCGGCTGTCATGCTCGCAGGAACCGCGCAGCTTGTACCGGCTGCGGATGCCTCTGCGGAAGCGGCGCATGATTATGCGAAGGCACTGCAAATGTCGCTCTATTTCTATGAGTGTCAGCAGGCCGGCCCGCTGCCGGAATGGAACCGCGTCGAATGGCGTGCCGATGCGACCGTCAATGACGATCTGAACGGCGGCTGGTATGACGCGGGTGACCATGTCAAATTCAATCTGCCGATGGCGTATTCTGCCGCGATGCTCGCATGGGGACTTTATGAGTATCCCGACGGCGTCAAGGCCTGCGGCGAATTGACAAACTATGTCAACAACCTGAAATGGACGCTGGATTATCTGGCGCAGTGCGATCTCGGCGACGAGGCGATCTTTCAGGTCGGTCTCGGACAGGTTGACCACAGCTGGTGGGGGCCTGTCGAGCTGATTGAATACGGTATGCTGGATCAGGGCAAGAAGGAACCCCGTGGACATCTGGCCGGCCGTGACTGCTCCGCCGTTACCGCTGAAATGGGCGCTGCCCTCGCAGCCGGCGCTGCCGCACTGAAAGGTCAGGTCGATCAGAGCGTGCTGGATGACTATATCAAGCACTCGAAGAATCTGTTCAAAATGGCAGATGCAGACCGGAGCGACGATTACTATCAGGATTCCGATGCGAAGGGCTTCTACCGCTCCAGCCATTTCTATGATGAGCTGTTCTGGTGCGCGAACTGGCTGTATATCGCGACCGGCGACAAGGCGTATCTTGATAAGGCGGCGACCTATATCCCGAATCTCGGCAAGGAAATGGGACAGGATTGCCTGAAGTACACATGGTCGCAGTGCTGGGACGATGTGCAGCAGGGCGCGACGCTGCTCTATGCGATCAATACCGGCGATAAGGAATGGATCGCACAGGCCAAGAAGCATCTCAATTACTGGGCGAAAGAAGGCAAGCGGCTGGAGGGCGGACTTTGCTGGGTTGATTCGTGGGGCTGCCTGCGCTATGCAAATACGATCGGCTTCCTCGCGGCAGTCGGCACAGACCGTCTGTTCAAGGATGATCCGGAAGCAGCATCGTTCAAGGAGCTGTACGAATCGCAGATCAACTATACGCTCGGCGATAACCCGAACAAAATGCCTTATGTCTGCGGATATGCGGACAATGCTCCGTGCCATCCGCATCACCGTACCGCGCACGGCTCGTGGAAAAACAGTGATGAGACACCGGAGGAAAGCCGCCATATTCTTTACGGCGCGCTGGTCGGCGGCCCGAATGAGGACGGCTCCTTCAAGGACAAGCGCAACAACTTCGTCAACAACGAGGTTGCGACCGACTACAATTCCGGCTATACGGCGCTGCTCTGCAAGATGATCTCGGAATACGGCGGCAAATCTGATCCGGCATTCCCGTATCCGGAGACGCGTGACGACGAGGTCTTTACCGAATGCAAGGTCACAAACAGCAAATCAGGCTCTACCTACAGCCTGAAGATCACGAATCACACCGCATGGCCGGCACGCCGCATCGACAATCTCTCCATGCGCGTGTATGTTGATCTCAGCGAGGTCACTGCGGCGGGCTTTAAGGCATCGGATGTCGGAATCCGCTGCGACCGCGATCAGGCCGCGATGTACGCGTCAGAGGGCGTCAAGCCGGCGGAGATCTCCGAGCTGATCCACGACAGCGGCGATATTTATTACATTGAGGTCACGCTGCCGGACGGCCGTGCCGTTCTGCCGATCTCCGAGGGACGCCAGCAGTGCGAGATTCTGCTTGCGCTGGTCTATCCGAATTACGGCGACGGCTGGGATGCCACGAACGATTTTTCTGCGCAGGGCATCGGATCCGAAGCGAACACCAAGACCATGAATGTTCCGGTCTATGAAAACGGAAAGCTGATCTTCGGCAAGCAGCCGGACGGTGCTGTCGGAACCGGCTCGATCAGTGCAAGCCCGGCACCGGACGGCACACCGCGTCAGACAACGCCGCATGATGAGCCGTCTGTCACAACGACCGTAAAGCCGGTTGCTGAGACTACGACAACTGTGACAACGACAGTCTTAAACGACGATCCGGCTCCTTCGATTCTCTGGGGCGACGCGGATTGCAGCAAAACTGTCGATGTGACGGATGCAGTTCTGATCGCACGCTACTATGCAGAGGATGAAACTGCTGTCATCACAAATCAGGGCAAGCTCAATGCTGATGTGACGCATGACGATGTGATCTCAATGGATGACGCCGCCAAAATCCTTCAGGCGATCGCGAAGCTGATCAAAATGGAAGATTTGGCAAAGTAAACGAATAACGAAAAGCCTCACTGCGGTGGGGCTTTTCTCTTGCTGATAAAAACGAGGGAAGACGCAGCAGCATCTTCCCTCATTTCGTTTTCTGTTCGGTTGACAGCGGATCAGGGCATGATCGTGTAAAGCTCTGCCGCCTTGTCCTTGGTCACGACCTCCGAAACCGCAGCGACCTGCACCTTCATCGTGCGCTGGCCGAATGCGATCTCAATCACATCGCCGACCTTGACCTCATAGGATGCGCGGGCAGGCTTGCCGTTGACGGAAACGCGGCCGGCATCGCAGGCTTCATTTGCGACGGTGCGGCGTTTCATCAGACGGGAAACCTTGAGGTATTTATCGAGTCTCATTTCTTATTGACAGCCTCTTTCAGTGTTTTGGATGCGCGGAATGCCGGAGCCTTCTTGGCCGGCGTGGTCATCGGCTTGCCGGTCCGCGGGTTCTTCGTTTCCTTTGCCTTCCGGTCGTGAATCTCAAAGGTTCCGAGACCGGTCAGGTGTACTTTTTCGCCGTTGATGAGCGACTCAATGATGACGGAAGTCACGAGCTCGAGCGCGTCATCGGCTTCCTTTCTGGTGCAGTTTCCCTTCTGCGCCAGTGCCGAAATCAGTTCGATCTTTGTCATGGTTTGATCCTCCAAATTGCATCTCTTTGATTTTTATATCACATCCGTGCCGGAACAGACACGGCTGTTTCCTGTTTGATCTGTTATTCCAGATTCTCTTTTGCTTTTCCCCAGTAGACATCAAGCGTCTCAATGGGGAGTTCTTTCATTTCCCTGCCGTCCTGCCGGACAAGATTTTCGGTCTCAGCGAACCGGCGGAGAAACTTTTCTGCGGCACTGCGCAGTGCAGTTTCCGCATCAATATGCAGATGCCGGGCGGTATTGACACAGGAGAAGAGCAGGTCGCCGAATTCCTCCTCGATCTGTGCGCTGTCGCCGGACTGCATCGCGGCGGCAAGCTCATCGGTCTCCAGCCGGATATACTGAAATGCATCCTCGGCGGAGCGCCAGTCCATACCGGAACGGGAAGCGCGTTTGCCGAGCTTCTGCGCATACATCAGAGCCGGCAGCGCCTTGCAGACGCTTTCGAGCGTTTCCGTTGCTGTTTCCTGATGCTTGGATTCCTGCTTGATGCTGTCCCAGTTTTTCAGCACCTCATCGCTGCTGGAGACCTTCGTTTCACCGAAAACGTGCGGATGCCGCTGGACGAGTTTTTTGCAGAGCTCATCGCAGATATCGTCAAATGTGAAATGTGACTGCTCGGCTTCGATCTGGCAGTGGAACACAACCTGCAGCAGCACATCGCCGAGCTCCTCTCGCATCATTGGAACACTGTCTGCGTCGATCGCTTCGATCACCTCATAGCATTCCTCGATGAGATCCTGCCGGATGCTGGCATGGCTCTGTTCCTTGTCCCACGGGCAGCCGTTTTCGCTGCGCAGCACCTGCATGATCTGCAAGAGCTCATCAATGCCGTAATGAGAGCGGTCACGCAGGGCTGCGAGGGTTTCTTCACTGGTAATCATACGGTCTTATTTTACCTCTTTTTGTTAGAAAATGCAAGCCTTTTTTCAATTTTGCATAATAATTGAATAATCGGACAAAACGCAGATGAATCAGGATGCATAATTTGTCGCATTATACATCAAAAATGCAGCTCACAGTCTGTCGATGAATCCGACGCGGCGATAGACCTTGCGCAGCAGCTTGGAGGTCAGGCGATATGCCTGCTGTGCGCCGTTCGTCATGCATTCGGTCAGATACGCCTTGTCCGCGCTCAGGCGGGCATATTCGGTGCGCACGGGTTCCAGATGATCCGCAACCGCCTCGCCGACGGCAGTCTTGAAATCGCCGTAGCCTCTGCCCGCGAATTCCGCAGTGATCTCGTCATAGGTCTTGCCGGTGACAACGCTGTAGATCGACATGAGATTGTTGATGCCGTCCTTGCCCTCGCGGTAGCAGACCTCAGTATCGGAGTCGGTGACAGCGCGCTTGAATTTCCGCAGGATCGTATCCTTGTCGTCGAGAATGAAGATCGTCGCGTTTGCATTTTCGTCGGATTTGGACATCTTCTTGGTCGGATCCTGAAGCGACATCAGTCTTGCGCCGCTCTCCGGAATGTAGCCCTCCGGCACAACAAATGTCTCACCGAAGCGCTGGTTGAAGCGCTGCGCAATATTGCGCGCAAGCTCCAGATGCTGCTTCTGGTCAGCGCCGATCGGAACGAGATCCGCGTTGTAGGCGAGGATATCAGCCGCCATCAGAACCGGATAGGTAAAGAGGCCGGCGTTGATATTGTCCGCGTGCTTCTGGCTCTTGTCCTTGAACTGCGTCATGCGGCTCAGCTCACCGAACATCGTGGAGCAGGACAGCACCCAGCTCAGCTCCGCGTGATGCGGATTCTGGCTCTGGACGAATGTGATGCTGCGCTTGGGATCCATGCCGCAGGCGAGCATCAGCGCGAAGGCATTCATCGTATTTTTGCGCAGTGCGGCAGGCTCCTGCATGACCGTGATCGCGTGCAGATCGGCGATCGCATAGATACATTCGTATTCGTCCTGTAATTTACCCCAGTTGCTGACAGCGCCGATGTAGTTGCCGAGGGTGAAAACGCCGGTCGGTTGGATCGCGCTGAAAATGCGCTTTTTCTTCTGCTGTTCTTCCATGAATACTCCTTTTACTTATTGACGTTCGGAACGAGCAGGGTTGTCGGGTCAATACCGGCAGCCTTGTCCTTCATCTGTGCATTGTGCAGCTCACCCATGACGCGCTGATAGAGCACGAGCAGAGCGCGGAGCTCCGGTGTCTGCTGATTCGGCAGCGG
>DGSY01000185.1 GCA_002394125.1 Ruminococcus sp. UBA4350
TCAATGTCAAGATGATCGACCAGGGCTCCAGTGAGCTGAACATCATCATCGGCCTGCTTGACGGCGATTTCGAGGAAGCCGTCCGCCGCATTTATGATATGTTCGTCAACAGCGCACTCATTACCAAAGAGACCGAGACAGACTGAAACTGAATAAAAAAATCCGACAGCAGCGTTCAAACTGCTGTCGGATTTTTTTGTTTATGCGATCATCGCTTTGAGCAGACTGAGATCTGCTGCGGTCAGAACGCCGTCATCATTGAGGTCGCCGGATTCCCAGTCCGTAATGCTGCCTGCGGTCAGCAGATATTGCAGCATCATTTCCGCGTCAGCGCGGCTGAGGACTCCGTCTGCATTGACATCGCCGCGGATGATCTGCGGAACCTGATTCGGCTTGCTGCCGTAAATCGCGATCTCCGCGATATTGCAGCAATACACATTGTCCTTGTTCGCGCTGGTTTTCGGCGCACCGGAGGGGACTGCATAGCGCACATACCGCGCCTCCGTATCGCCGCCCAGATCGCGGATGTAATTCATCGTGAATGCCGGAACACCGTCGATCGTGTGAATCTTTGTCCAGTTCGTGCCGTCCTTGGAAATCTCGAAATACGCATCGGCACAGCGGTATTCGTAGCCGCTGCGCGGGCAGTATGCGATCGCAGCGATATCATAGAGCTCGCCGAGATCCGCCTGCACCCAGCCGTCGCCGACACCGTCGAAATAGCTGCTCTGATTGCCGTCAAAGACCTTGCTCTTGTCGTTCGCGGAATTGTTCCATGCATTCGAGCCGGTAACGCTGACCGGTGTCAGCGGCCTGACGCTCGGGCCGGAATGCGGTTCGCCGTAAAGCTCGATCTCCGCGATGTTGCAGCAGCAGACATTGTCCTTGTTGTTGGGATTCTTCGGCGCGCCCTCCGGAGCCTGATAGCGGATATACCGGCCGGAGACAAAGCCCTGCGTGTTGTAATAATGCATCCCGAAGGACGGCTCTCCCTCGACCGTATAGATCGGTGTCCAGTCAACGCCGTCATCGGAAATGAGGAACTGGCAGTCCGATGCGCGGTATTCATAGCCGCTGCGCGGGCAGTAGCCGATCGCGGTGATATCATAGCTCTGTCCGAGATCTGCCTGCACCCAGCCGGCACCGACGCCGTCGAAATAGGTGTTCTTATTGCCGTCGAACGCCTTGTCATAAGCGGTGCCTGCGTTATTGTTCCACGAATTGGAGCCGGAAAGCACTGCCTTGGAAAGGTCGATCGGATTGGTGCGGGCGAGGCTGCCCTTAACGCCGTCGAGAATATAGGTCGTGACGGAATTGCCGGGGAGCGTGACATTCAGTCTGCTGCCGCTGAGCGCGGTCGAGCCGATGTCGTTCCAGTTCTCGGAATTGCTCGTGCGGATGCCCTTCGCAGCACCGCCGAGCGCGGAAAATCCGGAGAGATCAAAGCTCAGATCGGAATTGCCGGACGATGTGTTGTATGCGACCAGCACGAGCTGTTCATTCTGCGGATCATATGCCGCCATCGTCGAGCCGGAGGATTTGAGCATGATCATGCCCGGACGGATATAGCGCGTATACTGGCCGAAGCAGTAATATTTCTTGGAGAGGACGATCTTGTCCTGATCGTGATCGGCAACAGCCGTGCCCCAGAAGCCCTTGCTCATGTCGATCATGCCGGAATCCTTCTTGCCCAGATAGCCCGCCGCGCAGACGTGCTTGTCAATGACCTGCCAGAGGATCCATGCGGAAGCGTTGAGGTCGTTGCAGTCGGTGGTGATGCGCTGCGAGAGCCAGAGACCGGGCGCCATTGCACCGGCATTCTGTCCGGCCTCGCCGTTGCCGTCAACCTCGCTCATCCAGAGGTTCTTGCCGGCGGAGAGTGCGGTGTTTTTGAGTTCGGTGCGCTTCCAGCCGCCGTATGTATGCGTGTCGATGCGTCCGACCGCCTTTTTCGCATCGGCGGAGAGCTTGTTGAATGCGTCGATCTGTGTGTCGATCGAGGTCTCGTCCGTGCCGGCGATGATGACATCGCTCATGCCGCGGGCGGCCATAGACTTTTGCAGCTCCACGATGATTTTGGATTCGGAATTACCGAGATCGAAGTGACAGCCCTCCTGCTTGGGACTGTTTGCGCCCCAGAAATTGGTATAGGGCTCGTTCATTGCCTCAACGGACTGGATATCAACGCCCCATTCATCGCGGTAATGCTTGCAGACCTCTGCGAGATATTCCGCGAATGCGGTGTAGGAATCGTCCTTGAGGTTATTCGCGCCCGGATTGGTATTGCCGGTCGAGCAGCCGGATTTGCACATATAATACGGCGGAGAATTCGAGAACATTTCCACGATCGCATCATCGCCGGCAGCTTTGATGCACCGCATCAGGACATTGCGCTGATTGGAGTCGGCCGACCAGTCGTAGACGGGCTGACCGTTGACGAGCTTGGTATAGCCGGGCATATTGGAATCTGTGCGGGTGATGTGGTTGTGCTGCGGATTGTCGCCGCCGCCGATGTTGAAGCGCATGATGTTCAGGCGCAGGCCGTCATCTCCGAAGAAGATGTCAGCGGCCTGCTGCGCGAGCGAGTCGGAATAGCCGACGCGGTTTGCCCACCAGCAGAGCGAGGTGCCCCAGCCCTGAAAGACACCGTCATTGATGGCGTAGGTGTTGTCGGGCGAGACAACGACCGAGGTGGCTGCGGAAGCGGTGAGCGGGACCGATCCGCAGAGGGAACCGGCGAGGCAGAATGCCATCATGCCGGCAGCCCATTTTTTCTTTTTCGATTTCATTTCAAAAACCCCCTTATATATGCCGAAGCATTATGACTTTATTATACTACTTTTCTTTTGAAAAATCAATATCAAATTATCATATAAATGTTTATTTTATCATCTATTTCGCCCATTATTTTATAATAGTATTGCAGTTTGAAAAACTGTGTGCTATAATATCCAACGAAATCAACACAGAAAGAGGATCGACAATGCAGAGGATCGTTCAGTTTATCAAGGCACAGCCCGTTCTGGTGATCGCGTTTTTCGCGGCGGCTCTGACCGTTATTCTGGTGCCGCCCGATGCGCAGTATGCAGGCTATGTGAATACCCGTGTGCTGATCCAGCTGTTCGGGCTGATGGCAGCAGTCGCGGGCGTGCGGGCGATCGGCGTTTTTGATGCAGCCGCGGCGATGCTTCTCCGCAGAGCCGGAACGATCCGGCGGCTCGGCCTGATCCTCACGCTGATCTGTTATTTTGCATCCATGCTCGTGACGAATGACGTCGTGCTGCTGACATTTGTTCCGCTGACGCTGCTGCTCTTTGACCGCATTCCGGACGACCGCAGCCGCATCCTCATAATTGTTCTCGAAACGGCGGCGGCGAATCTCGGCAGTATGCTCACACCGGTCGGCAATCCGCAGAATCTCTATCTGTATGATGCATTCAATCTGAGCGCGGGCGCATTTCTGCGCATCATGCTGCCGTCCGGCATCCTGAGTCTGATCTGTCTGATCCTGCTGACGCTGCTCCTGCCGCGTTCGGCCTGCCATACCTCGGAGCAGAAGCGCCCGCCGATCCCGAAGGACAAAGCTGCCGCGTATCTGCTGCTGTTTGCAGTCTGTCTCGCAACGGTGTTCCGGATCATACCGGTCTGGTCGGTGCTGGCAATGACAGCAGCGGTCTCGATGGTCTTCGATCATTCGCTGCTGAAAAAGGTCGATTATGCGCTGCTTGCGACATTTGTCTGCTTCTTTGTTTTCGTCGGAAATATCGCACGGATCGAGCCGGTGCGCAATGCGATCGCGGATATGCTGAACGGCCGCGAGCTGCCGGTGACGGCGCTGCTTTCGCAGTTCATCAGCAATGTGCCGGCGGCGGTCATGCTGGCGGGATTCACGAAAAACGGCTCCGCACTGCTGCTCGGAGCGAATCTCGGCGGACTCGGAACGCTGATCGCATCGCTGGCGAGCCTGATCTCTTTCCAGTTTTACCGCAAGGCGGCCGGCGCGCATACCGGGCGTTATTTTGCGGTGTTCTCCGCAGTGAATTTCGGAATGCTGGCGGTGCTGCTGACGGCTGCAATGCTGCTGCAATAACAGTCCCGTTTTCTGAATGAATTTGGAACGCAAACCGCTCTGAGCAATCAGGGCGGTTTTCTCATACCCGAAAATGAATTGACCTATCCTCAAGTGCCAAACAGTTGACATTTTATACAAGAAGCTGTATAATATATATGAAAAATAAGGAGACCTGCTATGAACAGAAACAACAATCTGATAAAAAAGAAAATATACAGGTATATGCTGACGGGCATCATGACAACGGTTGCCTTACAGCTCGGAAATATCGTCGATGCCATGATCGTCGGAAACCTGCTCGGCAGCATCGCAAACGGTGCCGTGAGCGCATCCCTGCCGTTTGTCTATCTGCTTCAGGCTGCTGCGTTCCTGCTGGCAGCCGGCGGGTCTGTCGGCGCGGCGGTCTCGCTCGGACGCAAGGATGCCGCATCTGCCGGAAAGATCATGGGCTTCTGCATTCTCGCCGGCATCGCCTATCCGCTGATACTGGCGGTGCTGTCCCCTGCTCTGGTTCCGGCATATGTCGGTTTTACCGGCGCAGAGGGCGTGCAGGGAGAAATGATCCATGATTATTCTCAGGTATACGCACTGGGTATGCCGGTCATATCCTTTGTGCTGATCATGTCATATTTCATGAATATCGACAATCATCCGTCATGGTCAGCGGGAATGAATATTACCGCAAATGCCGTAAATCTAGCGATGGATTATCTGCTTGTGAAATATACATCTCTCGGCATGAAGGGCGCCGCGCTTTCCACAGTGCTCGGATATCTTGCAGCCGGCTGTATTTTTATTCCGATGTATTTTCGCAGCAGCAAACGGATGATCACGCCTGCATTCAAAGGGCTGCGCGACAGCAGAAAGCCCATTGCAATGTCCGTCAAGAGAGGACTGCCGACGCTGTCCTTTCTCCTCATGACGGTCATCGGAATGTCGATCATCAACAAAAGCGTTCTGAGCAGCCTCGGAGCCGGTTACTATTCGGCCTATGCCGTGACAAACAATACGCAGGCGATCGTGACGATGCTGCTGAACGGAATAACCTCCGTGATCGCGTCGGTCGCCGGTGTGCTGTACGGTGAAAAGGACTATTTCGGAATGCGGGCGGTGCTTTCAAAGGTACTGAAAATCTCCCTGACAACCGGTGCTGTCATCACGGCAATTTTTCTTGCCGTCCCGCAGCTTTTCGCAGCCATGTACGGATTCAGAGATCCGGAGCTGCTGCCGGAGCTGCTCCGGGGAATCCGCATCTTCTCACTGAGCTTCGGGTTCTTCATCCTGAATTCGGTGGCACAGAATTATTACCGCACGATCGGGCAGACCTTCCTGTCTGTTTCCGTGACAGCGCTGGAGCTGCTGATCCTCAAGGTTCCGTTCATGCTCGCAGGACTGCGTCTCTTCGGATTCACCGGCCTGTATGCGGGCATCATTTTCAGTGAGCTGGCGACATTTCTCCTCATCAACCTGCTGCGCATCATTCTGCAAAAAGCCGGAAAGGTTCCGCAGAAGGGCTTTCCGGCGATCCCCGAACGCGGCGACGGCGAGATCATGGATATGACCGTGACCGGCAGCGATGCCGATGCGGTGGATGTTTCCGCACGCATGATGCAGTACTGCCGCAGCGAAAAAATTGACGAGCGGGAATCCGTCATCCTCGCGCTTGCTGCCGAGGAGCTGATCTCTAATATCGGCCTGCACGGATATACCGATCCGGAGCATAAGGAAATTGACATCTGTCTCTCGCGGGACGGTGATTCGCTTTTTCTCCGTCTGCGTGACGACGGCATTCCCTTTGACCCCACTGCCTATTCATCCGATGAACACGATTCCTCTGACCTCAATGGACTTGCACTTCTGAAAAAAATGAATGTCAGAATGAGTTATATGCGCGTCATCAATCTCAATCACACGATCATCGAAATCCAATGTAAAAAGGAGCAGATCAATGGCTGAATATGTGAAACTGTTATACGAAGCGGCTGAAAAATATGCGGACAATATTGCAATCACTGACCGAAAGGGAACCCGTTCCTCAGACTATAAGACCTTTGGCAAACTGATGCGGCAGACTGCTGCATGGATCCATGAAAAAAGGCTTGAGAAGCGCTCGTTTATTCCGGTGCGCTTTGTGTCCTCGCTGGAATATGCGGCGGCGGTCTGCGGCGTGTGGCTCTCCGGTCATACGGCGGTTCCGCTCGGCGCGGATTTTCCGGAGGAACGCGTAAAATATATCTGCATGAACTGTGAAGCGCCATTTGTGATCGACGATTCTGTGATAGATGAGATCCGTGCGGCAGAGCCCGTTGACAATGCCGTATTTCCGGAGACAGCAGAGGATGATACGGCATTCCTGCTCTACACCTCCGGCTCGACCGGAATGCCGAAGGGCATCCTGCATACCTTTGCCGGTCTGCTCGCAAACAGAAATCTTGGCAAAGCGGAGGTCTATTCGCAGGGACAGAAATGGGCGCTCGGCGCACCGATGTATTTTGTTGCATCCGCGGCGGTCTATAAGGTGCTGACCCACGGCGGCGAGGTGCATCTGCTCGATAAGGAGATCATGCATGATGTCGGGAAGCTCGAACAATATTTTGCGGAGCAGAAGATCACGGTCGGATTTATCAGCCCGTCGCTGCTCGCAAATTTCCACAGCAGATCGGATGCGCTGAAGATCGTCATGACCGGCAGCGAGCGCCTGACCGGACAGTGCAGCCGCGAGGGATATCAGCTGCTTAACAACTACGGCATGAGCGAAACAATGGGGACGATCTGCAACTTTCCCGTAGATAAGCCGTATGAAACCACGCCGGTCGGCGTTCCGTCGGAAAGCATCGAATGGGCGCTGCTGGATGATGCGGGCAATCCCGCTGCGGACGGCGCAGAGGGCGAATTGTGCGTCAGAGGCGCATTCACCTCGGGCTATTTCAAGGATCCCGAGGCGACTGCAAAGCTCTTCCGCGGCGGCTGGCTCCATACGGGCGACATTATGAAAAAGCTGCCGGACGGCAATCTCGTCTACATCAACCGCAAGGACTGGATGGTCAAGATCAACGGTCAGCGCGTCGAGCCCGGCGAGATCGAAAATATCATGATGAAAATTGAGGGCATCGACAAGGCCGTGGTCAGGGCGGTCAAGGGTGCGGAGAACCGCGTTTTCCTCTGTGCTTATTTTACCGGCGATGCGCTGCCGGACAGCGAGATCACGGAAAAGCTGTCCGAAAAGATCGCATCCTATATGATCCCGTCGTTCTTCCTGCATATGGACAAATTCCCGCTCAATCAGAACGGCAAGATCGACCGCAGGAATCTGCCGGTTCCGGATATTTCCAGCAAGAGAGCCGCCTATGTACCGCCGCAGAATGAGACCGAGGCCATGCTTTGCCGTGCATTTGAAATTGCGCTCGGCGCGGAACAGGTCGGCACGGACGATGATTTCTTTGCAATGGGCGGCGACAGCATCCGCGTCATGAAGCTGGCGACGGCCTGTCCGGAGCTTCCGCTCACAAGCAAGATGATCTATGCGCTGAAAACCCCGCGCGCGATCGCTGCGGAGCTTGCAAAATCCGCCGATGTCAGGGTGCGCGTGAAGAAGCAGGAATATCCGCTTTCCTCGGCACAGCTCGGTATCTATATCGAGTCGATGAACCGCGACGGCGAAGCGCTCTATAACAATCCGATCCTGCTGAAGCTGGGAAAGAAGATCGATCCGGAGAAGCTGCGCGCAGCCTGCGAAGCGGCAATCGAAGCGCATCCCTTTATCAAAATGCGCCTGAAAACCGATGAAAACGGCGACCCGGTGCAGATGCGCTGCGATGATGAGCCCTGTGCGCTGACCGTGGAAAAAATCAGCGAAGCAGAGCTGCTGAAAATCGCGCCGACGCTGATGCAGCCGTTCCGTCTGCTCCGTGACAGACTGTACCGCATCCGCATTTTTGTGACAGAGGAAGGCACATATCTGTTCATGGATCTGCACCATATTATTTTTGACGGTTCCTCGTTCCTCGTGCTGATGAAAGACATCGAACGCGCTTATCTCGGCGGTACGCCCGAACGGGAGAATTACAGCGGATTTGAGATCGCAGAGGATGAAGCGGAACGCCGTGCAGAAGAATATGAGGATGCGAAAAAATGGTATCTGGATATCTTCGGCGGGATCGAAGCAGACAGTATGCCCGTTCCGGACAGGCATGAGGAAAAGCCGTCCTTCGGCGCGGCGGAAACAGATCTGCTGCTGGAAGCCGGTCAGGTCGGGGCGCTTTGCAGCAGATACGGCGTAACCGAAAATGTCTTTGCGACAGCAGCCTTCGGCGTGTGCCTTGCACTGTATGCGGGCATGACGGAGTCACTGTTCACGACGATCTACAACGGCAGAGATTCCCTCCGCACCGCACGCTCGGTTGCGATGCTCGTCAGGACGCTGCCGGTCTATTCCCGCTTTGAAAAGGAGCAGGATGTCCGCAGCTATCTGACTGCGCAGAAAGAACAGCTGCTCGGCTGCATGAACAATGATATCTACCCCTTTTCCGATCTCGCCGCGGATACCGGCATCTCCGGCGATATCCTCTTTGCATATCAGGGTGATCTGCTTGATACAGGCGGATTCGCCGGCGAACCGGTACAGCAGATCCCGATCATGGAAAATGCGACCGGCGAGCAGTTCGCCGTGCAGATGTATAAAAAAGGCGGCATCTACAATGTCCGTGCGGAATACCGGAGCGATCTCTATTCGGAGGAATTCGTCCGGATCTTCCTGCGGTCATTTGAAAATGTGCTGCGGAAAATGCTCTCCGCAGAGAAAATGAGCGAGATCTCAGCCGCATCCTACAAAGAGCTGGAAACGCTCAGAAAATGGAACATGACCGAAAAGGAATATGACCGCACACAGACAGTCGTATCGCTTTTCCGGTCGGCGGCCGAAAGCTATCCTGACAACATCGCCGTGATGTATGAGGACTGTACATTCACCTATGCCGAGATCAACGAACGCTCTGACCGGATCGCCGCGTATATCCGCAGCATCGGACTTGGCAGGGGCGATGTGGTATCCATTCTGATTCCCAGAGGCGAATATCAGGCGATCGCATCGCTCGGCGCACTGAAGGCGGGCTGTGCCTATCAGCCGCTTGACGCGACCTACCCGCCGGAGCGCCTGAATTTCATGGTAAAGGATGCATCGGCAGGCCTGCTCATCACGAATGAAACGCTCGGTGCGCTCATCACGGATTACGACGGCAGACGGCTGATGCTCAGCGAGATCGAGGCGCTGCCGGCGGGCAGCTCCGATGCAGAGATCTCCCCCGAAGATACATTCATCCTGCTGTATACCTCCGGCAGCACCGGCGTGCCGAAGGGCGTCCGGCTGACGCACGGCAATCTTGTCTGCTTCATCAGCTGGTACAAACGGTTTTACGGCCTGACCGAAACGGACAGAGTCGGGCAGTATGCATCCTACGGCTTTGATGCCTGCATGATGGATATGTACCCGGCACTCACGTCCGGCGCGGCGGTCTGCATCGTGCCGGAGGAAATGCGGCTCGACCTCAATGCGATGAACGACTATTTCATTGCCCGCAGGGTCACGCTCGCATTCATGACCACACAGGTCGGCAGACAGTTTGCCGCCGAAATGGAAAATCCGTATCTGCGGGCCGTTTCTGTCGGCGGTGAAAAGCTCGCCCCGATGGATCCGCCGAAGCGCGTGAGCCTTTACAATGTCTACGGCCCGACAGAGTGTACGATTATCAGTACCGTTTATCATATCACGAAAAGAGAGGATAATATCCCGATCGGCAAAATGCTCGACAATATGAAAGCCTATGTTCTGGATCCGTTCGGGCATATTCTTCCGCCGGGAGCGGTCGGCGAGCTGCTGCTTGCGGGGCCGCAGATCGGTGCCGGATATCTCAACCGTCCGGAGAAAACGGCAGAGGTCTTTATTGAGAATCCCTTTGACGGCGGCGCATATGCACACGCCTATAAAACCGGTGACATTGTGCGCTTCCGCACGGACGGCGAAATCGAATTCATCGGCCGCAGAGACGGTCAGGTCAAGATCCACGGCTTCCGTATTGAGCTGAGCGAGATCGAAGCGGTCATCCGGGAATTTGACGGGATCCGCAATGCGGCTGTTGCGGCACGCGATCTCGGCGCAGACGGAAAAGTGATCGCGGCATATTATGTCAGTGACCGGACGATTGAGCCGAAGGAGATCGCCGACTTTATCCGCAGCAAAAAGCCGCCCTATATGGTTCCCGCATCGCTGATGCAGCTTGACGCGATCCCGCTCAATCAGAACGGCAAGGTCAATCGGAAAGCGCTGCCGGAGCCTGTCATTGAAACAGCCGCGGAGGACACCGCACACATCGACAATGCCCTTGAAAAAGAGCTGAAAAAGCTGATCGGCGAAGCGATCAGCATGGAACAGCCGCCGCTGCATACGCCGCTGGAGTATCTCGGCTTCAACAGCATCAGCATGATCCGGCTTTCCACAAAGCTCGGCAAGCGCTTCGGCATCAGTATCCCGATCAAGGAAATGAAAAATATCACGATCGCGGAGATCGCCGACCGGATCATTGAAAACTGGATGTATCAGAGCGGGAATACGCAGCCCGATGCCGCTGCCGTTCCCGAAGAACAGCGCGCCGAACTCAGCGCCGCGCAGAAAGGCGTTTATATCGAATGCGTGCGGGAGCCCGAAAAGACAAGCTACAACATCCCGTCTGTCATCACCTTTGACAAGGCGATGGATACCGGACGGCTCTGTGCTGCCGTAAAGCGCGTTCTGGAAGCGCATCCCTCGCTGTTCGTGCATTTTGAGCTCACGGACGGAAAGGTCATGGCTGTCCGCGATGCAGTGAATGTGCCGGACATTCCGGTCATAGAGATCAGCGAGGATGCATTGCAGGCGATGATCTCCGATTCGGTCGTGCCGTTCCTGACGGACAAGGGGCCGCTGTTCCGCATGGCGATCGTCAGAACGCCGGAGGCCGTCCGTCTGCTCTGTGATTTCCACCATCTCGTATTCGACGGTTTTTCGATGAATCTGTTCCTCAATGATCTCGGCAAAGCGCTGCGGGACGGCGCGGTCGAGACAGAGGGCGCATCCTATTTTGCATATGTGCGTGAACAGACCGCGCTGCTTTCGGGTGATGCAGGCAAGGAATATGCAGAATATTTTGCAGAGCTGCTCGGTGATTTTGAATCCGTGACAGAGCTGCCCGCCGATCTGAAATCCGGCGGCGCTGCCGGCCGCGGAAAGAAAATCTATCATGCAGTTGATGACGCAGCCGTCCGGAAAGCCTGTGCGCGGACGGGCGTTCCCGAAGCGGGATTCTTCCTTGCAGTGCTGGATTATACGCTCGCAAGAATGACTGTCTCGGACAGCGTGTATATTTCGACGATCTCCAGCGGCAGATCGGACATCCGCTTTGCCGATACCTACGGAATGTTTGTCAATACGATCCCGCTGGCAGCGAAGCTCTCCGACGGCAGCACTGACGAATTCATCAAAACGGTCGCCGCCGGACTTGACAGAGCCGTCGCACACGAAAACTATCCCTTTGCGGAGATCGCTGCAAAATGGGGCTATTCGGTCGGCGTGATGTATGAATATCAGAGAGGCATCGTCGATCTGCCGGAGATTCCCATGCTCCGCTCCGTCGGCGGGATCGCATCCGGAACAGCCAAATTCGGTATTGCTGTCCGGATCATTGACAGGGACGGCTCGGCCGCGATCGAGGTCGAATACAATGATGCCGTCTATTCCGAAAAGGCCGCTGCGGAATTCATCCGCTCTCTGGCGATCGTCACGGAGCAGTTTGCGGCGCAGGGTCTCCAAAAGCTCCGCAGAATCTCGCTGCTTGATGATGCGCGAATCAGACAGCTCGATATATTCCGTTCGCGTGAAATCAAGCCGGATATCCCTGCAAATATCCTTTTCCATTCCGGCATGGAAAAGCAGGCTGCCGAAAAGCCCGATCATACTGCGATCATCGCAGCGGACGGTCAGTTCACATACAGACAGCTGGACGAGAATGCGAACCGCGCTGCCAATGCACTGATAAAGCTTGGTGTCAGAAAGGGCGACAGGGTCGTTCTGCTCCTGCCGCGGACAGCGAAGATGTTCTTCTCGCTGTTCGGCGTTCTCAAGGCGGGCGCTGCATATATCCCCTGCGATCCGAATTATCCGGCCGATCGGATCCGTCATATCATTGACGATTCCGGTGCAGAGGTCATTATCACGACCGCAGACAGGCTTGACAAATTCGCATCACGGACAGCGATCAGCGCAGAGCAGCTGCTTGCCGAAACGAATACTGCAAAGCCGGATGTCGCGGTCTCGCAGGATGACCTCGCCTATCTGATCTACACCTCCGGCTCGACCGGAAAGCCGAAGGGCGTTATGCTGCGGCACCGCGGCGCTGTGAACTATGTGACAAATACGCCCGGCAATATTCTCATCAACGGCATGACGGAAAAGGGCCATGTTCTGACGGCGATCACGACATTCTCATTCGACTTCTCGGTGAAGGAATGGGCGGCTCCCCTGTTCAACGGACTGACACTTTCGGTCGCTGCAGACGATGAGGTCAATGATGCCGCAAAGCTCGCTGAAAGAATCCGCAAAACGCATACGGATGTATTCGGCGCAACGCCCTCCCGCCTGCTGACGCTGCTCAGCTCCCCAGATTTCCAGACGGCATTTGAAAGCTGTCAGGTTGTCATCTGCGGCGGAGAAAAATATCCTGAGCAGCTGCTTGCGCGGCTGAAACAGGACCATCCCGAACGGCTGATTTTCAATACCTACGGCCCGACGGAGGTAACAGTCTCCAGCAACACGGCGGAGCTTTCCGGACAGGACACGGTCAATGCAGGCCGTCCGCTGCCGGGCGTGACTGAGTATATCGTCGATCCGGACGGCAATGAGCTTCCTGCCGGCGCAATCGGTGAGCTGTATATCGGCGGAATCGGCGTCGCGGCGGGCTATCAGAATCTGCCTGAAATGACTGCGGAGAAATTCATCGAATATCAGGGGCAGCGTATCTACAAATCCGGCGACTATGCGAAATGGACAGCGGAAGGCTATGTGGAGATCCTCGGCCGCAAGGACAATCAGATCAAGCTGAGAGGTCTGCGCATTGAGCTGGACGAGGTCGATGCGGTACTGGGCGCTGTTGAGGGCATCCGCCGCACTGCGGTCAAGATCGCGAAGATCAACGGCATCGAGCATCTCTGCGCATGGTTCACCGCCGACCGTCAGATGGATATCGGCGCACTCAAAACGCAGCTTGGCAAAACACTGACCGGTTATATGGTTCCGACTGCGTATATGCAGCTGGAGGAAATGCCTGTCACGCCGAACGGCAAGCTCGATCTCAAGAATCTGCCGGAGCCTTCACTCTATCGCGCTGACAAGGGCGCTGCGGCGGAAACACAGGCGGAAAAGGATTTCTGCCGGATCTTCTCCGAGCTGCTTCATGCGCCGGATGTCGGTGCGGAGGAAAACTTCTTCGAGCTCGGCGGAACCTCACTGCTCGTGACAAATGTTGTGATCGAAGCGGGCAGACTCGGTTACAAACTCTCATTCAGCGATGTATTTGACCGTCCGACGCCGCGCAAACTGGCCGAAGCAGCCGGAGACAGAACAGAACCCGCTGACGATGACATTGATGCTGCGGTCATCGCATATGACTATGCCGCGATCAACGATCTGCTTGAAAAGAATACGCTTGCGGCATTCAAAAGCGGAACCTGCCACAGTCTAGGAAATGTCCTGCTGACCGGTGCGACCGGCTATCTCGGCATCCATATTCTCCATGAGCTGATCGAAACGCTGGACGCAGACGCGAAGATCTACTGTATGCTGCGCAGCGGCAAAGAGAATCCGGCAGATATCCGTCTGCTGTCCCTGTATTTCTATTATTTCGACACTTATATCTCTGACCTGATCGGCAGCAGGATCATCATCTGCGAGGGCGATGTGACCGATCAGGAGAAGCTCGCGGAGCTGGAGCAGTATCCGATCGACACGGTCATCAACTGCGCCGCAGTTGTCAAGCATTTCTCGGCGGGAACGATCATTGAGGATGTCAATCTCGGCGGTGCGGAAAACCTCATCGCATTCTGCCTGAAAACAGGCGCCGCACTGATCCAGACCTCGACCATGAGCGTCGTCAGCGCAGCGTATAAGGACAGCATTCCGGCGGGCTTCCTGCCCGATGAGCGTTCGCTGTATTTCAATCAGCTGCTCGATAATAAGTATGTGCATTCCAAATTCTTAGCGGAGCGTGCCGTCATGGAAGCCGCCGCAAAGAAAGGACTGCGCGGAAAGATCATGCGTCTCGGCAATCTCGCGGCACGCAGCGCCGACGGCGAATTTCAGGTGAATTCCGGCACGAATTCCGCAATGGGCAGACTCAGAGCCTTTGCAATGCTTGGCTGTGCTTCATACGGACAGCTGGAAAACACAATGGAATTCTCCCCGATCGACGCAGTTGCAAAGGCGATCGTTCTGCTGTCAGGAACACCCGATGACTGCACGGTTTTCCATGTTTTCAACGATCAGCGAATCACGCTCGGCCGCATTTTCAGCGAAATGTCTGTCTGCGGATATCCGGTCGAATTCGTCGAAGCAGAGCAATTTGCAAATGCCTTCACAGAAGCAAAGAACGACCCGAAACGCTCGAAATGGCTCACAAGCATCATGGCATATATGGAGCCGGAGGGCGGACGCGAGACCGTCAGACTGACAAGACAGTGCGGCTACACATTGCAGGTGCTTTACCGTCTCGGCTTCAGCTGGCCGTTCACCACATGGGATTATATCGCAAAATTCGTTTCCGTTCTGACCGGCTCGGGATTCTTTGATGAGGAGACGATCGAACTGTAATGGAAATACTGATCGCAGATGACAGGAAGCTTCCGCTCGCGGAAAGCTATCAGACAATACTCGCAGCTCTGCCCGAGGAAGAAAGGCTTCGGGCAGAGAAGTATTATCGGCAGGCGGACCGGCTTCGCTGTGCCGCCGGTGCCTTTCTGATCCGGCAGTGCGTGAAGAATGCCTGCGGAATAAATGCACGGTTTACGATCGCAAGATCCGAGCACGGAAAGCCATATGTCAGGGAATATCCGGCGCTCCATTTCTCACTGTCTCACAGCGGCAATATGATCGTCTATGCACAGGCGGACTGTGCGGCAGGCGTGGATGCTGAAAAAATCTCAGCCGTAAGGCTGTCCGATTATGATGCATTTCTCAGCGACGCTGAACTGCTGCGGCTCAGAAACGAAAAAAGTCCGGATGCGGAGTTTTTCCGCATCTGGACTGTAAAAGAAGCGTTTGCCAAAAAAACAGGGCTCGGCCTCCCGCTTTATGACCGGGATGCACCCGCATTCGACTATGACCGCGGACGCGCTGCTTTGCACGGGCAAACCTCATATTTCAGGACATTCCGCCTCGACGGACATATCATCAGCATCTGTGCCGACAGCGAAATTCCGGATATCCGGCCGCATTTTATCACAAAAGCTGAATGGGCAGAAATGCTGACGGAATCAATATGAAGTATGTAGGGAATCTGCGATATAGCACAATCACAGCAGATAGTTTGTCAGATTGCCGAGCGTAAGGATTTCGCGGATAGTCGGCCGGACATTGATGATCGTCATGCGCCGATCCCTGAACTGCTTATGGAGAGAAACAAGCATACGGATGCCTGCCGAGGAAATGTACTCCAGCTTGACGAGATCGAGAACCAGCTCCGACTGATCCTGCATTTCTTCGGCGATCATCTTCTCCGCAGTGAGCGTAGTAATCTTATCGAGTCTGCCCTCAAGCGTCACTGTCAGTACGCCGTTTTCCTTGTTCATGCTGATCGCAAATGCATTCATATTGTTATTTTTCATATTAATCGCTCCTTTACTGTTATATCATTATTAGCTTATCATCTTTCGACGTTGTTATTATAACATAACAACCATAATGATACTTAGACAAACTGTAAAAAAATAGTAAACTTTATATGAACAGCAAGTCATATCAGAAAATATTCAGTTGTTCGCCTGATTATTTGCTTCAATTCCTGTCAGTGCCGCATCATCTGACACTTTTCAGCGCATGATTACAGTGCATCTGAATCATGTCAAATCTATTTTCAGGGAGTTATCCGCATGAAAAAAATCATTTTATGTTTTCTCACCGCATTCACGCTCTGCTCCGCCGCCTGCGGAACGGATTCCGCCGGCATACCTGCCGCAGACAGCAGCATACCGGCAGAATCATCATCCGCTGCGCCGCAGGGTACCTATCAGCAGATCACACAGGACAGGGCTAAGGAAATGATGCAGCAAAACGACGGCCATGTCATCGTGGATGTGCGGCGGCAGGACGAATACGACAGCGGTCATATCCCCGGTGCGATCCTGCTGCCGAATGAGTCGATCGGAACGGAGCGTCCTGCGGCGCTGCCCGACCCCGAACAAATCATTCTCGTGTATTGCAGGAGCGGACGCCGCAGCAAGGAAGCATCCCAGAAGCTCGCGGATATGGGCTATACTAATATCTATGAATTCGGCGGCATCATCGACTGGACGGGCGAGATCGTCACGGATGCCGCGCCAGAGGATTCCGGCACAGATGACGCCGGAGATTCGGAAACGGAGGAGAATGAAATGAAACTGATGATCGGTGACAAAGAGGTTCCCGTGACATGGGAGCAGAACAGCGCGGCAGAAGATCTGCGGGCATTGCTGCCGCTGACCGTCGATATGTCGATGTACGGCGGCTTTGAGCAGGTCGGCCCGATCGGTCAGCGCATCAGCCGGAGCGACCGGCAGATCACGACGGAGCCGGGCGATATTGTGCTGTATTCCGGCGATCAGATCGTCGTTTTCTACGGCTCAAATACATGGAGCTATACAAAGCTCGGACATATCGCGCTCTCCGAAAGCGAGCTGACAGCGCTGCTCGGAAACGGGGATGTCCGGATCACGTTCAGCCAATAAAAGCGAAAGTGCCTGCCGGTCAGCGGCAGGCATTTTTTATGTATGCGCAAAAAAGGATGCTCTCAGGCAAGCGCTTTTTACATGGTTCTGAACGCATCCGTGATATCCCGATTGCCCGTGCGGATCTTGAATTCCGGCTGTCTGATTCCAGACAGCGAACAGCGGAAATGAATATTCGCCGAAAACAGCGGTTCATTGCCTGGAATGTGCACCAGACGCTCCGCCGTGATCTGCTGCACCGGCGATCCGCCCACCAGATTCCCGAATTCTGTTTCATGCTTCTGATGCACGATCCGGATTCTGCTCCACTCCTCCGGCGTGCCCTCATAATAGATATCAGAAAGCTGACTGCATCCCGCAAATGTTCCTGCCCAAATGTCCGTGACCTTTTTCGGAATCGTGATCCGTTTCAGGCCGGTGCAGCCCGCGAATGCGCCCGCCGGAATGTCACCGACCGACTGCGGCAGAATGATATCCGTGATATGCGTTTTGCCGCTTAATACATTTTTTCTGAACGCAATGACCGGAACGATATGCTTTTCTTCATGGCCGAAAGGATTCACTGCCCGTTCAGGGATTTTGATGACCGGCATGGTCTCATCCCCGATCGACACGACACCGAGCGGAAGGCGACCCGGATGCAGCCAGAGAACTGCGATCTGATATTCCAGCTTCTCCGAAACCGGAATGTCTTTGACCGAATCCCAATACGCTTTGAAATCCATAGATACGCTCCTTTCAGAATCCGATGGCTCTGCGCTCCGGTGCCGCGGCGCACATTTCCGGAACTGCAAAATCCTCCGCGCAGAGTGTTGTCAGCTGCTCATCCGTGAGGAAGCCCGCAGACCCGCTTGTCAGACGGCGGGACATCCGCATCTGTGCCTGTTCGAGAACATTCCGTACAAAGCGGCCGTTTCCGAAATCCGGAATCCTCACCGCGGCATTGAAGATCGCAAGCGCGGCTGCTTCCGCCTTGCCGTCCAGCTTCATCGACTGCTCCTTTGCCATAAGCTGTAAGATCTGCAAAAGCTCCTCCGGCGTATAATCGGGGAAACTGACATGAAATGCGATGCGGCTGCGCAGGCCGGGATTCTTTTCAAGAAAGCGCTCCATTTTGTCCGGATAGCCTGCGAAGATCACAATAGTTTCCTCGCGGTGATTCTCCATTTCCTGCACGATCGTATTGATCGCTTCGTCGCCGTACATTCCGTCGCGGTCATCGACCAAAGAGTATGCTTCGTCAATAAACAGGATCGAGCCCTTTGCACGCTGAAATGCCGCCTTGACAGTCGGGGCTGTCCAGCCGACAAATTTTCCGACCAGATCGGCTCTGCCGACCTCAACGATGTTTCCGCTTTCGATCAGTCCGTTGTCCTTGAATACCTTTGCTGTCAGGCGCGCGACAGTTGTTTTAGCCGTGCCGGGATTTCCCGTGAAGACCATGCTCCGCGCCGGCGTTTTCAGACAGATCCCGCGCTCCCGATAAGTCTTTTGCAGCTTATAAAAGCTGACCGATTCTTCAATGACACGCTTCACGCTGTCCAGTCCGATCATGTCATGCAGCTTGTCCGCTGCCTTGCCCTCGGCCTTCGATTCCTTCACCGCTGAATTCTGACATTCCAGATAAGCCGGAAAATGCGTCTGCTTGAGGTAAGCGGTATAATGCTCATTGAAAATCTTCTCGATCTCGGAGATGGAAAACATCTTCTGCTGCGCATCAATTTTATCAACAAACGTATCCGATGTCTGAATGCCCTTGCTTTCACAAAGCGTCTTCATATAGGAAACGGATTCGTCATAATCGACGCTTTCCTCGCGGAATGTCAGCATCGTCATTGCATTGTTGAGACAGGCTGCGATCGCACGGTGCGCTTCGGTATTGTGCTGCGGGATATGGAAAACAGTCAGAACCTCATGCCGGTACTGAACCGCGTATTTGCAGGCCTTTTCGATCAGATCCTCTGCGGCATCCGCATACTCATCTCCGCTGTCAGTTACCGAAACTGAAATGACAACCGTTCCGCCGGTGATATTCCGGTACAGCGCTGCGAGAGGCCTCTGTATCCTGCCAAATCTGCCAAAGGAATCCGGACGCACCGTGATAACGCGGGCAGATTGCAGACGGTGCGCACGGTACAGCGTATCGACCAGCAGACAGATCGTTTTTTCAGCCCGCTCCTCGCTGTCATCCTCAAGAATATAATGCACGGGATGTCCGAGAAAGGCTTCATTCTGCGCACTGCTGCGGATGCGCTCCGCCTCAGTCTCCAGCTCCGGCAGGTGATATCTTTTTGCATAGTCAGAAAGCGTCATTTCCGTTTTCGGCTTTACAATATTTTCATCCGCATCAATGCGATAAATGCTTTCCACATCAAGCCGGTCATAGATATCATCCGGCAGCTCAACATTTCCCATGCGAAGCCTTCTCCGGACGATATCCGCACAGCTCTCCTCTGTCTCACAGATCTCCCCCTCAAAACCGATGAATTCCCAGAATGCAGCCATTTCCTTCTGCATGGTGCTGTCATCTCCGCTGCCGGCAAACACAAAGGTCGCTTCCTTCTTGAATACAGAACAGACACCGCCGCAGAAGCCTTCCGAATTCCGGCTGTTGTACTCCATGCTCCTGACAGCGAGCTGATCCCGCTTTGCCTCACTCTTGTCCGTGTCTGACGAAATCTTCTGCTTTAGATTCACTTTCCCGATAAAGTATCTCATATCATCCGCCCCTTTCTGACACCAGTATACCGCATACCGTGTTCAGTTTTTTGAACACGGCAGAAAAGGATGGCGTTTTCCGGTATGAAAGAATGATTCTGATGCGCCTTTCAATCATCAAAAGGCGCATCATCCTCCATGCCGAAGAGTTCATCCTCATCCCAGACAGGTTCAGCCCAGTCAAAATCCGGATCATCCCAATCGGAATCCGCAGCCAAAGAATCATCATCCTTTGTTATTTCGTAATCATACAGATTAAGACGCAGATTATTCAGAACCTTTTCCACCTCGTAATAGCCTTTTTTACCGAGATTGCGGACAGAGGCAAGATCTCCGTGATCGAGCAGATCACCCACGTTATTGAGTCCTGCACGCTTCAGCGAATTGAATACCCGGACAGACAGATCCAGATCCTCGATCGGAATCGCCCGCATGGGAGGTTCATCACCCTCAACAAGTCCGGCGATCCGGCCGCGGTATTTTTCCAGCTCGGTGACCAGCTCTGCCTTGCAGCGCTCACAGATCTCGCGGTACGCATCGACATGATCGAAAAGCCACGCTGACTTCTCGTTCTCACTGTATGTCTCATCAAAGGGCGGCACAACGCCGCTCCCTGAAAGATGAGCGCTCGCTTTCCTGACCCGCTCAGCCAGCTCATCTGAGATGATGCGGATAAACGACTGGGTCTCCTGCTCCGTCGCAAAGACCACCCCCATGTTCAGGAGCTCTGTTCGGGTAATGAGGATCCGGTTCATATGTACCTCCTTTACACTGCCAGTCCGTTTTCTTCTCTGTATTTGTTCCACCGGACCATCCAGTCCGGCTGATACACCGGCGGATGATCGAGGTAATAGAGGATCTCCGCCGGTGTCAGCGCCCGCAGCTTTCTGTACGGTGCGACCAGAAGCGAACGGCTCTTTTCCTCGACTGCGGCTGCGATCCGGCCGCCGTCCTTCTGATTCTTCACCGGAATGGTCTCCAGCGTGAAGGGCGCGGTCTGCCGCCCGTCAACACTCAGCGTTGTCAGTGCATTATAGGCATCCAGCCGCGCAAGATCGGTAAATTGACTGTTATCCGTGAAGCGTACCGCAGCAAGTGCCGCATCCCGCGGGGAAAGCCGGAATGCACTGAAATTCGCGGAATTGGCTTCCAGCGCATCGCGGATCACATCGGTGAGCTGTCCGGTATGCTGATGACACAGCACCATCGAGATTCCGAATTTGCGCGATTCCGCGAGCATTCTGGGCATCGGATTTGTCTGGAACAGCGCGGCCTCATCCACGACAACGAAATGCGTCCGCCGCCGTTCCTTCCGCGTCCGTGCGGCATTCCAGAGCTGCATCATGACGATCGTTCCGATGATCCTCGCAGCCGTCGTACCGATGACCGGCGAAGCCAGATCAATCAGTGTCACGGCATCGGTATCAATGGAATTCCGGAAATCCAGTGCATTTGTACCGGCGCCGAGCGTTTTGCGGAGCTGCTCCACAGACGTCAGCCGCTGGAATTTGCAGAGATACCAGTTCAGCGCATCATTGAAATCGGAGCTGTGATCTCTGACATACTCATTGTCTATCGTCTTTGCAAGCTCCGGAAAGCGTTCCTTCAGTGCCTTGCTGAGCTTCTCCATATTCTCCCTGCTCTGCGAAAGAACCGCAATGCTCTCCAGCGATGCCTGTCTGCCGAGCAGCGCAATGGATGCCTTCGCGAATGTAGAAAGCCAGCGCTCATACCGCGGGCCGCAAAATACCTCTCCGGGCGGATTGAATATATCGCCGAACAGCTCGCACAGATCCGCGATATTCCGCTCCTCCTTTTGCAGGTCGCCGCTCTCCCAGATGTTCAGCGGCACCGGATTCTCAGCATCACCGATCCGCACAACGCGCACGCGGTCTGCATATTTCTCCGGCAGCGCATGAAGCACCGTGTCAATGGTCGTGCCGTGCGGATCAAAGAAGGTCAGGCCGTGCCCCTGCTCAATCGCGCTCAGGATCAGGGTTGCAAGCAGCGTCGATTTGCCGGTTCCGGTCTGCCCGACGATCTGATAATGCCGCTGAAGATCGGTCATGCCGAGCCGGATCGTCCGGCGGCTGCCGTTGATATCGATCGCTCTGCCGATCGTGACCGCCCGCTTGTCCCGCGGATTCTTATGCACGGCAGGAATCTTTCTGACGCCCTCTCTGCAAAGCTGAATGCCGATCACGGGCTGCTGCAATTCCGGCTCCGGCATGAGCATCTTTGCGGCGATATCCGGCAGAACCGGTGCATTTTCCAGCGGATGCGCCCACACAGCTGCGGCCGCAGAATCGGAAATCACGCCGATATACCGCAGCGCCGACGATTGCAGCGCACGGTTCAGCACTGCACGCATCCGCACGGAAGGTGCCGCAGGCAGTCGCAGCAGAACACGCATCTGCACCGGTGTGCCGATATATGTGTTCACGTCGATCTCGTGGGAATAGAATGTGCGCTGAACAGCTTTCCGGCATTCCTGCTGCATTTCTGCATCTGCCGGACCTGCGGTGACACGCAGCATGGCACCTGTTGTCTGCATCGCGCACAGCAGCTCATCAAAATGACACGAAAACCGCATCGGCCATTCTGAACCTTCGGTCTCTGCACACTGCCCGCCGGTTGCCCCGAAGCCGATTGAAGATCTGCTGCCTGATTCACTGACCGGAAGGCAGATCTCATAAAGATGATCCGCGGCAACAGCAGCGGCATCCTTTTCACTGCATTTTTCAGCAATGCCTGTTTTCTCTGCCGCCCACACCAGATCCGCAAAGCTGATGTCCGCCGTGCCGAAAACGGAGATCCCGATCCGCCCCTTTTTCGGTACGGTCATCTGCCAACCTACGAATTCGCCGCTGCCAAGAACCGCTGCATACTGGATCAGCCGGGACGACATTCTGTCCTGTACGCTGCGCTCCGATCCCGAAGCGATCAGACGGCCAAGCTTCACTGCGGAAGCCGTCCCTGCCGGAAAACAAGCAAAATCAAAAGTCTTCATCATCATCACCCTCCGCTTTTATCGTCATAGTCTTTTTCTTTCCATCTGCTGAGCAGTCACCGGTTTTTCCCTGCTGTGCAGGATTTCAGCTGTGGGCGCGCAAGTCGTCTGACCGCAATGCACACTGTCCGCAGCGTGGCCGGTTTTACCCGGATTCAGTTGTCAAGATACAAAAAAGGGATGTATAAAACAGGCTGCTTCATCATCATGAGGGCATAGCTATCCCTCGCATCATGATAAAGCCACTGTTTTAAACATCCCTTAATATAATTCTTTAAATATATGCACACCATTTTTTGGTGTGCGTTTATTATAGCACAACCGTTATCGTTTGTCAAGCTTTTTTCGGGAGAAAATTCTTTTTCGGTCGAAAGCGGCGGAAATACAGCTGAATGTTCACAGAATGTTCAGGAAATTGAACATGATATGTGGTATACTGAAACCATGAAACAGCCGCCTATGCCGAAAGGAGCTTATGATGCTGATCCGTTATCCGCATACTGTCCGCGATAAGAAATATCTTCTGCTGCTGGTCATCATTGACATTCTCAAGGAGCATACCGATCCGGAGCACCATATGAAAAAAACGGAGCTCTGCGAAAAAATCGAAGTCGTCTGCGGCTTTATGCCTGCGCGGAATACCGTCTATGACAAACTGAATTCGCTGGAATATGCCGGCTTCCCGATCGTTCAGGATCAGACGGAGGGCGTCTATTATGACGGCCATGAGCTGAGTGACGGCGAGCTGCGCTTCCTGCTGGACAGCGTTCTGTATTCCGATTTCCTGACGCCGGTCGCCGCCGATGAGATCATTGAGGCACTGACTGCATTCGGCTCGCCCGAATTGCAGAAATATATCCGCAGGCAGAAGGTCCGCGCTGACCAAACGCGCAAAAGTATGCAGCATTCCGTCTTTGCCTCCATCGAGGAAATCCAGAGCGCAATTTCTAAAAACCGGCAGATCAGCTGCAATTACATGACATACCGTCCTAACCTGACGACGGAATGCGTCTATCCGGAGCCGGTCACGGTCGATCCCTATGAAATGGTATACAAGAACGGAAAATACTATCTGCTCGGCGCAGTCAGCGGCAGCGATCAGATGCAGTCGTGGCGGGTCGATCGGCTCTGCGAAGTAAAGCCGCTGGAGACACGCTGCCGGGAGATCCCGCTGCTGCGAGAGATCAATGCAAGCGGCGGCATCAGCGCCTACGCCGATTCACAGCCCGATCTCTGCGGCGGTGTCATTGAGACATTCAAGATTCAGTGCGCCAAAACTGCCATCGACGAGATCGTTGATGTGTTCGGAAAGGATTTCAGCATCGCGCCGGAGCAGAGAAACAACTATGATGACGAGACCGTGATCCTTGCCGTCCGTGCGACACGGGAATCCATGAAAGCGTGGGCATTCACGCAGGCAGAGCGCATGGTCGTGATCGCGCCCGATGATTTCCGGAAGGAAATATCCGCATCCCTGCGCGAAGCGGGAAGGCTCTATCAGGTGACCGGAAAGCCGCTGCATCTCCGGATCTTTACAGCAAAGGATCTTGCGGAGGCCGTTCGCTTTACCCGGCAGACCGCCCGCAAATCTCTGATCTATCACGGTCACGGAACCCGCAGGGAAAAGGAGCGCATCAGCCTTGCCGAGCTGCTGAAAATACCCGATCTGACTGCGCTGAAACTCACTGACTGCATTCTTGAGGAGACAGAGATCCTGCGTCAGCTGCCGATGCTGAACCGGCTCGGAATCGTGAATTGTGAATTCGATGCGGATGCATTTCCGGCGCTGACCGGCATTGCAGAGCTGGAAACCGATGACCCCGCGCTTGCAAAGAAGCTCTGCAAGTCAGGGACAGTCAGCAGACTGTCTCTGTTCGGCAGCAAAATCCGCGATGCTTCGCTGATCTCTGAGATCCCCTCGCTGCGCAGCGTTTCGTTTGCGTATTGCAGGGAGCTGAAGGTCTGCTCTGCGCTTGGTCTTGCAGATGCACCGGAAATCGAGAAGCTGGAGCTGAGAAATTGCCCTGAACTCACGGACTTTTCCTTCCTTGACGGCATGAAGCATCTGAAAAAGCTCACGCTGAGAGATGTTCCGGTCACGCCGGAAGTGCTCCTGCGTCTGCAAGAGCGAAAGAATCTGAAAATCAATGACTAAGGAGACACATCATGAAACAGCTCGCTGTCATTCTTCCTGGCATCGGCTATCACAAGGACAAGCCGCTGCTCTATTACGCCGCAGGACTCGCGAGATCCTGCGGCTATGCCATAGCACATATCGAATATCATGATATGCCGCAGAAGATCCGCGGCAATGCGGAAATGATGCAGCAGGCCGCTGCGCTCGCCGTTCAGCAGACGACAGAGCAGATGCAGGCGATC
Organism: Ruminococcus sp. UBA4350; assembly: GCA_002394125.1. Taxonomy (GTDB): domain Bacteria; phylum Bacillota; class Clostridia; order Oscillospirales; family Ruminococcaceae; genus Firm-04. The sequence goes on from DGSY01000185.1 coordinate 25,182, forward strand.
GGTCTGCCCGCATATGACCGCATACTGCTGATCGGCAAGAGCATCGGTACGATCGCGGCCGCGCAGTATGCCGCAGGGCATCCGCTCCGCATCCGGCAGATCTGGTATACGCCGCTGGAGGCAGCATTTTTATTTGCGCCGCCTGCCGGATCCTGCACCGCATTTCTCGGCACTGCCGATCCGTGGTCAGATCCGGCGCAGATCCGGCAATCAGCGGCGGCACAGGAAATCCCGCTGTATCTCTATCCGGACTGCAATCATTCGCTGGAATGCAGCGACATTCTCCGCAATATCCGCAATCTCGGAGAGATCATGCAGATCACAGCAGATTTTATCGCAGATAACAAAAACTGAAAGGAGCAGATTTATGCATACTGAAAATATATCCGCCTCGGACGCTCTGAAAATGCTCAAAGACGGAAACCGGCAATATCTCACATCCGACAAAAGCATCGGCGATATCTCGCCGCAGAAGCGGAAGGAAACACTCGAAAACGGACAGCATCCCTATGCCGTGATCGTCTCCTGCTCCGATTCCCGCGTGATTCCGGAGGCGGTTTTCAGCGCCGGCATCGGTGAGCTGTTTGTGATCCGCGTGGCCGGAAATGTGATTGACGATCATCAGCTCGGCTCGATCGAATATGCAGCCGAGCATCTTGGAATCCGGCTTGTCGTTGTGCTGGGACACGATCACTGCGGCGCCGTCGATGCGGCGATCCATCACGATCCGGAGGGCTATATCAAATTTATCACGGATGAGATCCGGAACGCAATCGGCAGTGAGACAGATGATTACAAAGCCTGCTGTCTGAATGTCCGGCACAGCATCGCAGTCATCGAAAGGAGTCTTGAGATCCGACAGGAAGAAGCACACGGCCTAATGGTGATCGGCGCAGTCTGCCGGCTCGGCAGCGGAGAGGTCGATTTTCTCCTGTGAAGTCAGGACGCGATAGAAAAAATGAAATTTAGTGAATCCATTGCACTTTTCGCAATAGTATGGTATAACCGGACAGTGTCCGGCTCCATTATGAAATCAGAACGTAAAGCAAAAATGAAATTTAGTGAATCCATTGCACTTTTCGCAATAGTATGGTATAATGAATCTGTCAGAACACTGACGCACTACAAAAGTAAAGGATGTTGATTATGAGTTTTTTACTGGAATACATCAAGAATCCGCGCCTGATCGGAGCGATCGCACCGAGCGGAAAGGAACTGACCAAAAAGATGATGGTGCCCGTCAATTTTCAGAAGGCAGATGTCATCGTTGAATTCGGCCCCGGCACAGGCTCGTTCACCCGTGATCTTGTGATCCGCCGCAAGCCCTCCACGGCGCTGATCCTCATTGAACAGAATAAGAGCTTCTGCCGCGAGCTGCGCGAGCTGCTCTGCAATCAGCCGAATCTGCACATCATTCACGGCAATGCCGAAAATGTCTGCGAGTATCTTGCGAAATTCGGCTACGATCATGCAGACTATATCGTCTCCGGTCTGCCGTTCACTTCCCTGCCGACGGAGGTCTCGAACCGCATTCTGGGCGCGACGCAGAAAGCCCTCGGCGGAACCGGCCGCTTTATCACATTCCAGTACACCATGCTCAAGCGGAAATTCTTCGAGCGTTATTTTGATATCTCTCATGTCCTGAAAGCGGTCAAGAATCTGCCGCCTGCCAATATTCTCGTCATGAAGAACAAGGTCTGAGACTGCGCTGACCGCGAAGGGAGGGATCCGGATTGGAACCGTTTGTGCATCTTCATGTGCATACTGAATACTCACTGCTCGACGGTGCCTGCCGGATCGACCGCCTCATGGAGCGCGTCAGGCAGAACGGACAGACCGCCGTCGCAATGACCGATCACGGCGTCATGTACGGCGCCGTACAGTTTTATCAGGCAGCAGCCGATGCCGGGATCCATCCGGTCATCGGCTGCGAGGTCTATATTGCGCCCCGTTCGCGCTTCGACAAGGAAACAGCCGCTGACCGCAGCCCCTATCATCTGACGCTGCTCTGCGAGAACAATCAGGGCTATCAGAATCTCCTGCAAATCGTGTCAAAGGCGAGCATCGAGGGCTTTTATTCCAAGCCCCGCGCAGACTGGGAGCTGCTGAGCGCTTACCATGAGGGACTGATCGCGCTGTCCGGCTGCATGAGCGGCGAGGTCTCACGCAAGCTCTCCGCGGGCGATTATGATGCCGCAAAGCAGACTGCGCTGCGCTATGCGGCGCTGTTCGGCAAAGACCACTATTATCTCGAAATACAGAATCACAATATGGCGGAGGATCTGCCGATCCTCAAGGGCATCCGCCGGATCGCAGCCGAGACCGGTCTGCCGCTTGCTGCATCCAATGATGCGCATTATCTCACGAGAGAGGATGCGGGACTGCAAAAGCTGCTGGTCTGCATCCAGACCGGAACAACGCTCCGTGCGCCGTCCGCAATGGCACTGCCGAACGACGAGTTCTATCTGAAATCGACGGAGGAAATGAACACGCTCTTTCGCGATGTGCCGGAAGCGCTCCGCAATACCGCAGAGATCGCGCAGCGCTGCAATGTCACATTCGAGTTCGGCAAGATCAAGCTGCCGAAGTACCGCGCGGAGGGCGTGACCGATACGGCTGCATATTTCCGGCAGCTCTGCGAGGAAGGACTGCACCGCCGTTACGGTGCGAAGCCGTCTGCAGAGGCCGTCAAACGGATGCGGTATGAATATGATGTCATCACCCGCATGGGCTATGTGGATTATTACCTGATCGTCTGGGATTTCGTGCATTATGCGAAAAGCCATGATATTCCGGTCGGGCCGGGGCGCGGCTCCGGCGCGGGCAGTCTGTGCGCATACTGCATCGGCATCACCGATATTGATCCGCTGAAAAACGGCCTGCTCTTTGAGCGCTTTCTGAATCCGGAGCGCGTCAGTATGCCGGATTTTGATATTGATTTCTGCATTGAGGGCAGACAGCGCGTGATCGACTATGTGACGCGCAGATACGGCGCGGATCATGTCGCGCAGATCATTGCATTCGATACGCTGAAAGCAAAGGCCGCGATCCGCGACACCGGCCGCGCAATGGATCTCCCCTATTCGCTCTGCGATCAGGTCGCGAAGATGATCCCCTATGATCTGAATATGACACTCTCAAAAGCACTGGAGGTCTCGCCGGAGCTGAAAGCCGCCTACGACGAAAAGCCGCAGGTGCAGCAGCTCATCCGCATGGCCGCACAGCTGGAGGGAATGCCGCGGCATACCTCGGTTCATGCGGCGGGTGTCGTGATCTCGGCAGTGCCGGTCGCGGAGCAGGTGCCGCTGCAAAAGAATGAGGATGCTGTCGTCACGCAGTATACGATGAACATTCTGGAACAGCTCGGCCTGCTGAAAATGGACTTTCTCGGTCTGCGGAACCTGACCGTCATCCGCGAAACAGAGCGTCAGATCCAGCAGCGGAAGCCGGATTTCAAGGTCTCTGAAATTTCGGAGGACGATCCGGCGGTTTTCCGGATGCTCTCAAAGGGCGACAGCATCGGCGTATTCCAGATGGAATCGGACGGGTTGCGGCGCGTACTGATCCGGATGCAGCCGAACTGTATTTCCGATCTCACAACGGTGATCTCACTCTACCGGCCGGGGCCGATGGACTCCATTCCGCAGTATCTCGCGGCGCGCTCCGATCCGAAAAAGGTGCATTACGATCACCCGCTGCTCGAACCGATCCTACGCGAAACCTTTGGCTGCATCGTCTATCAGGAGCAGGTCATGGAAATCTGCCGCGCCCTCGCGGGATATTCCTACGGCAGAGCCGATCTCGTGCGCCGCGCAATGGCGAAGAAAAAGCATGATGTCATGGAGCAGGAGCGCGAGATCTTCATTCACGGCAATGATTCCTGCTGCGGCGCACTGGCAAACGGTGTTCCGGAGGAGACTGCGAACGCAATTTTCGACCGCATGGCGGCATTCGCGAGCTATGCGTTCAACAAATCCCATGCCGCGGCCTATGCGCGTGTCGCCTATGAGACCGCGTATCTCAAATGCCGCTACCCCGCGGAATACTACTCCGCGCTGATGACATCGGTCATCTCCTATACGCCAAAGCTGCTGGAATATATCGCACTGTCAGAGGCCGGCGGCATCCGCGTGCTGAAGCCGGATATCAACACCTCAAACGCCGGCTTTACGGTCTCCGGCGGAGATATCCGCTTCGGACTGCTTGCCGTGCGCGGGCTCGGTGCGGCTGCGATCGCGAAATATGTGCATGAGCGGCAGGAGAACGGAAAATACCGCAGTTTGCAGGATTTCTGCGAGCGCAATGCCGGTACGGAGCTGAATAAGCGTGCAGTCGAAAGCCTGATCCGCTGCGGCGCATTCGACGGGCTCGGCTGGAACCGCCGACAGATGCTCGAAACCTATGAGCAGATCATTTCCGCAGTCGGCAGCCAGAACCGCTATGTGATCTCCGGTCAGCTCTCGCTGTTCGGCGGCAATGAACCGGATGCCGGAATGCCGCAGATGCAGCCGCCGGATGTGCCGGAATATCCTGAACAGCTTCTGCTGCAAATGGAAAAAGAAATAACCGGTCTGTTTCTCTCCGGTCATCCCCTGCTGCGCTGGAAGCCGTACTGCACGCTGCTGCGCCTGCCGGAGACCGCGGATATTCTCCGGATGCGCGATCATGCACAGTTCATGCTGCTCTGCATGATACAGGAGGTGCGGCAGATCACAACGAAAAAAGGCGACAAAATGTGCCGCATGACTGTCTCGGATTTTTCCGGCGAGGCGGAATGCATCGTGTTCCAGTCGCTCTATCCGATGGTGCAGAATCTGCTCATGCCGGATACGGTCGTCTGGATCAAGGGAAAGGTCTCGCGCAAGGACAGAGAGGTGCAGCTCATCTGCGACGGCGTCATGCAGGAAAAGGCATTCGCCGATCTGACCGCTGGAAAAATGCTCTGCTGCAAGGTCGATGACAATGCGCAGGAGCAGATGAAAGCGGTCATGGAGATCTGCCGCAGATTTCCCGGTGATACGCCGCTCTGCTTCTGGCTGAATCAGAGCCGGAAATATCTGTTTCCGCGGCATCCGTCCGGTGTGCAGATCGACGCCGCATTTCTCAAATCTCTGACCGAAACGCTGCCGCAGGCGCAGTGTGCGCTGATTGACCGCAGGAGGTAACCCAAATGTTCTATGAATCGCTTTCTCCGGAGCTGGAACAGCAGATCCTCGATGACCGCAGACGCGGTTACACATCCCCCTTTGCCGCATCGGATGCAGACTGCATCCGCCGGAAGGAACGGCCGAGCGATGTGCCGAAAATCTACCGGCTCCCCTACTCCAAAGATGCCGACAAAATTCTCAACAGCGCGTTCTATAACCGCTACGCAGACAAAACACAGGTGTTCTCATTCTTCCGGAATGACGATCTCTCGCGCCGCGCACTTCATGTGCAGCTGGTCTCGCGCATTGCGCGGAACATCGGCTCGGTGCTGGGGCTGAATCTTGATCTGATCGAGGCGATTGCGACCGGTCACGACATGGGGCATACGCCCTTCGGCCACGCCGGCGAGCACGCGCTCCATGACCTCTATCACGGGCGGACAGGCCGATGCTTCCGGCATAATCTCCACAGCGTCCGTGTGCTGGATACGATCATTCCTTATAACATCTCCCTGCAAACGCTGGACGGCATTGTCTGTCACAACGGCGAGCTGCCGCTGGAGGAATACCGCCCGATCCCGCTCGCCGGATTTGCAGAATTCGATCAGCGGATGCAGGAATGCATTCTCGATGAGGACGGCGACAGCAGACTGATCCCGATGACGCTGGAGGGCTGTCTCGTGCGCATCTGCGATATGCTCGCCTATCTCGGCAAGGACCGGCAGGATGCTGTCCGGGCGCATCTGATCGAATCCGAGGATATCTTCCCCGAAACCGCTGCCGGACGGACGAATGCCGAGATCGTCAACAATATGGAGGTCAATCTGATCGAGAACAGCTACGGCAAGCCTTTCCTGCGTCTGGACGCAGCGCATTTTGCGGCGCTCAAGCAGCTCAAGCACGAAAACTATGAGCTGATCTATTTCAAGGAGGCCGTGCAGAAGCAGGTGCGGGAAAGCATCGTGCCGATGATGGAGCAGATGTATGAACGCATTTATCAGGATGCCGTACAGCATGACCGCAGCTCCTGTCTCTACCGTCACCACATCGCATCTGTCCTCGACAAGCAGCGCTGGTATCCGGCGGAGATCCCCTATGAGGAAACCGATCCGCATGATCTGACCGTCGATTTCATCGCGGCGATGACGGATGATTATTTCGTGGATTATTACCGCGAGCTGTTCCCGCACAGCAAATATCACATTTCCTATGTCGGATATTTCGATGATATTCCGTAAAGACGACTGCGATCCTGTTTGATGTTTGCTGCCGGACTCCGATATGAAGTAAGGACAATGAGACAAGCTAGGGCGTGTTGACACTAAAATAATATGCG
>DGSY01000061.1 GCA_002394125.1 Ruminococcus sp. UBA4350
GCCTGAAAATCCGTACATTCACCCTATGCGGACAGGTTCTGACACTGATTTTGAAATTCAGCAGCCGCAATCTGCTATATGTATTAGCATAATGCACAAAACAGATACTTTATATTCGTGCGGATTCATAAAGTTTTTTCGTATCGGTTGACTTTATATTTGGAAAATGGTATGATAAATATGGGTATTATTTTTGATTGCATGAGGGGGCTTTCATATGAAATCATTCAGCCGCGTGATGCGCAGGCTGAGCAGCGCACTGCTGTCCTGTGTACTGCTGTCCGGCAGCATTTCGCCGCTGCCGCTTTCCGTTTCGGCAGCAGGCGGAAGCTGCGGCACATCCGCAGTATGGGATTACACCAACGGCAAGCTGACGCTCAGCGGGACCGGTGCTGTCACAAGCGTTGACTGGGGCACATACCGCAACTCAATCACTTCTATCACGATCGAAAACGGCATCACCTCGCTTCCGGCACACGCCTTTGACAGCTGCTCGGCACTGAGGGAGCTGTATATGGCCGACAGCGTGACCGATATGGGCAATTTTATGTGCTGCTATTGCAGTGAGCTGACAACGGTCAAACTATCGCAGAATCTGACCAAGATCAATACACAGGCTTTCAACAGATGCTGGAAGCTCAATTCAATCACATTCCCGCCCAAGGTGACATCGATCGGCAGCTCTGCATTTTACGGAAATCTTGAGATGACCGAGGTGACGGTCCCTGATTCCGTCACGAGCATCGGCGCCAACGCCTTTTACGGCACCAATCTCAAAACCGTCACGCTCGGCAGCGGATTGCAGTCGATCGGTGAAAACGCATTCGCAATGTCATGCTTCAAAACCATTTCCATTCCGGAAAGCGTGACAACGATCGGCACCGGCGCAATCGGCAAATATTATGATGAGATCAAATATCAGAATAATAAAATGGTCGGCACCTATGTCGGCTCTCCCGGTATCACGACGATCTACGGAAAAGCAGGATCCGCGGCGCAGACCTTTGCAAGCAGCGCCGGACTGAATTTCGTCGTCATCGGCAGCTCGGAGCATTCACACGTCTGGTCTGCATGGGAAGTCACGGTCGGCGCGACCTGCACGACAAACGGCAAGCGCGAAAGATCCTGCACAAGCTGCGGCGAAAAGCAATCGGAAACCATTCCGGCGGCCGGTCACCAGTGGAGCGGCTGGACAGTCAAAGAACCGGGCTGTGAAACGACCGGCGAGCAATCCCGTGTCTGCACGGTCTGCGGCACCGGTGAAAATGAGATCATCCCTGCAAAGGGACACAGCTACGGCGCGTGGGTCACCGAAAAGGAAGCCTCCTGCGGCGTCACCGGCTCCCGCTATCGTGAATGCACAGACTGCGGAAACCGCGAGGAGCAGACGATTCCCGCACTGGAGCATTCCTTCGGCGAATGGAAAACCGAAAAGGCAGCAAGCTGCGGCGTGACCGGCAGCGAAAAACGCGAATGCACAAACTGCGGCACAGTCGAGCGCCGCGAGATTCCCGCTCTGGAGCATTCCTTCGGCGAATGGAAAACCGAAAAGGCAGCGAGCTGCGGCGTGACCGGCAGTGAGGTACACGAATGTGCAAACTGCGGAGCCGTCGAACGCCGCGAGATTCCTGCGCTCGAGCATTCCTTCGGCGAATGGATCACGGATTACCCCGCAGATTATAACTCCGACGGCAGTGAGCACCGTGTTTGTGCGAACTGCGGAGCGATCGAAACCCGCACGATTCCGGCGCTGTCGCATTCCTTTGGTGAATGGCACGTGGAAAAGGCTGCGACCTGTACCGAGAACGGCACGGAGGTTCGCGAATGCGCTGACTGCGGCCTGAAAGAATACCGCGATATCTATGCATTCGGACATCACTTCTCTGACTGGCAGGTCGAGATCCAGCCGGGCTGCGAAACGGCAGGCCGAAACTATACCGAATGCCTCAACTGCGGCCATCGGGAATATCAGGATGTCCCCGCGACAGGGCATTACTGGAGCAGCTGGGAAACCGTCAAAGAGCCGACGATCTTTGAGGCCGGACTCTCCGAGCGGCAATGCGTAAACTGCGGCAGCAAACAGTCTGTCGAGATCCCGAAGCGCAGCAGCTTTACGGTCAGCACGATGGCTTCCGGTCAGGGCGGCAGCATCTCGCCGGACGGCGAAACGCTCGTGGAAGCAGGCGGCAGCCTCACGATCCGTGTCGCAGCAGATGTCGGGTATCATCTCCAGTCCTTCCTGCTGGACGGTGCGGAAGCGCAGCTGCAAAACGGCGAGCTGACGATCACGGATATCCGTGCAAATCATACGGTCACTGCGATATTTGCAAAGGATGTGCCCGTGCAGACCAGAAGCTGTGCGATGATCTCGGCATCATCCAAGGTCGCTGCATGGCGCACCGATGACACCGATATCACCAATATGTCGCATTATACGATCCTTGCTTACATTTCCGAGAACGGCAATGCGAGCTGGCAGGATATCACGGCAGGCTGTGTCTGTCAGGGCGCACCCGATCTCTCGCAGGAGGGCAGCGCAAAGCTGACATTCCGCTATCAGGGCGGCGACAGCGCGGTTTCGGACTATGCAAGCAGCAATGCGATCACACTCACAGTTCCCTGTCATCTGCGCGGCGACGGCGACTTCAGCCGCGGCATTTCCAGCAAGGATGCTTTGCAGGCTTTGCAGGCCTATACCGCAGGCATCACCGGCTCGGATGAATACAAGCTGAACGATATCGAACAGCGGGTTCTGGATGTTGACGATTCCGGCAGGGTGGATCTGCAGGATGCAATGGCGATCCTCGTCTACTTCACCTCCCAGATGATCGGCATACAGCCGACATGGGAGCAGATTCTTGCACAGCTCAGCTGACACGACATTCACAAGACAATACCGAAAGCTTAGGGGGGAGAGCAAGTCCGCACCGGATGCAAGGAGCCGGTGCGGACTTGCCGCGTTTATTCACTTTTTAGAGTCCGGTCAACGGCGTTCAGCCGTGCATTGTCATCCGTATCGCCTGACTTCCATTGTTTAAGGCAATACCGCACAGAGCTG
>DGSY01000144.1 GCA_002394125.1 Ruminococcus sp. UBA4350
CATTCGGGCATTCGAGCGGCAGCAATTCGATGCGTGTTTGCCGATGAAAGCTGTCAGCTCTCAAAAAATGCCGAAAAATAGCCATGCCCGAATTTCCAAAATTTGAAATTACGCAGCATCAAGAAGATACGCATCGCCTCCACCAATCAAAAATGCGTAACCGCAAAGGTTGCGAAAATCCCTAAATACCATGTAATAACGGTATTTAGGGATTTTGTTTTATCTTGTTGTCCTGAAAAAGTTCGTGGGTTAAACGTTCAAATGACCGTGACCTACCTTAAATGATACCTATTCTCAGAAGCACACTTTCTCTTGAAATTGATGGCGAAATGGCGGAGACGGGTTATGGTGTCGGCGAGGGGAATTGAACCCCTGTCCAAGATTTGCAAAAACATTTACGCATTTGTTGAAATATCTGCTTTTTGCTTGAAAATCACAGCAAAGTGTGGTATAATATTATAGTTCCGCGCAAAGATCAGGAGGACTCCCGGCGGCGGAACGCATTGAACGCAAACACATCATCAATGCAGCGTGAGGAAAGAATGAATTATGTACTGGACTTTGCTTCGATTTTATGTTATAATAACAATACATCACAATTTAAGAAAGGCATCCGCATGAAACAAACAAAACGAAAACCGCGCATTCAGACGCGCAACACCTTCCGAACGATCAGCATCGGCTTTATGCTCCTCATCCTCTGCGGCGCACTGCTGCTGATGCTCCCGATCTCCTCGCAGAGCCGGACGGTCACGCCCTTCCGCGATACGCTGTTCACTGCGATCTCTGCGACCTGCGTGACCGGACTCATCGTCCGCGATACCGCAACGCACTGGTCGCTGTTCGGTCAGGCCGTGATCCTCACGATGATCCAGATCGGCGGTATGGGCGTCATCACGGTCGGTCTCGCGATCGCAAGGCTCTCCGGCAAAAAGATCGGTCTCTGGTACCGCGGCATGATGCAGGATTCGATCTCTGCGCCGCAGGTCGGCGGCATCCTCCAGCTCACGAAATTCATTCTCCGCGGCTCCGCGGTCATTGAGCTGACCGGCGCCGTGCTGCTGAGTCCGGTATTCATCCGTGATTTCGGTCTGCCGCGCGGCCTTTGGTATTCGCTGTTCCATTCGGTCTCGGCGTTCTGCAATGCGGGCTTTGACCTTATGGGCATTCGTGAGCCGTTCTCGTCGCTGACGACCTACGGCAGCCATGTGTACTTCAATGTCATCATCATGCTGCTCATCGTGATCGGCGGCATCGGCTTCCTCACATGGGACGATGTGCTGCGCCACCGGCATCATCTCCGGAAATACAGTATGCAGAGCAAGGTCATCCTCGTGACAACCGGCATTCTGATCTTTGTTCCGGCGCTGTTCTTTTTCTTCACGGAATACAGCGGAGAGCCGATCAAGGAGCGCATCCTGCATTCGATGTTCCAGTCGGTGACGGCGCGCACCGCGGGCTTCAATTCCGCAGATCTTTCGCAGATGAACGAGACCGGCTCCTTTACGATGACAATTCTCATGCTGATCGGCGGCTGCTCCGGCTCCACGGCCGGCGGCATGAAGACCGCGACGGTCGCGGTGCTGTTCCTTGCGGCATTGAGCGTCTACCGCCGCAAAAACGATGTGCAGTGCTTCGGGCGGCGCATATCGGAGGAGACCGTCCGGAGCGCAAGCGCGATCCTGTTCATGTATATTGTATTGTTCATGGCGACCGGCATCGCGATCAGCAGGATTGAACAGCTCCCGCTCGTGACCTGTCTCTTTGAGACCGGCTCGGCGCTCGGCACGGCCGGCCTGACGCTCGGCATTACAACAGGGCTTTCGCTGCCCTCGCATATCATGCTGATGATCCTGATGTTCATGGGCAGAGTCGGCGGCCTGACACTGATCTATGCCGCACTGCCGAATCGTCAGAATGATGCAAGACTCCCGCAGGAAAAAATCACAGTCGGATAAGGAGAACAATAATTATGAGATCAGCTTTAATTATCGGTGTCGGACAGTTCGGCAGTCACATTGCAAAGCGCATGAGCAAGCTGCACTGTGAGGTCATGGCCGTCGATATCAATGAGGACCGCATCAACGCGATCCTGCCGTATGTCACGAATGCGCAGATCGGTGACAGCACGAACAGCGCATTCATGGAATCGCTCGGCATTCCGGATTTCGATGTCTGCATTGTCACGATCAGCGGCAATTTCCAGAATTCGCTGGAGACAACGGCGCTGCTCAAGGAGCTTGGTGCAAGGAGCGTGATCTCCCGCGCACAGAACGATGTGCAGCAGAAATTCCTGCTCCGCAACGGCGCGGATGAGACCGTCTATCCGGAGAAGCTGACAGCGCTCCGGCTAGCGACCAGAGCCGCATCGGACAGCATTCTCGACTATATCCAGATGGACAAAAACCTCTCGATCTATGAGATGCGCGTTCCGCGGGAATGGGAGGGCAAAAACCTGATCGAGCTGGATATCCGCAAGAAATATCAGCTCAATATCATTGCAATGCGCTCCGGCAAGGAGCTGACGCTCCCGACGCCGAATACCGAGCTGCATGAGGGTGACGATGTGCTGGTCATCGGCAGTCTGCGCGATATCCAGAAATGCTTTAAGCTGTGATGTCCGGCAGTGCCGGCTGCCGTTTTGCTAAAGGCACGGTCATGCTGACAGGCTGGATTTCACAAACACACGCCGCTGGCCGCGGATTTGTGCAGTGACTTTGTTCGTTATCCGGAGCGCCATCCAAAGCTTTTGGTCAAGCTTTTTCATATTACAACCCAAATCCCCTCAGAGTATCGAATGTCGTTAATATGCCGATAATACAGGTGTTTTCTTGGTAGAAATCATACTCTGTCAAGGTCGGTAGAAAGAAATCAAAAGTTGGTAGAAGGTCTGTTGACAAAGCCTCACATAAGCGGATGGTGTTTCATAAGGTGAAGCGCTGTCCGCTATTTTTATGCCTGAAAAATGAATATGCTGTTCGGCACTTCTCAGAAATGAGAAGTGTATTTTTATTTCTATCGAAAGGATGGATCAGCTATGTATGTGGGCAAAGCAAAAACCTCGCCGCATCGGTTTGCCGTGCGATCAAGAACGGCAACTGCACTGTGATGAGCAACTACCATCTTCGTTCTCCGAATCTGAGCCTCAAAGCGTTCGGGCTTCGGAGCAAGGTTCTTTCTCTTCCTGATGATTGGGACTGCTCCATCGCAGGGCTTGTCTCCATCTGCCGTGAAAAGGAAACGGCGGTCAAGTCGGCGCTTGATGATCGGAAACAGCTACATGATAATTGAGAAGATTGATGATATTGCAGGCATTCGCTACTGCACGCTCTGGACGAGTGCAGGAGCGAATAAGCGAACAGGAGCGTTGCTAAAATCAGCAGCGCTCCTGTTGATTTATGATTTCTTTTATTCTTATCAGTTGATCGACATGGTTCAATGCCAATATTAGGCTACATCTCTGCCGCCGGATATGTTTTTACGATATTTGACGGTATGCGGGATATTGTCTTGTTATTCACTGTTCTCATCAGAATGACCGCAAGCATTGTCACCAACACTTCGGTGATAACAAATGCAAACCATACTGTATTGACCGTACCGATCTTTGACAGAATCATAGCAGAGGTGATGCAGGCGATCAGGCTTGAAATGGGTGTCGCAAGGGACATTGCAGTCAGCGCATTATCTCCGAGCCGTGAAACGAATATGCTGTCGATCACGCCGTACAGCGTGGAAACGAGCATCGAGAGTATCACGGGAACGGACATTTTCATAAGGAGCCTGCCGATGGGCAGCGTTCCCATGATGTTTTCTTTTGTGTCTGTCATTTTTATCACCTCTAAAAAATCCGCCTTGTGTTTCTACAACAATTGTAGCACACAAAGCGGTGTAAGTCTAATTGAAATATTAAATAGCTGATAGAAAAATTAAATCGTCACACAGCAAGCGGATCGTCTTTGTATTTATCCTGAACCATTTTTACAAAATCCAGCACGAATTTTCGGCTCTCTGACTTGTGGGTATAAAGAGCGCAGGGCATTTTTTCCTCGCAGTCAAAGGGTATCCACACGAACTCGCCCGTGTGATCGTTGAGGAATCCGGGCGACAGACAGATGCCGCGCTCGGACGCCACATTTGTCAGCGTAGTGTTGTGGTCGGGGCTGTTGAAATAGCTGATGTTGCCCCCTGCAATGAGCCGCTGCTGCACAGCTTTCAGCTCGGGCGGTGAGGTATTGCCAACCATTAACGTTCGCTCGGAAAGGTCGCTTTCACGGATCAGCCGCTTGCGTGAGAGCATATCGTTTTTCTTGCAGATAAGATAGATGCCGCTGTCGAAAAGGTGGTGCTTTTTCACATCGTGAATACGCTTCATCTGATGTTCGAGGGAAAAAGTCACGTCCATTTCGCCTGCGAAAAATCGCTCTAAGTATCCCGAATAAATAAAGTACGGTGTGACGGAAATATCGGGGTAGACCTTTGCAAATTCCATGATGATCTGGGGCAGATAATAAAGCGCAGACCGCACGGGCATACAGATATTGATATTTCCCTTGTACTTTGAGCTGAAATTCTGCCCGTTTTCTATCGCCTTGTTCAGTTCGGTCAGCACGCTTCTGATCGTCACGATAAACTGCTCGCCTGCGGGCGTGAGCGCTGCGCCCTTGCCCGAACGTGCGAATATCTCAAAGCCGATCTCGTCCTCTAAGAGCTTGATCTGATAGGTCAGTGTGGGCTGGGAGATAAAGAGATTCTCAGCCGCACGGTTGAAATTCTGCGTCCGTGCAAGCTCGGCGGCATAGGTAAGCTGCTTTGTGGTCATGGTATCACCTCGGATTTATTATAGCATAGTCATTCCATTACGCATATATCAAAATAGCAACACAGTTATTCATACAAATTATGTAAGCTATGTTCAACGGGCTTATCAAGGAACTTATAATAGATGTGAATGTCCCTCTCCGCCTTGCGGTCAGAGGGATGTTTGTCTATTGTGATGTATTCTATAAGCTCCAGACACATCTCACGGGTAAGCTTCTGAACATCAGCGTACTTCTTGACACGCTCAATGAACTTGTCTACATCTTCGGCATTTTGCTTTTCAGTATCGAGCCTTGCTGTCAGCTTTGCCTGTTCCTCCTGCAATGCTTTCAGTTCAGTTTCATACTTACCGAGCAGGACACCGCAGGAAGTCTCCGTGATCTTACCGAGGTACTTGTCCTCATACACGGACTGGATCAAGCCTTGCAGCTCAGAGATAAGCTTCTGATTTGCTGCCAGATTTTTACGGCTGTTTGCAGTTTTTTCTGCATCGCCCTGATTCTTGATCGCAAGAAATCTTTTCCTTGCAGCTTCTTCATCATCAATAACCAGCCTTGCCATCAGGCGGGTATTATCAACGATCAGTTTTTCAATGCACCTTTCGGTGATGTAGTGGCTGTCGCAGGCGTTCTTGCCAAACAATCTGTAAGATGTACAGTTGTAGGAACGGTACGGCACAGCATCAGGAGTTTTCTTGATACCGCGCCATGTTGTTGCCACCTGCATCTTGAATCCGCAATCAGCACAAAACATCAGACCGCAGAGCGGATTTACATAGCCTGTTTTCATCGGCTTGCCGTTGCTGACTGAGTTCTCCACCTCACGCACCCTGTCCCACAGCTCCTGCGTGATGATAGGCTCATGATTATTTTCTACGATCACCCAATCAGACTCGTCCTTGTAGACAACCTTGTGATTTTTGTGGGATACAGTAGTCCGCCTGAGCTGTGCAAGCTGTCCGAGGTAAATGCGATTTTGCAAAATGTTCTTGACCGTAGCACCCGACCATAAATGCCGCATTGCGATAGTCGGCTCTTTTCCGATTCTGGAGTAATGATAGTCCGTCGGATTCAGAATACCGTCCTCATTCAGCTTGTCAGCAATATGTCTGGGACTGATCCCCTGCGCTCTCATCTTAAAAATAGAGAGAACCACAGGTGCGGTTTCAGGGTTGATGATAGGCGTATGCTTTTCATCATCGCCCTTGATGTAACCGTATGCAGCCTGCTTGCAGCCGTACTTGCCAGCCTTTGCATTTGCTTCAACAACAGCTTTGATCTTTTTGCTTGTAGAAGATGCGTGCCATTCGTTGAAAAGATTGATTATTGGCATCATCTCAAGTGCTGTGCTGTTGCGGTCTGCTGTATCCACTCCGTCATTGAGAGCGATGAAGCGAATATTGTTTAATGGGAAAATGTAGTCGATGTACTGACCGACCTGAATGTAATTTCTTCCAAAACGAGAGAGGTCTTTTACCACGATGATGTTAATGCGACCACTCTTTGCATCGTCAAGAAGTCTCTGCACCTCCGGTCTATTGAAGTCCGTGCCGGTCCAGCCATCGTCCGCATAGGTATCAACGAGTGTCCAACCCTTTTCCTTGACATATTTGGTCAGGATCATTCGCTGATTATCAATAGAAACGGAATCGCCCTCACGCAAGTCCTCCTGAGACAAGCGGAGATAAATTCCAACTTTATTTTCGGTCTGCTTTGCCATACTTAACTCCTTTCAGAATCAAAGCAGTACCAATTCCGATATTCTCATTATAGCGCAAAATATCGGAATTGGCAATAGCTTTGTTCCAATATTTTACGCTGAGAGATTATTGTCACGCAGAGCTTGCTCGAACGCAAGTCTGCTGATTACTTCATCGAGGTCTTTATCACCGATAAAGTGACTATGCACACGATAGGTGCGCCCATCGACCTCCTGCACGAAAGTCCGCTGAGGACAATCCTTATACTTCTCATTCAGCTCAAAAACTTTTCCTGCCTTCTCTTTATCTACGGCAGTTGTCTTATCTTTCGTTCAGCACTATC
>DGSY01000181.1:0-7998 GCA_002394125.1 Ruminococcus sp. UBA4350
AGGAGCCGTTCAAGGGCATCAACCCCGATGAGTGTGTCGCACTCGGCGCTGCATATCAGGGCGGTATCCTCGGCGGCGACGTCAAGTCCGGCCTGCTTCTGCTCGATGTTACGCCGCTGTCTCTCGGTCTGGAAACAATGGGCGGCATCTGCACCAAGCTGATCGAGCGCAATACCACGATTCCGACCAAGAAGTCGCAGGTCTTCTCGACCGCTGCGGATAATCAGCCGGCTGTTGATATCGTTGTTCTTCAGGGCGAGCGCGAATTCGCAAAGGATAACAAGAAGCTCGGCGAATTCCGTCTCGACGGCATTGCACCGGCACCGCGCGGTGTCCCGCAGATTGAGGTCACATTTGATATCGACGCGAACGGCATCGTTCACGTTTCCGCGAAGGATCTCGGCACCGGCAAGGAGCAGAATATCACGATCACCGCTTCGACCAACATGAGCAAGGAAGATATCGACCGCGCTGTCCGCGAGGCGGAGCAGTTCGCGGAGGAGGATAAGAAGCGCAAGGAATCCGTCGATGCAAAGAACAACGGCGAATCCCTCGTGACACAGTGCGAGCGTGCGCTCCAGGAATTCGGCGACAAGGTTTCGCCGGAGGATAAGGCTCCGATCGAGTCGGCTGTCAATGACCTCAAGGAAGCGCTCAAGACCGATAATACCGACGATATCAAGGCAAAGACCGAGGCGCTCCAGAATGCATTCTATGCGCTTAGCTCGAAGGTTTACAATCAGGCAAATCCGCAGGGCGGCGCACCGGATTTCAGCAATATGAACATGGGCGGCGCTGATAACGCGCAGCCGAATCAGAACGGCGGCGATGACGGCGTTGTGGATGCCGATTTCACCGAGGCATAACCTGAATCGCAATCGCCGGAGCATTCCGATCCGGCATAACAAAACAGCTGCATGAAACCTACTTCCCGACCGGTCAGTTCTGCGGTCGGGAAGTAAGTGCTATACATCAGAACCGCGTGCTGCGCGGCGGAGGAGACATATGGATGATAAAAACCCCCTCAAGGACAACCGGAAATATCTGACGATGCTGATTGCGGCGCTGGCAATTCTGGTGCTTCTGCTGATCCTGCTGATGAAGCCGGTTCCGGCATGGCAGCTTACCTGACTGCGGCATCCGGCTTCTGCGATACGAAAAGCACTTGCATTTCAGGAGAATTTGTGTTATAATAAAATGTAATTTTATGCGCAGATTCCGAATGCGCTGCTGTGATTATGAAACTGCACACACGAAAGGGTGTTGGAAATGGCTGATAAAAAACGGGATTATTATGAGGTGCTGGGCGTTGAGCGCTCGGCCAGCGACGATGAGCTGAAAAAGGCCTACCGCAAGCTGGCGCGTGAGTGTCACCCTGATCTGCATCCGGATGATCCGACCGCAGAGGAGCGCTTCAAGGAGATCACCGAAGCCTATGAGGTTCTGTCCAATGCGGAAAAGCGTCAGATCTACGATCAGTACGGTCATGAGGGACTGGACAGCAACGGCATGGGCGCCGGCGGCATGGGCGGATTCTCGGATGTCAACGAGATTCTCGAAAGCCTGTTCGGAGGCTTCGGCGGAATGTTCGGCGGCGGCAGAGCGCAGAATGCGAATGCACCGCGTCAGGGCAGGGATCTCCAGACTGCCGTGACGATCGAATTCATGGAGGCCTGCACGGGCAAATCGCAGAATGTGCAGGTGCAGCGCATGGAGAACTGTCCGGACTGCCACGGCTCCGGCAGCGCCGGCAATTCCGGCACAGAGGTCTGTCCGGACTGTCAGGGTCGCGGAACCGTCAAGGCGACGCAGCGCACGCCCTTCGGCATGATCTCCTCCTCGAAAACCTGTCCGCACTGCGGCGGCAAGGGCAAGCTCATCAAGTCGCCCTGCCAGAAGTGCCGCGGCGCAGGCAGAGTGCGCGTGACAAAGAGCATCAATGTCGATATCCCTGCGGGTATTGATGACGGTCAGATGATCCGCGTCAGCGGCATGGGCGATGCCGGTGTGAACGGCGGCCCTGCCGGCAATCTGATCGTCGGTGTCAATGTCAGGCCGCATCCGATCTTCCGCAGAGAGGATTACGATATTCACTGCGATATCCCGATCACATATGCACAGGCTGTCCTCGGTGACGAGATCGTTGTTCCGACGATTGACGGCAATGTGAAGTACAATATCAGCGAGGGTACACAGAACGGAACGGTTTTCCGTCTGCGCGGAAAGGGTGTCCGGAAGCTCCAGCGCTCCGACAGAGGCGACCAGTATGTCAAGGTCTATGTCGAGGTGCCGCGCAATCTGAACAAAAAGCAGAAGGATCTGCTCCAGCAATATGAGGCGTCGCTGGAATCCAAGAATTATCAGAAGCGTGACAGCTTCTTCAAGAAGCTCAAGGACTTCATCAACGGCACAAAGCAATCCTAAGTCGGCAGGGCCAGTCGGCAGTGCCGGTCGGCAGGGCCGACAGCCGTTATCCTACGGCGCCGTTTTGCGAAGCGTATCAATTTCGTCGCTGTTACGGTGCTGTTCGCGCCTGTTTTACGGTCTGGCTTTCATCTCATTCTGCGTCCATACGCGTATGGAGAACTTTAGAATCCGGCTCCGGCACTGCCGGCGGTCTGCGGAAATTTCATTCTGCTTTCATTCACTTATTGAGAACTTTAGATCATGGCTCCGGCACTGCCGGCTCAATAAACAGAAAACTGCTCCCAATCGGAATCGGTTGGGAGCAGTTGCTTTTTTTCGCTGTGACCGGCGCGGCAGATCACTGGATCTGCTCTACGCGGACATTCTGGATATAGACGGTCGCAGTCGAGCCGCGGTGTCCGAGATTGAATTCCAGTCTGCCGTTCGGATCGTTTTTGTCGTTCATCTCAAAGTCATAGGTAAATGTAGTTTTCTCCGTCGGGACGGTCAGCGTGGTATCCTGCAAATAGCGGATCCAGCCTGCGGTCGGCGCGGAGACGCAGACAACGATATCGCGCTCCTCATCCGCCCATGCATCAAATGTCACGCGGTATTTGTTGCCCTTGATCATCGGCAGCTCCGGCTGCACGAGCTGAACGGAATAGTCCACCGTGCCTTCATTCTCGGAGCGGATGATCATTGTGTTGTCGCTGATCTCGGCGCTGCCTTCGCCGCCCTCAAACAGCAGGAACTTCCAGTTGACATCGTCCGTGAGATCCTCTGCCTCCGCGAAATCGCCGTTGAAGATGAAGTTGCCGTCCTCCAGCGCCTCGCGGTACTTTGCCTCCAGCTTGGTGACATTCGTATCATATTCCGGCTTCTGATAGACGCGGACATAGTCGATCGCGAATTCCGCTTTGCTGAAATCGGTGCTGTCATCGGGATTGCCCGGCCATGTGCCGCCGACGGCCAGATTCATCTGCACGAAGAACGGCTGATCGAACGGTGCCGGATAGGGCTTTTCGTCCTCGCCGCTGACTGCGGTGAACCAGTCATTGACGGTCAGATAGCAGTCGCCGTCGATGTACCAGCGGATCTCGCCCGGCTCCCACTCGACGCTGTACTCATGGAAATCGGATGCAAAGCTGCCGTTATCGAGCACGACCGTGCCCTGCTGCTCCGCGTGCGGCTCACCGTAATGCACAGTACCGTATGCAGTTTCCGGTGCGCTGCCGAGGACTTCCATGATGTCGATCTCGCCGCATTTCGGCCACTGACCGTAGTGACCTTCGTCCTGCGGCATCATCCAGATCGCAGGCCAGAGACCCTGTCCCTCCGGAACCTTTGCACGGGCAACGCTTTTGCCGTAGGTGAAGGGGTGATGATCCTGCGAATTGAGCTTGCCGGAGGTGTAGTAGTCCTTGCCGTCCTTTTCGGACTTGACCGCCTTCAGGATCAGGCAGCCGTCGCGCAGGAATGCGTTTTCCTCCTTGTCGGTGTACTCCTGAAGCTCCTCATTCGTCCAGCCGGGCTCGCGCTGTTCGCGGTTCCAGTTGTCAGTATTGAGGGTATCGCCGTCAAATTCGTCATGCCAGAGCAGGTCGTAGCCGTCGAGCTTCGGCGCTTCGGTCTCCGGAGCAGGTGCTTCGGTCTGTGCAGCGGTCTCCTGCACAGAGGATTCGGTGCTGCTGGACTGCGAAGAAGAATTGCCGCAGGCCGTCAGCAGGCTCACCGCAGCAAGCGCAGCGATGACGCGCAGTGTTTTCATGCTGATTCCTCCTGAATGTCCGCAGAAGGGGGATGCGGACTTGGTTTGATTGTATTATACCACATCCGCAGCCGGAAAACTGTCATAATCTTCGCATTTATGCCATAATATCACTAGGCACTGTCAGAGGACACTGTCCGGTGATGCAGTGGATATTTCCGCCGCCGAGCAGGATCGCCCGCGCAGCAACCGGCACGACCTCCCGCGCCGGAAAGCATCCCCGCAGGATCTCAACAGCCTTTGCATCATCGGCTGCATAATCTCCGCCGAACTGCGGCACGAGAACGCAGTCATTTCCGATGTAGAAATTGACATAGGATGCGGCAAGGCGTTCGCCGGGTTCGCGGGTGTCCTCTCCCTCGGCAAAGACATAGCCTTCGCATTCCTCCGCCGTCACGCAGACCGGCTTGTGCGGCACCGGCAGCTTTGTGACCGTGAGCCTTCTGCCGCGGGCATCGGTCTCCCGCTCCAGAACGGCGAGATCTGCGCGTGACATTTCGTACTGCGGATCCGCCGGATCGTCACACCATGCCAGAACGACACTGCCCGGCGCGGTGAATGCCGCGATATTGTCGATATGCTCATTCGTTTCATCATTGTAGATGCCGTAGGGAATCCAGATGACCTTCTCGGCACCGAGATATTCCAGCAGCTTCGCCGTGATCTCGTCCTTTGTCATCTGCGGATTGCGCCCGCCGCTCAGCAGGCAGGCTTCCGTGACGAGAACGGTGCCTTCGCCGTCGCAGTGAATCGCGCCGCCCTCCAGCACAAACGGCCGCGCATCATAGCAGGGGAGGCCGAGCGCTTTGCAGACCTCGTCCGCGCATCGGTCATCCTGCTGATAATCGGGATAGAGCCCGTCGAAATCGCCGCCCCATGCGTTGAACTGCCACGAAATGCCGCGCACCTCGCCCGCAGCATTGCGGACAAAGGTCGGGGCGACATCCCGCGCCCATGCATCGTCGGTCTCAATGCGCAGCAGCCGGACATTCTCCGGCAGCATCGCTTTCGCGATCGCTTCCGTGCGTTCACTGACGAGCATATAGACCTGCTCACACTGCGCCAGCCGTGCGGCGATCTCCGTAAAGGCGCGGCGTGCATCTTTCGCGCCGTATGCCCATGAGCCGGGGCGCTCCGGAAAGATCATGACCGTGCCGTGATGCGGCTCAAATTCTGCCGGCATATGAAAGCCGTCCTGCTTTGGTGTTGTCATTTCTGTACGCCCTCCTCAAACTGCGGTGTGACCGGTCTTGCGAATCCGCCCCTTGCCGTCAGCGTCAGGCGGAAAATAGCCGCGCCGGTTTCATCGGTACCGTCTGCAAATCCGGCGAGAACGGCGGGCTTTGAGAGCAGCCCGTCCATCGTCACGGCATATACCGCCTGTACGGAAGCCGGCAGCTCCGCCGTGACCGTTTCGCCGTTTCCGATGCGGATGCCGATCCGGTCGAGCAGATCAACGGTGACAGTCGGCACCGGAAATCCGCTTGCCGTGAGCTTCGCATTCTCCGGCAGATGCTCCGGGCCGGACAGATATTCCTGCTGTGCCGCATCGGAAATGATCCAGAACGGCACCAGTGCGGCGCCGAATTTTTTTCTGCGTGTAATGATGAGCTTCATGTCCACAGCTCCGTAATAAACATCGGCGTAGAGACTTCGGATTTTTCATAGCCGCAGTGCTCATAGAATCCGATCTCCTTGTTGTAGGCGATGACGACAATGCGCAGATAGTCCTTGTAATGCGCATGAATCCGCTGCATCAGCTCCTTGCCGATGCCGATATGCTGATACTCCGGCCGGAGCAGGAGATAGTGGACATATGCATTCATGATGCCGTCATCCATTGCGCAGACCATGCCGGCAAGCGTATCGCCGTCCCATGCGGAATAGACCGTCTGAAAGCCCTGCATCGCCTTTTGCAGCTTCTCCGGGAAATGACCGGATGACCAATCGACCGAGAGAAAGAGCGATTCCAGATCCTTTGCGGAAAAGTCGTGCGTGTCCTTGTAGGTGATGTTCATGACAGCCTCCCTTTGAAATCTTCATAGCCGAATGAACGGATGATCTCGCAGTCACCGTTTTCATGCTGCACGGCGATCGCGGGCAGCGGCATACCGTTGAAGGTATTGTTCTTGACCATCGAATAGATCGCCATATCGCCGAAGGTCAGGCGTTCGCCAATCTGTAATTCATGATCGAAGCTGTAATCGCCGATGATATCGCCCGCGAGACAGGTGCGGGATGAGAGCCGGTATGCACAGGGCTTTTCGCCCCATTCGCCGGCATTCAGCAGCGGCGGACGGTAGGGCATTTCCAGCACATCCGGCATATGGCACGCCGCCGATGCATCGAGGATCAGAATGCGGATGCCGTTCTCAACGATATCCATGATCTCCGTATCGAGCCAGCCGGCATTCAGCGCGATCGCCTCACCGGGTTCAAGATAGACCGTCACGCCGTACTGCTCCCGGATGCGCCTGACCAGTGCGATCAGCGCCGGAACATCGTAATCCGCACGGGTGATATGATGCCCGCCGCCGAGATTCAGCCATTTCATCTGCGGCAGATATTCCCCGAATCTCTCCTCAAAGGCCGCAAAGGTCGTGATGAGGTCATCGGCATTCTGCTCGCAGAGGGTGTGGAAATGCAGCCCCTCCACGCCGCGGAGCAGCTCCGGACGGAAATTTGCCTTTGTCACGCCGAGCCGCGAGCCGGGCGCGCAGGGATCATAGATCGCGTGATCGCCCTGCGTGGAGCATTCCGGATTGACGCGGATGCCGACGCTGACGCCGGCCTGCTCCCAGACGGGACGGTATTTTTCAAGCTGGCTGAAGGAGTTGAAGCTGATGTGATCGCAGATGCGGCAAAGCTCCGCAAATTCCGCGGGATCGTATGCCGGAGAGAATACATGGTTTTCCTTCCGGAATTCCTCCGCGCCGAGGCGTGCTTCATAGAGTCCGCTTGCCGTTGTGCCGCTGATATACTCTGCGATCAGCGGATAGACCGCAAAGCAGGAAAAAGCCTTCTGCGCCAGCAGGATATGTGCGCCGCTCTCCTGCTCCACATGACGCAAAAGCTCCAGATTGCTCCGGAGCTTTGCCTCGTCAATGATATAGCAGGGGGTCGGCAGATCTGCCCGCCGCATCATTCCACCGTCTGCGGGTTCTCATCAACAACCCACGGCAGGCCCCATTTGTTCAGCATATCCATGAACGGATCCGGATCGAATTCCTCGATCGTCCGCGCACCGGCATTGCGCCATGTGCCGTCCGCGACGAGCGCCGCACCGATCATTGCCGGAACGCCGGTCGTATAGGAGATCGCCTGCGAGCCAAGCTCTTTGTAGCATTCCTGATGATCGCAGACATTGTAAATATAGATCGTTTTTTCCTTGCCGTCCTTGATGCCGGTGAAGATGCAGCCGATATTCGTCTTGCCGACGGTGCGCGGGCCGAGCGATGCGGGATCGGGCAGCAGCGCCTTGAGGAACTGGATCGGAACGATCTCGGTGCCGTTGAAATTGATCGGCGTGGTCGAGAGCATACCGACATTTTCCAGACACTTCATATGCGTGAGATAGCTCTGGCCGAAGGTCATGAAGAAGCGGATGCGCTTGACATTCGGGATATTCTTCGCGAGGGATTCGATCTCCTCATGGTGCAGCAGATACATATCCTTCTGACCGACCTGCGGGAAATCGTAAACGCGCTTGATCTCCATCGGATTTGTCTCGACCCAGTGACCGTTTTCCCAGTAGGAGCCGTTTGCGGAAACCTCGCGGAGATTGATCTCCGGATTGAAATTCGTTGCGAACGGATAGCCGTGGT
>DGSY01000181.1:8048-21021 GCA_002394125.1 Ruminococcus sp. UBA4350
TGGTCGCCGCCGTTGCAGTCGAGAATGTCGATATAGTGGATCTCGTCGAAGTAATGCTTGAGCGCATAGGCGGTGAATACCGATGTGACGCCGGGATCGAAGCCGGAGCCGCAGAGCGCGGTCAGACCGGCCGCCTTGAATTTCTCGTCATATGCCCACTGCCACGAATAATCGAAATATGCCGTGAAGCCAAGCTCCCTGCAGCGCTTTTCGTAGACCGCACGCCAAGCCGGATCGTCAGTATCCTCCGGCTCATAGTTCGCCGTGTCGATATAATGCACGCCGCCTTCGAGACAGGCCTGCATGATCGTGAGATCCTGATAGGGGAGTGCGAGATTCAGCACGGCATCCGGCTTGTATGCCTTGATGAGCGCGAGGACAGCGTCCTTGTTGTCTGCATCGAGCGCCGCCGTCGTGATGACGGTTTTGGTCTTGCCCTCTGCTTCGATCTTTGCTTTCAGCGCATCGCACTTGGATACAGTGCGGCTGGCAATGCAGATCTCGCTGAATACTGCGTCATTCTGACAGCATTTCTGAATGGCGACGGATGCAACACCGCCGCAGCCGATGATTAAAACTCTGCTCATTGTGATCGTTCCTCCTGTATGTGTCCGCAGTGCGGACGGATTGATTATGCTTCAAAACTCATTGTATCCGGAAAAACACTGTTTTTCTCGTAATAGCGCAGGATTTTCACAAAGACCTGTGCGGAATAGAAATTCAGTCCGAAATCCTTTGCTTTGCCGCTGCCGCTTATGATTGAAATGATCTTGTCCGGCGGCAGCTTCGGGATTGTGAATGTGCCGTCCTCTGCTTCATAGTGTTTACCCCAGCGGTAAGTGACCGATGCATCATCTTCTGCGATTTTGACAGCACGGACATACATCGCCATGTCTTATTTCTTCCGCTCCTCCGCGTCCTCCATGAGATCCTCGACATACTTCGGCAGCATGAATGCGCCGGTGTGCAGATTCGTCGTGTAGTACCATGTCTGGATGCCGCGCTTCTTCCAGCGCTTTGCATCGAAATCGCGCAGCGGGTGATATTTCTTGGATGCGAATCCAAAGAGCCAGTAGCCCGCCGGACAGGTCGGGATATGCGCCTGATAGACGCGGCAGATCGGGAACACGCGGTAGGCTTTCTTGTGCATCGCCTGACACGCATCCTCGTCCTCATCGTAGAACGGGCTGCCGTGCTGATAGACCATGATGCCGTCATCCTTGAGCGCCTTATAGCAAAGGCCGTAGAATTCTTTTGTGAACAGGCCGGCGGTATGGCCGAAGGGATCGGTCGCATCGTTGATGATGAGATCATATTCGCCGTGGCGGGTGCGCAGGGCGCGCAGTCCGTCCTGATTGTAGATCGTCACTCTGGGATCCTCAAGCCCCTTCGCGTTATCGGGGAAGTATTCGCGGCAGACATCGACGAACAGCTCATCCGGCTCGATGACGTCGATCGTCTTGATTTCGTCATAGTGCGACAGCTCGCGCGCAACGCCGCCGTCGCCGCCGCCGATCACCAGAACGTGCTTCACATCCGGATGCACGGCCATCGGCACATGAACGATCATTTCATCATAGATGAACTCGTCCTTCTCGGAGAAGATGACGCTGCCGTTCGAGACGAGAAAGCGTCCGAACTCCGCGGAATCAAAGACGTCGATGCGTTGGAAATCGCTCTGTCCGCTGTAGAGCTGTTTTTCGCAGCGGATCGAGGCTTTGACATTGTCCGTGTGCATTTCGGAAAACCAGAATTCCATTTCTGTTCCTCCTGTATTCAGTGATTGTCTGATGCTTCCTTCAGCATCTGTGCGCGCTCTGCGTCAGAAAAAACACTTTTCGGGATGATTTTTTCTGCAATCTGCTCCGGTGTCATATCCGGATGCGGCTGCGCGAGCGCGATTTGCAGCGCTGCGAGAAAGGTCTGATACATCTGACTGTGCAGATCTCCCGGCAGATCCATTTTCGGGTGATCCGTTTTCACCGGCGGGATCGGCTTCCGTTTCTTTCTGAAAAACATGATTCCGTCTCATTCCTCATTTGATTTTTTGACCAGATAGGAGATCAGGTAGATCCCGTAGAAGATCCAGATGATCCATGTCCATGCCCAGCCGTCCGTTGCGAGGCTGAGGATCAGGTATATCGCCGCAGCTGCGGCAGCGATCATTGCTTGCTTCATTTCCGGCACCTCCCAGTGTACGGATATCGGGATATCTGCGCCGTTCCATAGACCGGCAGAGCGCAGGGGCTCAGTTCTGCTTTTTCTTTGTGGTATCGTTCGGGTCCTTACAGTATGACGGTATTAGGGATCAGCACGGCGGTCGGTTTGTTTTCCTGAAACAGGACGCGGAAAGAATCCCCCAGCTCCAAGACCAGCGCACAGGCCGCCGGAATGCAGTTTTCCTTTTTGAGCATCCCGTCATCATCGGTACTGAAATAGACAGCTATACTTGTAACGGTATTTTCTTCGGGATCCTTTTCAAATGTGATGACAGCGCTGTCAGTTTTGACTTCGATGCGGGTGACTTTCTGATCTTTTCTGTTTTTCTGAATGCGCTTTGCAAGATTCCCGACAAAAGCTGTATTCCGGTAGGGTTTAGCCGTTTCCCGAACGATTTTCAATTCATTCAGATACTTTTCTTTTTCACGCCGTTTTTGGGCGTCGGAATCGGATAAAGCCGATAAAGCTGAACAGATGAAACAAATGACGGTAATAATAATGGCAATGAGAACTAATGAATCGTCATCGCTGCCGGCCGGCTGCTGCTGTGCGGTGACTTCTGTCAGCAGCATGATGACGGACATAACCATAAACATCCCCCGCTTTCTGTCAGATCATTTCCTGTCTCTGCGGTATTCAGCGCAGCACATTCAGATGCTCGATCTCGGGATCCTCCGTGCCCTGCATGGAGCAGCCTTTTTCCTTTGCGTAGCGGATATAGTTGATGATGTCGTCTGTGATGATCTCGCCGGGGGCAAGGATCGGGATGCCGGGCGGATAGCACATGACGAATTCCGAGCAGATGCGGCCGCTGGTTTGTTCGAGCGGGAGCATCTCCTTATCGGCATAGAACGCCTCCTGCGGCGTCGCAACGACCTTCGGCGCAATATACTCCTGCGAGAGCATACCGGATGTGTCGCAGGAATAGAGCCGCTTGATATCGGCGAGCGCACCGACCAGCCGCTCGATATCCTGAATGCGGTCGCCGATCGAGATATAGGCGAGGATATTGCCGATGTCGCCGAATTCGATCTGGATATCGTATTCGTCGCGCAGCAGATCATAGACCTCGATCCCGGCAAGGCCGATATCGCGGGTGTAGACCGAGAGCTTTGTGACATCATAGCCGACGCAGCTTGTCCCGTTGCAGAGCTCGGTGCTGTATGCATAATAGCCGCCGATCTCGTTGATTTCACTGCGGGCGTATTCCGCGATCTGGATGACCTTTGAGAAGGATTCGCTGCCGCGGAGCGCCAGATTCCGGCGCGAGATATCAAGGCTGGAGATCAGCAGATAGGAAGCGCTGGTGGTCTGCGTCAGATTGATGATCAGGCGGACATAATCGGCATTGACGCCCTCATTGAGCAGCAGCAGCGAGCTTTGTGTCAGGCTGCCGCCGGATTTGTGCATGGAGACCGCCGCCATATCCGCACCGGCCGCCATTGCCGAGACCGGCAGTGCATCGTTGAAATAGAAATGCGTGCCGTGTGCTTCGTCCGCAAGCACGAGCATTCCGTGTGAATGCGCGAGCCGGACGATATTGCGGATATCGGAGCAGATGCCGTAATAGGTCGGGTTATTGACGAGAACGGCGACGGCATCGGGGTTTTCCTCGATCGCCTTTTCGACCTGCGAAAGCTCCATGCCGAGCGAGATGCCGATATGCGGTTCGACATCGGGATTGACATAGACGGGGATCGCGCCGCAGAGCACGAGCGCGTTGATGACGCTCTTGTGGACATTGCGCGGAACGATCAGCTTTTGTCCGGCCTTGCAGGCGGAGAGGATCATGCTCTGGACAGCGGAGGTCGTGCCGCCGACCATGAAGAATGCGTGGGCGGCGCCGAATGCATCCGCGGCGAGCTCCTCGGCATCGCGGATGACGGAGACCGGGTGACAGAGATTGTCAAGCGGCTTCATGGAGTTGACGTCGATGCCGACGCACTGCTCACCGAGGAGCTTGACAAGCTCCGGATTGCCCCGGCCGCGTTTATGGCCGGGTACATCAAAGGGAACAACGCGCTGTCTGCGGAGACGTTCAAGCGCCTCATAGACGGGCGCACGCTTTTGCTGTTCGAGGTTCATGGTTTTCAGACCGTTCCTTATTCTGTATTCGCGGCGGGTTTTGCATTCCGCCGGTATAATATGCAGATAATAGAAAAAGCATCCTGCACGAAGCCATCGTACCAAGGCAGGCGGCGGAGCGGCCTGCGGCGAAATAGGATGATTCAGAGCAGATTGCCTTTCAAATTCTTATGCTATATTATACCACAGCACGGGCGGACTGTCAAGGGATTCGGGACATTTTGCAGGATGCCGGTCTTGCAAATTTATATAGAATAGTTTATAATATGTATAAAGTGGGCAGCATTGGCAGAACCGGTCGGCACTGCCCGGCGGGTAGAACCCGCAGCCATTTCCTAAAGTTCTCCGGAAGCGAATGGACGCAGAATAGGATGAAAGCCAGACCGTCAAATAGGTGCGATCAGCACCGTAACAGCGACGAAACTGGTATGCTCCGCGAAACGGCGCCGGAGGGAAACGGCTGTCGGCCCGGCCGACCGACCGACAAGAAAAAACCGCCCTTGACGGACGGTTTCATGAGAGAGGGTTTCCTTGAATTCAAAAGAGAGGGTTTTTGAATCCGGAAATCATTTAGGTTCAATGACATTATAGCATACTACATGAAATTATGCAAGGGGTTGGAATATGATTCTACAATTCCTCTATAAAAACTTGATTTAATTTGTGCATAATGACGAAAATTCCGGCGGAATAAGGAATCCGGCCGCCGGAGACGTATCAATATATGAAAGCAGCTTTCAGCAGAATGGAGATCATTATGGAACAGGGCGCAAATGCATACCGCCGCTATCTGGACGGCGATCAGAATGCGTTCGCGGAGATCATCGAGGAATTCCGCGATCCGGTGACATTCTTTATCCAGCGATATGTGCATGATATCTGCGCGGCGGAGGACATCGCGGCAGATGTGTTCATGCAGCTTGTGGTCAATCCGCAGAAATACAGATTTGATACGCCGCTGAAAACGTATCTTTTCGTCATGGCGCGGAGCCGTGCGCTCGATCATCTGCGGCGCGTGAAGCGGCGGAAGCAGGTGCCGCTGGAGGAAACAGAGGATACGCTTGCCGATGCGCAGGATCTGGAGGAACAGGTCTTGCAGAATGAGGAAAAGCGGCGGCTGCATGAAGCGATCGGACAGCTGCCGGAGCCGCAGCAGATCGCGGTACATCTGGTGTATTTCGAGAGCTGTTCCTATGAGGAGGCTGCAAGGATCATGAAGAAAACCGCCAAGCAGGTAGACAATCTGCTCTACCGCGCCAAACAGGCGCTGCGCGGAATACTCGGTGAAGGGAGGGTGCAGCAGCAATGAGAATGACGAATGAGGAATTTCAGGCGGAGGTCTTCCGTCGGAGCCGCGTATATCTCGCAGCGCGGCAGACGCGCCGCCGCAGACTGTTCGCCGGCGTTCTGGCCTTTGCCGGATGCTTTGCCGTTGTGATCGCCGCTGCAAAGCTGCGCCCGCTTACTGCGAAGAATGAAGCCGGGCTGACCGCTGAAAATGCGATGCAGGCAGATTATGCATCAAAGGCTGACATGGCAGAGGAAGCGTATGAAGCGGAATATTCCGAGGAAGCCTGCGCGGAGATGAATGACGAAAAGGATATCACACAGGGCATCACATTCGATCCTGCCAAAAGCGGGGAGGCAAAGGCGGATGAAGCGCCGGCGCAGGATTATAAAGAGGAAAACGAAGCGGAGCAGGCCGGTGCAGTGCCGGAAGCGTCCTCCGATGCGGAAAGACCCGACAGCGCGCTGTTTGATGATTACGGCATCAAGGGAATGCCGGAAACGCTGGCGGGCATGACCTATGCCGGAGCCGAAAACCGGGACCGTCAGAAAAACGATCAGACCGGCGCGGATGCACTCGGCGGCGCTGCGGCGGAGGACGGCGATATTTTCCGGTATCAGGATGCAGCGGGCGGACAGCCGCTCTATGTGCGGATCCAGACAATGGAGTCGGTCGGCGCAGAGCATCCGCAGCCGGAGAATATGACGATGATCTTCGCGGAGAATGCCGATACGAAAAAGGCGATCTTCCGCACAGAGACGCTCTATGTTACGGTGTATGCGGATAATCTGCCGCTGGATACGCTGAAACAGGCTGCGCAGGAAATGAAGGACTATCTCTCGCAGTGAGAGGGGGTATCAGTATGAAAAGAACAGTATTTGCTTTGATTTCCGCGGCGGTTATACTCACGGGCTGCGGCAGCGGCATGACCGTGCAGGAGGTCGGTACGCCTGCGCTCGGCATCGACGAGCAGAGCGGTGTGATGATGCCGCCGGAGGATGAAAGGGATTTTGTTGATATTGACCTCTGGACGGCGCAGAGCTGCTATCCGCCCGATACGGAAACGGTCATTGTGACGGTCAGCAACAATACCGATGCGGAATTCTCATTCGGTGAGGCATTCAAGCTCATCCGCGTATTTGAAAACGGAAAGCAGGAGGCCGTGAAATTCAAAGAGGGCGGCGACTGCTTTACCGCGCTGGCGCAGGTCGTTCTGCCGCATGAAAAAACGGAATTCCGCGCGAATCTGGCGGAGCATTTTGCGCTGCCGCTGGACGAGGGCGAGTACCGCATTTCGATTGAGGGCATGGGCGACAGGGATGCGGTCTTTACCGTTTCAAAGGATGCGCCGGTGCCGTCCGATGAGCCGCAGGGTGCGCAGCTTTCGCTCGAAACCGAACAGGCGGTCTATGCGCCGGACACCGCTGTGATTCGCGTGACCGTGACTAATTCCGGCACAGAGGAAGCGCATATTTCGCTGGTGAATTTCGGCATTGAGCAGTTCACAGCGGAGACTTGCAGCATGACGCCCTATCACGGCAAGATCGGCTGTGAGACGCGGCTCGGCGGCGCTGTGCCGGCGGGCGGCTCGGATATCTGGGAGCTGTATCTGGATGATTTCCCCGGTCTTAAACTGACCGAGGGCGAATATGCCGTATATTATGACGGCGCGGAGGCGGAATTCTCCGTGCAGGCAAATGCGGCCGCGCCCGAAACGGACGGCGTGCCGGATATGCTGTTCTGCATGGAAAAAACCATACCGGATGACGGTGACGGAACAGGCAGCCGCGCAGAGCTGATCCTGCTGATGAAGGACGGTACGCTCTGGGGCGGTGCAGGCGGCCTAAGTCGCAGCGATATCTCGGAGCTGTTCCGGAAGCAGGCGCTCGATACACATTATCAAATGCTGAAAAAGGTCGATGCGGATGCAGCGCAGGAGCAGTATCTCCGTATCAAAGATGAAGTGAAGAACGGCGAAAAGGTGACGGTCATCTATCCGGAGGCGCAGCCGGCGGTCGAAGCGCCGCGCACGGTATGGTATACGGAGATCCCGCTGAATGACGATGCGTCGCAGCATATTACAATGGGCTCGGAATTCTGCGGCACATTCTCCGAAACGGATAACGAGGCCGTGAATGCTGTCTGCGCATGGTTCCGCGAGGTCTGCACCAGAGAGGAATGACAACAAAATGAGTATGAATTATTTTACGAAATCTGTCGCGGCGGGACTTGGCTGTCTGCTGCTGGCCGGATGCGGTGTGCAGAGCAGCATTCCCAGCCTGACGAGCGAGCCTGCACCGCAGAGCAGTGCGCCGTCGCTGACCGGAGAGATTACACCGAACAATGTTTCCGGCAAGGAGCCGGATGCGGCATTTGCGCAGGCACAGAGCGGCTTTACGCTGAAGCTATTGCAGGAGACAGCGGCCGCGTGTGCGGGCAAAAATATCCTGATCTCGCCCTATTCCGTGATGCAGGCGCTTGCGATGACCGCGAACGGCGCGGCCGGCGATACGCGGTCGCAGATGGAGCAGACGCTCGGCGGGCTCCCTGCGGAGCAGCTGAATCAATATTTGCTGACGCAGCGCAGGGAAATGCCGGATTCGGAGAATGCGCGGTTCCGGACGGCGAATTCCGTCTGGCTGCGCGATGACAAAGACCGGCTTCAGGTCAAGCCGGATTTCCTGCAAACGCTCCGGGATTATTACGGTGCGGATGCCTTTGCACGGGCATTTGACGAATCCACGCGGCAGGAGATCAATCAGTGGTGCAGCGGGCAGACAGAGGGCATGATACCGGAAATGCTCAGCGAACCGATCAGCCCGGATGCTGTGATGTACCTCATCAATGCGGTCTGCTTCGATGCAAAATGGGCAAAGCTCTATGAGCAGGAGCCTGTGAATGTCCGCTTCACATCCTGCACAGGCGCGGAACAGCAGTCGAAGATGATGTTCTCCGAGGAGGGACAGTATCTCTCGGATGACCGTGCGGAGGGCTTCATCAAGCCGTACCGTGACGGATATGTCTTTGCGGCGCTGCTGCCGGAGCAGGGACTTTCCGCGGAGGATTATCTCGCATCGCTGACGGATGACCGTCTGCATGAGATTCTGACCGGCGCGGAGCCCTGCACGGTCAATGCGGGACTGCCGCAGTTCTCCTATGATTTCGATATCGAATACAGCGGGATCCTTTCGGATATGGGAATGCCGCTGGCCTTTGCGGGAGATGCAGATTTCACGGAAATGGCGGAGACCGCGTCAGGCGTGCTGTATATCGGACAGGTGCTGCACAAGACGCATATTGATGTCGATACCGAGGGCACAAAGGCGGCTGCGGTGACGGCGGTCGAGATGCGGGATAATTGTGATGCGGAGCAGGAAGCACCGAAGCAGGTGACGCTCGACAGACCGTTTGTGTATTTCATTGCGGATGCAGAAACGATGACGCCGGTCTTTGCCGGTGTGCTGAATGAGATCCCGCAGTAACAGAAGAAATGCGGGTGATCGTTCGGGATGATGCATTTCGCTTCCGGCGATGTCATCCAAAGTTTTTGGTCGAGCTTTTTTCAAAAAGCTCGCGGGTCGAGGGCAGAGCCCTCGTCGCCCTCCGCAGAGGGCGAAACTCCCCAGCGTTCAAGAGCTCGCGGGCTTGGGTGCCTGCGATAGAGGCACCCATTCTGAATAGAATCCGCGAAGCGGATACCTTATTCATCATACTGCCCCATAAACTCCGGTTTGGCATAATAACGCAACGCCGCCCCTGCGGACAGAACTCCGCAGGGGCGGCCGTTCACTGCCCGCGCAGTACCGCATCCAGAGCGGCGGTCTCCGCCTCCGGCATTTGCAGCAGCGCATCCGAATGATAAAACACGATCCCCGCGCCCTCCGGCTGCGCGAGAACATCTGCGGCCTGCCGCGCAATGATCCCGTCTGTCGTGATCCATTCCTCCGAGCCGCCGCCCGCATAGATATCTGCCTGTCCGATCTTATAGGGCGCAAGTCCCGCCGCAATCTGCACATTCTCCGCACGCGGCATCGTATACCAGCCCTGCATGGTCGCAGCGAACGGACAGCCTGCATTCTGATATCCGAAATAAAGCTGCGGTATGAGAAGATCGCAGCAGTTTCCCGAAGCCGCCCATGCAGCGACATCGGCAAAGAGCGTGTTGTAATTCAGCGCGGGATTTCCGCCCGGACTGACCGAGAACACCGCCGCCGGATCCGCTGCATGGACGGCTTCGCACATGGTCTGTACGATGCGCGTGATATTGCCGCGCCGCCATGCGGAAAGCTCTGCCGCGCCGGATGCTGCGAAGTCGGAAACATCAAACGCCGGCTCTGCGGTCGGATAGAAATAATCGTCGATATGCACGCCTGCGGGATGATATTTCGAGACAAGCTCCGTCACGGCATCGCGCAGAAATTTCACTGTGGAATCCGCGGAAGGATCGAGAAAATATCGCCCCTCCCAGAAGGCGAGATTCTCCGCCCGCATCTGCGCATCGCGATACCAGACCGAAAGCGTGGAATCGCCGGTCTGCGCGTTCATATATTCCTCGGTTTGCAGGCGCAGCGGATTGATCCATGCGTGCAGCGACAGGCCGAGGGAAGCGCAGATATCCGTGAAGATCTGCATGGCATCATGATGATGTGCAGCCGGCAGCAGCGGATAATAAGCCGAGGGATAGCTGCTCTCCCCGAATGCGCAGACATGGACAAAAACCGTGTTGACACCGAGCTTTTTGAGCCCCTGCAAATATGCATTGACCGCGCTGCGGCAGGCGGCGGTATCCGGAGAGGAGAGCAGCTGCTCGACCGTGAAATACGGGATCCATGCGCCGATCATGCGGCCTTGCTGCGGTTCGGGCTCGGCCTGCGGCTGCGGCACGGGTTCGGAATCCGGCAGGTGCAGCTGACCGGCGGTTTGTCCGCCGGAGGGGAGCGGCGCTCCGGCGGCCTCCGGCATGGCTGGCCGGCAGGCGGTCAGTGTGAATATGCATAGGATCGGCATGATGAGGAAACGAAGCGGCTTTGGCATGAGAAGAACCCCTTTCTTTCGCAGTGCTTTGACAGTGGTACTTCATTATCATACCAGAGCCGCCGCGCGAACCGCGTCGAGAAAGGGGTCTGACTGAAAATTTGTTCCGGCAAAAAGCGCCCGCTGATCGGTTTCAGCAGGCGCATTTTGTTTTGTGCATTCACATATCGTGCAGGTCGGTCGCCGGAATCTCTTTTTCCAGCGTAATGACCGGCAGCTCACCGGTCTGCGGCAGATCATCGGCGGTTTTGCCGTGCGGCGCATTCATCTGCACCGGATCGACCGGCAGCTTCTGCTTCCGCGCATCGGTATTTCGGCGCTTTGCCATATCATCACCCCGATGACAGTATTTGCGGAAATGCGCGGATTATTCCGTATCCGGCAGCAGATACTGTTCTGCGGCCTTCTGCCGGCGGACTTCGACCAGCGCATCAATGACCGTGCCGTCGGCGGTGTATTCCTCTGAAAAAACCTTGCCCTCCTCACGAATGCACTGCAAAAAGCTCCCGTTCGTATACGGGATGCAGAGCCGCATCCGCTTTGCCGTCTGCGGGAGCGCCTTGGCGATCATCTGAAGCAGCGTGTCAATGCCGCTGCCGGTTTTCGCACTAATCCAGACTGTGTCCGGCTCATTGCGCAGCGGATAATCCACGAGATCGGCCTTATTCAGCACATGGATCTGCGGGATCTCCGCGCAGCCGAGGTCATTGAGCAATGACTGCGTGATCTGCATTCGCTCACGGATATCCGGCTCGGAGGCATCCAGCAGATGCAGGATCAGATCGGCATCGGCGGTCTCCTCCAGTGTTGCGCGGAATGCCTCGACCAGATGATGCGGC
Source organism: Ruminococcus sp. UBA4350 (assembly GCA_002394125.1). Classification (GTDB taxonomy): domain Bacteria; phylum Bacillota; class Clostridia; order Oscillospirales; family Ruminococcaceae; genus Firm-04. The sequence continues at coordinate 19,515 of DGSY01000181.1, forward strand.
AGGCGGCGGATCAGCCCGACCGTATCCGAGAGCAGGACGGTTCTGCCGTCCGGCAGCTCCAGTGCGCGCACGGTGACATCGAGCGTTGCAAAGAGCTTGTTTTCGGCGAGAACGCCTGCCCGCGTCAGCAGATTGAACAGCGTCGATTTTCCGGCATTCGTATAGCCGACGATCGCCGCGGTCAGGATGCCGTCCTTTTTGCGGCGGCGGCTGAGGTATTTGCGGTGCTTTTCCAGCTCTGCAAGCTCATGCTTCAGCACTGTGATGCGGCTGCGGATATGCCGGCGGTCGGTTTCGAGCTTTGTCTCGCCGGGGCCTCTTGTGCCGATGCCGCCGCCGAGCCGTGAGAGTGCCGTGCCGGAGCCGGTCAGGCGGCTGAGCCGGTACTGATACTGCGCCAGCGAGACCTGCACTCTGCCCTCTGCCGTCCGCGCTCTGCCCGCGAAAATATCGAGGATCAGCATGGTGCGGTCGATGACGCGGCAGTCCGTGCGTTCGGAGATATTGCGCAGCTGCACACCGGTCAGCTCTGTATCGAAAATGAGCAGATCCGCTTCGAGTGCCTCCGCCAGCTCGCGGATCTCATCAAGCTTGCCGGTGCCGACACAGGTCGCAGCCTCCGGCGCGGGGCGCGCCTGCACGACCGAGCGCAGCACCGTGCATCCGGCGGTATCTGCGAGTGCGGCCAGCTCCGCGATCGAGATTTCCGCATCGTATTCGCCGGTATCGACACCTACGAGGATCGCCTGCGGATTGCTTTCCTGCTGTGCATTCTCAAACATTAGCTGCCCTCCGCATTCCGGCAGTATGCCAGCAGCCGCCCGCGCAGAAGCTCATAGCGCAGGCGCTTTTCCTCCCGCGCAAAATGCGTCTCCCGCTGCTGTTCGGTTCCGGCGGAATAATCGAGCTTTTCGCCGCCGAACTGCTCATCTGTCAGATCGAAAACGCAGTCCCCGACGACATTGTAGCAATGATAATTTCCGCCCTCCCGCAGAATGCCGAAGACCTTTCCGCCGAACACATCCTGCGCGAGAAATGCCGTGACCGAGCATTGTCCGCGGGTCGGATTCTCCCCGCTCCAGCCGTCACGCAGACGCGGTGCGCAGGTTTCCGCAGACCAGCATTGCAGCAGCACTCCGAACAGCTCCTGCGGTGATCCGATGCAGGCAAACTGTTCGCTGACAGGCTTGACTTTTTCGCGGACGGCGTTCGAATCCATTCCGTAAAACGTATGCGGCATAAGACCGCCTCCTCCCGTGATACTATTGATGTCCCAACTATCTCTTGAAGATATCTGCTTGTCTTTTTGCCGTGATACTGCGCAGTTTGCCCGCAAACATGCGTCAGCAAGGCGGCGGCTTTCTGCCTTGTCTCACGACAAAAATCCTGCGCATCTATTCTTCAAGATTTCATTGGAACATCAATATTCAGATTCCGGTTTTGCTGTTTCTGTGATTTGCAGATATTGCGGCGGAACGGCATCAGTCAGCCAGACACCGTTCGCTGC
>DGSY01000145.1 GCA_002394125.1 Ruminococcus sp. UBA4350
CATTCACCCTATGTGGACAGGTTCTCAGATGCAGCAGCTCCTGCTTCATCATGAGAGATTATTCCGCATCCGGAATCCATGCCTTGACAAAATCGTTTGCAAATTCGTTATACTTCGCTTTGGCAGCCTCCGGATCTTCTGCGATCTCTTTGCGGACATCAAAGAAGCTCTTGCCGTCCATGCTCATGGAACCGTTTGCCATCGAAGGAACGGAGATCACAACTTTTTCGATATGATCGTCGCTGATCTTAATCATGAATTCGCCGGTTGCAGAGTGTTCATCAAATGCATAAAGTGCATCACAGCCGTTGACGGTTGCAGGTGTATACTTATCCTTTTCCTTTGCGTTTTCAAAAGAGGAACCGACCAGCAGGAACGGATCCATGCTGATGCGGAACAGGCTGCTGTCCTCGATAACATTGGTATAAACCAGCGGATCAGAGCCCTGTGTTTCGAGCTTTGCCTCGCACTCTGCACCTGCGATTGTCATTTTTGCCGGAACTGTGCAGTGATGCTGATAGGAAATGATGCTGCCGTCATCTTTCAGCAGGGCATTCTCGTCCCAGTCTGTGAACTTGATCGAATTTGCTGTTGCGAGCATAAGCTCTTCCAGTTCATCTTTGGAGAGATCAGATTCATATGTCTCGAACATAACCGAGCAGCAAAGCACGGCGTCACGGTAGGTTTCGCCGTAAACCGAAATATGCCCGTAGAAATGCTTGCCGTTCGTGTCTTTTTTACTGTCCTCTTTTTCATCAATGTAGTATTGCAGGCCGTAGCCGTTTTCAGTTTTATCGGTCTGCTGCCCCTCTTTTGCTTTGTAATAACCGGCGGCGTTTTCAGCATTATAGATACCGGCATAGACATCCGCGCGGATGCCGTAGAGCGACGCATCATCGGTGCGGTATTTGTAATGATATGTGACACCGTAGTTGAAATAGTCCGGATTTCTGGCATCATCCGGCGTGGGGTCATAGTTTTCGAGCTTCGGGAGCGCATAATCAAATTTGATGCCGAACGGCTCATGCTCACTGGAAAAAGATACCATCTGATATGCGCCGGACCTTGCGGTCTCGCTGCTTTCCGCAGAGTATTCATCTGCTGTGCTGCCTTCAGATTCGGCGCTGTCCGTCTGACTCTCCTCAGCGCTTTCCGCAGCGGTGCTGCTCTCGGCAACCGTGCTGCTCTCGGCAACAGTGCTTTCAGCTTCAGTGCCGGAATCGGTTGTCCCGCCGGTTTCTCCGCAGGCTGCAAGTCCTGCTGCCATTGCCAGTACGAATAATGCTGCAAGTGTTTTCTTCATTTTCATGTTTGAATTCCTCCTATCATTTTGCAGATAATAACTGCATACAGATTCAGTATAACATTTTCTTCAGAATGCCGCATCGTACAAAAGGGCAGGCCTTTCGTAAATTTGATGCGCAATTCTGATACTGCCATTGTATAATATAAACAATACCGGCGGCTCAGTGATGCGTCAGGCATCATTGATTGCAAGCCCGCCGCCTCGTGCCCGAACAGCCAGCTGCAAACGGCTTTTGAATCCGGTTTTATTCAGCATACCGGTGATATGCTGCTTGACGCTGCGCTCTGAAATACCGAGTGCTTCTGCAATTTCTGCATTGGATGCGCCGCCGACCAGCTCATGCAGAACATCCAGTTCCCGTGCTGTCAGCCCTGTGCTGACAGTATTCCCGAACCACACCGCCGGCATCTGTGCAGGGTAGACCGATTCACCGTGCATGGTCCGGTCGATGACATCCAGCAGCGGCGCGTCCTGTAATTCCTTATGCCAGAAGCTCTCGATCCCGGCAGCTTTAGCGCGTTTGATGAAAGACTGCTCCGCCATGGATGTCACAAGCAGGATCTTTGTCTGCGGACAGCTTTCCCGGATGACAGCTGCCGCATCAATGCCGTCCCTGCCGGTTCCCATGACCACATCCATGATAACAAGATCAACCGGATGCGACCGGCAGAATGCGACTGCCTGCTCTGCGTTCTCAGCGGTTCCGGCGAGGGAATAACGGTCCCCGGCGTTTTTCAGCATCTCCCCGAACATCTGCCGGATCATGCGGCAATCATCCGCAATCAATACCTGATAAACCATCGTTTCTCACTGTGCCGGTGTGCCGCAGTTCGGACAGAATCTGCTGTGCAGTTCCTTTGTGCCGCAGTTCGGGCAGTTCCATGTTTCCGGAATCAGCGGCGGCGCAGGCATTCCGCATTCGGGACAGAATTTGCTGCGGAGCCCCTGCTGACCGCATCCGCAGTTCCATGTTTCATTGTCGATTCGGAAACCGCGTTTTCTCTGTTCCGCGGCCGTTTCGTCAATCCCTTTCGCATGGAGCTGCTCGATCATTTCTGCCTGCTTTTGTGCCGCCTCGTCCGCATTCATTACCATAAACGGCATCATACCCATATCGAACGGAGCAGACGGTCCCTGCGTGCACACCACAGCGCCTGCATACTTCATTTCTGCCAAAGATGCGAGCAGTCTTTTCGCATCGAACCACGCATCTGACATCAGCTGATTCAGCTTGGAATAGGGCAGCGGAATCGGGGATGCTTCATCGCCGCGCAGATAAACCGCACTGTGATACGGCTCTAGAACCGGCTTTGCATCCGGATTATCCTCGATCAGCTTGCAGACCTGCTCCAGCAGCCGGTCAAGATCCTCATCCAGAATCGGTGCTTTTGTGTCGGTTCCTCCGTTCCGGAGAGTAATGGTATCATTATTGCATATCAGCGTATAGAGCTCACCGTCATCGGTTCCGCATTCAATTCTTTCGATCTGTTCTTTCATGTTTCGTCCTCCTTGCGTGTTTCCGGACATTTCAAAATCAGTTTTTTGTCAGCGAAAGACACAACCTCACGAATCGTGCCGGACATGAGCTGATTGCCCTGCGGAACATAAGAAAACAATCTGTGCCTTTCAGCCGTCAGCGATTTTGTGCCTTGCTTATCGGTCAGATAACGCTCACCGCCGTCAAGCTGATAAATGCTCATCAGCAGTTTCAGCACCGTGGATTTTCCGCAGCCGCTGTTCCTCCTTGCTGTATATAAATAATCGTATATTAGCTTATTATCATACTAAATTCTATTATAAAGCAGGAGCGGATGTGAATCAATACCGAAGGCAAAAGTTGACCCGATCGGGTCAACTTAGATTAAAATATTTTTCAACAAATTCATGATATATAAGCAAAAGGACTGACATTCCGCCAGCCCTTTGTCCTTATACTTCTTCGTGATGAATGACAAGTCCGCCGCCCCTTGCCTCGATCGCAAGCTGTAAGCGGCTCTTGAATCCTGTTTTTGCGAGCATTTCAGCAATATGCCGTTTTACCGTGCTTTCCGACATATAAAGCTGTTCGCCGATCTCCTTATTGGATGCGCCCGACATCAGCGCACGCAGCAAAGCCGTTTCTGTGTCCGTCAGCTCCGTACTGACGATATGCCCGAACCGAATCGCGGGCATTGTTTCGGGGTAAACGGATTCGCCTGCCATTGTCCTGTCCATGATCTCCAGGAGCGGCTGTTCCTGCACTTCCTTGTACCAGAAGCTCTCCACGCCGATCTCCTTTGCCCTGCCGATGTAGGAGCTTTCCGGCATAGAGGTTACGAGCAGAATCTTCACTTCGGGACGCTCCTGCTTGATCTGCTTTGCCGCATCGAGACCGTCTTTGCCGAGCCCCAGAACAACATCCATCAGCACAAGGTCGATCTTCTGTTCCAGACAGCTCCGGACAGCTTCCTCCGCTGTCTG
>DGSY01000027.1:0-220 GCA_002394125.1 Ruminococcus sp. UBA4350
ACGACTGCAAAGATCAGTTTCATGAATCTATCGACCTCATTTCCTTATCAATCAAATGGGGGATCATGCAGAGTACAGCATTTCCCATAATCAGTATACCACAAATTCGCTGAAAGTGCAAGGGGTTATATAAAAACTCCCATACATTGCTGTATGGGAGCTGTGTGTCAACATTGATGTCCCAACGATCTCTTAAAGATATCTGCTTGTCTTTTTGCCG
>DGSY01000027.1:308-4143 GCA_002394125.1 Ruminococcus sp. UBA4350
AAATCCTGCGCATCTATTCTTCAAGATCTCATTGGTACATCAATACTGTGCTTCGCCTTCGAGAATGATCATTTCGTCCGCGTGCGGATCAATTTCCTTTTCCTTGATCTCGCGCTGCCATTCCTCCGGCGGATAGGATTCGATCTTTACGGTCACGGCCTCGCGGCTGCATCCCCATTTTTCCGTGAATACACGGGTGATCTCCTCAGCGACCGCCTGTTTTGTGCTGTCATCCTTCGGATATGCCTTCACTACGATCAGCGGCATCTTTCTCCCTCCCTTCCTCTGCATATTGCCTTGCGATTGCAAGAAAAACCTCTGCGTTATGCGCATCCCAGTGAATGCGGATGCGCTTTTGTCCGATCAGGATCAGGGTATCATCCGGCTTGCCGTCATGCCATTTGCGGAAAGAATATGAGCGTACCGAACGGATCCCGGTGATATCCGTCCATTTATAAAGTGTTCCCTTGCCGAACAGATTGCGGCGGACAAAGCCCTTTTTCTCGTGAAATTCGATGCGGAGATTGCGCGTCAGCAGCAGCGGGATATTCAGCGCGGTCAGTACGCCGCATACAATACAGGTATTCCGCGGAGCGTGATCGAGAATACAGAGAATCGTGACGATTAGGAAGATCGCGCCGCAGACTGCGCCGATCACAGCCGGCTCGCGGCTCGGCGTAACAACACCGCGCAGATATTTTTTCCGGACATTCTTTTTCTTCTGTGCCATCAGCGGAACGCCTCCACGCATTCCTGTTTTACGAGTGCCGCCAGATCATCCGGCAGATTGTGCTGCGGATCCCATTCCTGCCCGAATCCGGCGGCCTGCCCGGCATATTCTTTCCAGAGCGGCGATGCCTGATACTGCTTCAGCAGAAGCGGCAGCTCTGCGCCGTCACGCTCTGCGCGCGCGATCGCCAGACAAAGCGAGAGATTGACCTCTTTGCGGCTGCCGACGCACTCAAAGGGCTTATTCGGCAGTGCGCCGCAAAGCTCCTGCAAAACCGGTTCCATTTCCGGCATATTCAGCATATCGGCGCCGAGCAGCCGGACGATCTCCGCATAGGGCAGGAACGGCGAGAGGATCACCGTCACGAACAGGCATTTTGCACAGTGCCCGCACCATTTATCCTGCTTTGCACCGGCATTGCAGCTGCGGAAGATTTCGTGATATTTCGTATCGCAGGATGCAAAATATCTTGCGATCTGGAATTCCGTCAGCGGACGCAGCAGGCTGAAATACCGCACGCCGCAGCGCAGATAATCGCGCTCATAGGCGAAAAAGTCGCGCTCGAACTGATAGCTCTTGGAATACTGATGATTGACCTCGGCCTCGGAGACCGTCGATTCGCTCGCAGAGGATTCATTCGAGAGGATGACCGTTCCGATGCCGTTGAGATACGCCGTCAGCACCGACGAAAACGCGACGATCGCGGAAAACGGCGTGTGGCCGTTGAGGAAGCCGCGCCTGTTGCATTCGAGCATGAAGGGATCGAGCGTGCGCTTCGGTTCGAGGATGCGCTCCTGCGGGATCCCTGCGAGCAGCGCCGCCTTTTCAGAGGAATCGCGGTGATTGATCTGATAGGCATAGGCATCGCCGAGCTGTCCCTTGAGCAGATTCAGCGTGACGATGGAATCCTTGCCGCCGCCGACCGGGATCAACTTGCCGGAGAGTGTCTTTTGCGGTGCATCGGCGGAGGAAAGCGCATCGCTGCCGGATTCGATCGTCATGAAGCTGTCAAAATCCGTTTCGATGCCGTTGCGGTAGAAGAATTCGCCGAGTCCGCCGAAATAGAGCTGCTTCCACCAGTCCGCCTGCTCCTTTGTCATATGCATCGGGAGCCGGACGACCGGCGGGCAGGCGATCTTCCAATAGCTGATAAGCTCCGCCATGCCGAGCGAAAAGAGCAGCCGCGAAACGGCCGGATCCGAGAGATCCGGCTGCGGGCAGGGGATCTCCCATGACGGTGAAAAGCTGCCGAGTCCTGTGATCTCAAAGAGATAGGAGATATGCAGTCTGCCGCTTTCATAGCCCATGCGGGTCTCATGAAAAATGAATTCCGGATACTGCTGACGCAGTTCTGTAAAGGTCATGTGGTTTGCTCCATTCTCGGATATAGAGTGCGAATGCGCAATCTGTTCGGATTACGCATTCTGTCGTATTGCATAATTGTGCGGTTAAGATAAAATGTAATGTATGGGCTGCTTATGATGATAAATAAAGAGGTATCCGCTTCGCGGATGCTATTTTGAATGGGTGCCTCTATCGCAGGCACTGGGGCCCGCGGACTCTTGAACGCAGGGGGAGTTTCGCCCTCTGCGGAGGGCGGGCAGTGCCCGCAGCCATTTCCTAAAGCGCTCCGGATGCGAACGGAAGCAGAATGAGATTTCGCCAGACCGTAAAACAGCTGCGAACAGCAGCGTAACAGCGACGCATCTGATATGCTCCGCAAAACCATACCGGGCGGGCAGTGCCCGCAGCCATTTCCTAAAGCGTTCCGGATGCGAACGGAGACAGAATGAGATTTCGCCAGACCGTAAAACAGCTGCGAACAGCAGCGTAACAGCGACGCATCTGATATGCTCCGCAAAACCATACCGGGCGGGCAGTGCCCGCAGCCATTTTCTGAAGTTCTCCGGATGCGAACGGAAGCAGAATGAGATTTCGCCGAACCGTAAAACAGCTGCGAACAGCAGCGTAACAGCGACGCATCTGATATGCTCCGCAAAACCATGCCGGAGGGAAACGGCTGTCGGCCCTGCCGACCTTATTTCGCCTTGACCGCTTCTCGGACGACTTCAGCGATATGCTCCGCAGAGAGACCGAACTGCTTCAGCAGATCGACCGCCGGGCCGGAATGTCCGAAGGTATCGTTGACGCCGATGCGGTGAACCGGAACCGGGCAGCCCTCGCAGACCGCTTCCGCGACTGCCGAGCCGAGACCGCCGATGATGCTGTGCTCCTCCGCGGTGACGATCAGACCGGTCTCCTTCGCAGCCTTGAGCACGATCTCCTTATCCAGCGGCTTGATCGTGTGGATATTGATGACGCGGACGGAAATGCCCTCGCCTGCCAGTGTCTCCGCAGCGATCAGTGCTTCATTGACAAGCAGGCCGGTCGCGATGACCGTGATATCACTGCCGTCACGGAGCTGAACGCCCTTGCCCAGCTCAAATTTATAGGTCGCCGGATCATTGATGACCGGAACCGCCAGTCTGCCGAACCGCAGATAGCAGGGGCCGTCATGCTCGATCGCTGCCGCGACTGCCGCCTTTGCCTCGGTATCGTCAGCGGGATTGATGACGGTCATGCCGGGGATGGTGCGCATGAGCGCGAGATCCTCGCAGCACTGATGCGTTGCGCCGTCCTCGCCGACAGAGATGCCGGCGTGCGTTGCGCCGATCTTGACATTGAGATGCGGATAGCCGATGCTGTTGCGGACGATCTCAAATGCTCTGCCCGCTGCGAACATCGCAAAGGACGATGCAAACGGGATCATGCCCGCCGCCGCAAGTCCTGCCGCGACACCCATCATATTCGCTTCGGCAATGCCGCAGTCATAGAAGCGGTCGGCATAGGCCTTCTTGAACATACCGGTCTTGGTTGCCGCCGCGAGGTCGGCATCCAGCACGACCAGATTCTCATATTTTTCAGCCAGTGCGACCAATGCTTCACCGTAGCTTTCGCGGGTCGCCTTCTTGATGACATCGCTCATGCCTGTGCCTCCAATCTGTTCAGTTCGGCGGTCAGCTCTGCCATCGCCTTTTCATACTGCTCGGTGTTCGGCGCAGTGCCGTGCCAGCCGACCTGATTCTCCATAAAGGAAACGCCCTT
>DGSY01000027.1:4261-4384 GCA_002394125.1 Ruminococcus sp. UBA4350
CCTCGCGGAATGCGCGGTCGATATCGTCGAAATCATGCGCGTTCATTTCGATGACGTGCCAGCCGAAAGCGGCGAACTTGTCAGGGATCGGCTCCGGAGAGCAGACCTCTGTGATCTTGCCGT
>DGSY01000197.1 GCA_002394125.1 Ruminococcus sp. UBA4350
CTCGCGCTCTATCAGAACGATATCAAGGAGCAGGAAGAAGAAAACAGTCAGTATGTCGGCAGCATTCTGGAGAATATTCCGTCCGAGCTGTCAAGGCATGATTCGCCGAATGCGATCAATACCTTTACGCTGACGCATATCGACAAAAATGCCCGGTACCGGGAATACAGCGGTGCGCTGCATTGGCTGACCGAGGCAATGATCGTCAATGTTGCACGCAATATCACCGATCCGTCGCCGGCGCTGACACTGAGCATGGATGATGATCGGTTCAAATGTTATCTTATGGATACCGGCTTGCTCATCAATCTGAGCTTCGGTGACGGCAGCTATATGGACAACGATTTTTACAGGGCAATCCTGACCGACCGCCTGCATATCAATGAGGGAATGTTCGTAGAGAATGTCATCGCGCAATGCCTCCGTACAAACGGGCACAAGGTCATTTTCTATGTCGAGTATGACAAGCAGGGGAAAATGGCAATGGAGATTGATTTCCTGATTCGCATTGACAGGAAGATCGTTCCGATCAAAGCGAAATCCGGCAAACAGTATACGACAAAATCTCTGCTCAAGTTCAAGGAGAAATTCACCAATAAAGTCGGCAGACAGTATGTGCTGCATGAGGGTGATCTCCGCGTCGAAGGCGAGGTTGTGTATCTGCCATATTATATGGCTGCGATCCTGTGATGAAGTCCTCATTTTCACATAGGCAATATTATCACATCTGCCATGCACCGAACAAGCATGTGCTTGCAGCGATGCATTTTTATATCATTTCTTTTTCAAAAGGGTATATGCCGGTTCGCAAGAAAAATCCGCAGCACGTTCTGACTTGGGAGAATGACGCCGAGCTAGACCGACTGCTTGCGCTGAATAAGAAAACCAATGAAGGGGCAACGCTGGATTCTCTCCGAGCAGACATGGCTGAAAAGGAAGAAGCTGTCCGCAGCATTGAACGTGCGCGAGAACATTGTAACGCGGCAGACACGGAAACGATGATGCGGATGAATGCTGCGCTCACTCTTCCGCTTGACTTTTTCTCGCAGGCTTGTTATAATGGATATAGTCCTATTCTGCGATCATGGAGGTGTTAATCATGAAAAGACTGGTAACGGTCATGTTGGCTATGCTTTGTGCCCTTGCAACAATGCTCGGAGGTGGTTTTTCTATTTCAGCAGAAACAATCACTGAAACAACAGCTTTTTTTCCAGGAGATATTCAAGGAACAACACTTTTATCATATAATGGTACCACCGAGATAGTCTCAATTCCGGAAGGAGTTACTGTCATTTCGGAGAACTGTTTCGCAAACCATTCTGAAATAGAAACAGTGATTCTTCCAGATGGTTTGCTGGAAATTGGCGGCGGTGCCTTTAATATGTGTACCGGACTCCGTGAGATTAGTATCCCAAAGTCTGTGAAGAGCATCGGCGCAGTAGCATTCGCAAATTGTACTTCCCTTAATGTGTTCACCGGTGCGGATTCACTAACAGAGCTTCCTTACGGTACTTTTCTTCTGTGTTCAAATCTGGAAACTGTTTCTGTCGGCGCAAACCTGGAAAGCGTTGAGGATTGGTGTTTTTATGGCTGCACAAAACTAAAACAACTGAACCTTCATGAAGGAGTCAAGCATTTTGGCAATGCCTTTGGAGATGATTTGTCTCAATATACTGCGTTACTGGATGCATATACAGATGAAAACGGGTTTACGGTGTTAAATGGCGGTTATCTGATTGCCTATGACGGAAATGCAAAGCAAATTACAATACCGGATTCCGTGCGTCTCATTGCGGATCATGCACTGAAAGACACACAAGGTGTGGTTGTAATTTGCCATGCCAGTATGAAGTATATCGGAAAAGCAGCATTTCAAAGCTGCCAGACAATGATGGATCTGATCCTGAACAACGGCTTGCAGTCGATCGGCACAAATGCGCTGTCCGACATGCCATGTTTGGATTCATTGTTCGTTCCCGATTCGGTCATGGAAATCGGCACGCAGGAAAACTGCACGCTGAATGTTATTTACGGCACCCCCGGCACCGCCGCCGAAGAATTTGCACTTGAAAACGGCATTGCATTCCATGACGCCGCAGAATTGCAGCTTTCGGGTGAGCCTGTCACAATCAATTACGGTACGGATACATGGAGTATTCAGAATGCCGGCGCAGATTTCAACGGCGAATACTATCTGACAGAAGCTGCACGCGACCGGCTTGGTGAGATCATGACAGTCTATCAGGATAAGATGGATGCAGCATGGGACGGTGAATGCTTTGGCTTATCCATATCCTTGATTCTTCTGAAAGCAGGCGAATTCACACCCGAACAGATCCAGCCCGGCGCCAAAACAGTTTCTGAAATCACATCGGATCAAGCCGTGCAGTCGTTTCTGAATTATTATCATTTCACACAGCACACTGTTGATATGAAGTCTCTTGCGACTGCTCCAAAAACAGAATCACAGTCGATGTATCGAATCATCCAGATGGGGAAGGCGTCAAAGCACGGTGGACTGCCATTTCTGATCTCGTTTTCATTCACCGAAAGCGGACATGCTGTCGTCGGTTACGGGCAGGAGGACGGAAGCTGGGAGATTGGCGGAGAAACATATGACGGTCGGATTCTCATCTGGGATCCGAATTTTCCGACTGCGCCGAATGAAAATGCATACCTCTACTATGACAGTCGGACGCTTGCTCACTGCGTCCCGTGTTACAATGCCGATTCAAAATCTGCCAGCTTCATAAAGCGCGTGACGAATGCAGTTGACATTCTGAATGCATATCCTTATCCGTTTGATACGCGAGCAGGAGATGTAAATCGTGACGGCGAAGTCCGAATCAGTGATGCTGTGATGCTGGCACATATTATAGCAGAAGATGCCGGAGCGGGAATTACAACTGCGGGATTGTACAGTGCTGACTGTAACAACGACGGATTGATTCAATTAGTTGATATGAGAGTACTATTAAAGCAGCTCATATAATAAAAAGAAAAACGGAGATCAGGCACACATCATGAGCGGTGTCTGATTTCCGTTTTTAATAGCACCTGCTGAATGGTCTGATTACAGTCGGCAGGTGCTTTTTTATGTTCATTCGCAATGCATGGCAATGCTATCTTGCCAAGTATCCCTAGTCTCCGTCCTGATTTCAAATAATCAAGACGGAGGTAAAAATATGTGGTATAACCACGGAAAGGCAGCTGTTTGCTAAACAGTCAGTAGCCGTGTGATCCGCGGTGTTCGGGTTCGACTCCCGGTGTGACCGTTATGAAAAGCTGAGTTGGTGATTCCCCGACTCAGCTTTTTTTCGTTTGCATGAAATAATAAAGCTGTGTTTTTAGGGCGTGTTGACACTAAGCCTAACACGCGTCTTTTGGACTGATTTTGCCCCGTTCGTCGTTAAAAATCCGCATATTATTTTAGTGTCAACACGCCCTAGTTTTATGCGCATCATCTGTCATGAGGAAAGTTTTGTAAACGGTTCCTGCCGCAAGTGCCGGAAGCTGCGTTCCAATCAGTGCGATCGCAGCGGCAGCGGCGGCTGTGCTGCGCTTCTTCATAGGAAACATCCATTCGGTTCCGGAGCATTCGGGCGCTCCGGCGGGCAAAAGAAATATACGATCATTACACCGTGAAATCAACGTATTGTCAATGAAAATCGCATATCTTTGCGGGAATATTCAAAAACCGGACAGAAATATTCAGCCGTTTCCGAGCTGTTCGATCATCTGCTTTGCCGTGCGCGGAGAATATCCGCCGTGCTGTGCCGCATAATCCTCCGCCAGGTGCCGGAGTGTCTCCGGATCCGTCTTCAGGCCGGCCTGCGCCGCATATTTTTCAACGAAATCGAGATACTCCGCCTGCTGCTGCGCACCGAAGCCGATCCGCAGGCCGAAGCGCGCCGCCAGTCCCCGCATCGGCTCCGGCAGCCTTTCGGGATCCGCATCCGTGACCGCACTGCTTGTGGCATAGATCACGGTATTGCCGGCGCGGGATGCCGCCGAGCCCTCCAGCGAAGCCTTGAGCGTCCGCAGCCCGCTGTCATCGGCGTGCAGATCCAGATCGTCGATATAGAGGATGAATTTCAGCGGATTCTCATAGACCGCTTCGATCACGGCGGGGATCTGCGAAAGCTGTTCCTGCGTGATCTCAATGAGCCGCAGTCCCTCGGCGGCAAAGGAATTTGCGGCCGCCTTGACCGTCACGGATTTGCCCGTTCCGGTGCCGCCGAACAGCAGGATATCCTGCGCTCTGCCGCCGCGGAGCAGTGCCGCGGTATTGTCAATGACGCGCTGCCGCTCCGCCGCATAGCCGTAAAGCTCCGGGAGCGATGCCGGATCGGGATGCAGCACCGGAACGAGCCGCCCTTCCTGCACCGTGAAGACGGTATGCCGTGCGAACTGCCCGAAGCCGTATTTGCCGATCTCGCGCAGCCGCGCATGATACTCCGCGCCGAAATCAATATCAGCGTTATTCCACTCCGGCAGCACGCCGTAATAGGAGACCTCCTTTTGCAGCTCATGCGGCCGGATCCGCGCAAGCCGCTGCAAAATGGCGAGCTCATTCTGCACACAGGCGCGGAGCATTTCATCCGGCTCCTCGCCGCGTGCGACCGCCCGCACATAGAAATTGTCGTCCTCGCAGATCAGCCGGAATACATATTCCGTCAGATTCGTGCTGTGCGCATAGAGCCGCGAGATGAATTCCGTATACTGCCGCAGCTGGATCATCGGATCCATTGTTTCGGTATCGAGCAGCGCCCGCAGCGGCAGAATGACCTCATGCGTCAGCAGCTTCCGGAAAACGACCAGCGAATTCAGCGAGAGGTCGATCTCCTGTAATTTTTTGTTTCTTCCCATAATCCGATTCCTTTTTAATCTCCGATATGTGCATCATAAAAGCTGAGGAAGTCATTAAACAGATAATTGTCCAGAGAATTGCACCAGCGCGCACGGTCAAGATGCGCGCGGATATAGTCCGCACGGTCATTCTGAAACCGTTCGGCATTTTCCTCTGCATTCACATCATAGCCAAGCTGATCGCGCCACTTGTCAAATTCCGCATTGAATTCGTCAATATAGGTTCTGTCATTGAAGATATAGTTATGTCCCCTGTCGCTCATGCGGTTGAAAACGAAGCGGGGATTCATCTCGTATTTTTTAAAGAACACATCATAGCCGTAACGGATCGGCACGACTTCATCGTCCTCGCTGTGAACAACCATCACCGCCGCATCGCTCGCGGCAAAGCCGTCCATTGCGGTCGCGGATGCATATTTCCCGAATTTGATCTTCTCATGGAGCCGGACAAACGGCAGCATCGTATAGATCAGATTTCCGGCCTGCTTCAGTCCGCCCGCTTCAAAGAGATCCGTGGAGCGGTTGCAGCCGGCGCATTCGATGACCGCCTTCACCTCCGGATGATATTGCAGCACGGCGCAGGCGCTGTAGCCGCCCCAGCTGTGCCCGAACAGCACGACCGGCAGATCGGGGATCTCCGCGCTCTCCTCAACGAATGAGATCGCGTAATCGAGATCCGCGACGCCCTGCGGGATGCCGCCGACGCCCTCGCCCTCGCTCTCGTCATTGCCCGTCGCGTCATAGGCGAATACATAATATCCGCGCTGCGCGAAGAAATTTGCACAGTCCATATAGGAATTATGTCCCGCGCCGAAGCCGTGCGCCAGCACAATGATGCCGCGCTGATCGCACTCTGTGCTGTAGAGATATCCGGTCAGCTTCTGTCCCTTGTCCGACGGGAATTCATATTTCTTCCGTTTCAGCGCCGGAATGCCGTTGAAATCCTCCAGCCGGAACATGAGCGGCTCATAGCTCGTAAAGCGCTTGTTGAAATTGTCGTTGTAAATCGAAACGGAAAATGCCCACCATCCGCCGGTCAGAAGCAGAAGAATGACCGGAATGATGATAAGGATGATGACCTTTTTGCGTGATTTTTTCATAACAGACTCCTGAAAAGAACAGATTTACTGTCCGCGCTCCATGAGTGTCCGCAGACAGTTTGCGCCGCGCTCGATCGCGACGATGCCCGTCCGGCACATTTCCATGATGCCGTATGCCTTCATCAGATCAATGAACGCGTCGATCTTCGAGGTCTCGCCGGTCAGCTCGCAGATCAGCGCCTCCTTGGAATAATCCACGATCTTTGAGCGGAAGATCTCGACCGCCGCCATGATATCCTGCCGCGTGGCCGCGTCGTTGCGCACCTTCAGCAGGAGCAGCTCGCGGATGACGGTCTCATGCTCATCCAGCACCTCGACCTCCTTGACGTCGTGCAGCTTTTCGAGCTGCGTGACGATGCGCTCCTTGATGTCGTCGTCGCCGCGGAACGCGACGGTGATGCGTGAAAGCCCTGCCGATTCTGTCTCGCCGACCGTCAGGCTGTCGATATTGAAGCCGCGCCGCGTGAACATACCCGAAACGCGCGAAAGCACGCCGGAGATATTCGCGACCAGCACGCCGATCACATATTGTTTTCCCATATAATCTCCTTCATTGCCGGAGCGCTGCACCGCATCCGGTGATACTTATTAGTATACACTATTTCTGCGGAAAAGTAAAGACTATACGGCACAAAACGGCAGGGGCACAGTCGAAATGACCGTGCCCTCGCCGCTTTGTAAGGAAATGAGATGTAGGAGTAGGCTTAATCCGTTTCCGGCAGCTCCTCGCTCTGGAGCGCATCGTAATCCACAGAGCCCGTGCGCACCTTGACGACCTGTTCCACCGGATATGTGAAGATCTTTCCGTCGCCGACCTGACCGGTATACAGCACCTCGCGGGCTGTTTTGATGACCGTTTCGACCGGCACCTTGCAGACAACGATTTCTGCCTTGATCTTCGGATGCAGCGTCGCGCTCATTTTCGCGCCGCGGTAATAGTGATTGGATTTCTGGATGCCGCAGCCCATGACATTCGTAACGGTCACGCCGGTGATGCCGATGCGTTCCATCGCGTGAATGAAGTGGTGCAGCTTCTCCTGATTGAACACGACAGCGACCTTTGTCATCTTCGGATGCCTGGAATCGGGCTCCGCCGTCACGCTGACAGCCGGAACAGCCGCCGCCGGCTTTGCTGCAATATGCTCGCCGTGCTCCGGATATCCGGCCATTGCCGCTTCACCCATTGCAGGGGCAAAATCTGCGTAGGAGCTGACCAGACCGTGCTCTGCGGCATCCATGCCGAGGATCTCCTCCTGCTCCGAGGCGCGCAGGCCGATCGTGTGCCTGATGACGAGGAATACGACTGTCATCATGACCGCGGTCCATGCGGCAACCGCGCCGAAGCCGAGCAGCTGCTTGCCGAGCAGCGAGAAGCCGCCGCCGTAAAACAGTCCGCTGAATGTGTCATTGCCGGGGACAGAGGTCGTTGCGAACAGACCGACCGCGACCGTGCCCCAGATGCCGTTCATCATGTGGACGGCGACCGCACCGACCGGATCGTCGATATGCAGCACATAATCCAGCAGCCAGACGCCGAAGCAGACCAGCAGGCCGGAGACAATGCCGACAACCGAAGCGCCGGCAGCATCCATGACATCGCAGCCCGCCGTGATGCCGACCAGACCTGCGAGCGAGGCGTTCAGGCACATTGAAACATCGGGCTTGCCGTACTTCACCCATGTGAAGATCATGCAGGTGACAGTCGCGATCGCCGGAGCGACTGTCGTTGTGACGAACACCGATGCGAGCTGACCGGTGCTTGTGCAGGCGGCGCCGTTGAAGCCGTACCAGC
>DGSY01000005.1 GCA_002394125.1 Ruminococcus sp. UBA4350
CTGGAACCAGTGCGTGAAGTGCGTGCAGCCGTTTGCGACCGCCCATTCGCGCATGGCATTCGCAATGGAGTCTGCGGCATCGCGCGGCAGCGGCGTTCCCATTCTGCGCGTACACATCAGCGCATCAAAAAACTTCTTTGGAAGGCAGCTGCGCATGACCTTTTCATTGAACACATTGCAGCCGAAATAGGTATCCGGAGAAGCATTTTGTTCGTTCATCTGCATCATATGATTCGGTACGGCTTTTGCAAGCCATACCCCTCCTTTCTGGGATGTGCGGCGATAGCTGCCGCCTCATCTTATTATTATACCAGAAAATGCCGCAGAAAGCAAGTGCTAATTGCAAACTCTCTGCGGCAATTTTGTCGGCCGGCAGTGCCGGAGCCATGACCTAAAGTTCGCCGGAAGCGAATGGAAGCAGAATGGGATGAAAGCCAGACCGTAAAAAAGGCACGATGAGTGCCGTAACAGCGACGAAACTGATATGCTCCGCGAAACGACGCCGTAGGATAACGGCTGTCGGCCCTGCCGACTACAAACCGCATCCCCCGTGACAGAGGATGCGGTCTCATTCTACGATTCAGCGGAACCGCCGCTGTGCTTCGTCATAGCGGAAGCCGGCAGCCTCCAGCTTTTCAGTCAGCGCCTTTTCGTCCAGCTCATGCTCCTCGCAGAATGCCGCAAGGGTCATGCCGGTATCGCGCAGCTGTGTGTTCAGAAAGCTGAACAGAATAAACGGATCGTTCGGCAGTGTCATTGCAGATACCCTCCCGCTGTTTCAGTGACCGCCGCAGTCGTGACCGTGCCGTCACCGGCGGCCGGTTCTTCGCGCATAGACGCCGGCAGCGATTCCAGCACGATCGGATCAATCACGACCGCCTGCGAGAACATTCCGCTGTATGCGGTCTCGACGGCTGCCTTGTCATAGGCTGTGATCTCGGTGTGGGACATCGAATCGCTGAAATAATAATTCTTGTCGTCATAGCCTATCAGCACACAGGCGTGCTCCGGATTGATGAAATCATAGCGCTCGCCGTCAGGCAGGAACCAGTGAAATTCGCTGGTATAGGGCGCAGCCATGCCGATCGTAGCCCAGAGCTCAACGGGCTGTCCCTTGTCGATGTACTCCTTGCAGATCTCGTCGAGCGTTTTCCCCTTGAGCGGGACCGCAAGGCCTTCGTGAATCTTGTTGATGCCGTTTGCGATCGCGGTGCTGTAGCAGCCGAAGCCCGCCGCATCCCGCGGATTGCCGATGAAATAATCATAGGGGCTCTCGCCGTGCAGCTCGCCGTCCTCGCCCTGCGCGGGATAATTCGCCGTCGGCAGATAGTTGTCGATGAACTCATCCAGCGTGATCCGGATGCCGTAATACTGCATCATCGTGACCGCCGCAATGGATTCGCAGGCGGTAAAATAGCTGTCGAACTGCGTGTAATGCTTCACATTCTGAATGACCGTGCCGCCCATGCCGGCATAGTTGCCGAGCGCATTTTCCTGCCACGCGGGATTGACGGTCACTGTTGTCGTCTGTGCAGCAGTTGTTTCGGGCGCGGTCGTAGTGAGGATGACAACGGGTGCGCTGTCCTCTTTGATGATCGGTTCGCCGCAGCTTGTGAGCAGCATTGCAAAAAGCGGACCGGTCAGGAATACTGCCTTTCCGCAGGAATCAGCAAATCTTTTCACTTTATTCTCCTTTTCACGAAATATAACCTCTTATACGCTGTTTATTATACACGAAAAGCGTTTATTTGTCAAATATAAAATGCATGAATCCGCCGCCTGACTGAAATTACCGGACAGCGGGCGGTTTTTTGTGACAAATTGACTTGATTTGCATAAGATAACAGCAAACGGCAGCAGCCGAATGCATTGGAGGTCATCATGCAGAGAACATATTTTCTGGGCGGCGCATCGCCGCAGGGCTTTGAAACGGATTTCTGGCGCGCGCAGGCAGAGCAGAACCGCTACGGTATTTATCTGAAGGGCGGCCCCGGAACGGGGAAATCCACGCTGATGAAACGGATCGCGGCGGCATTCGCGGGCGAGAACATCTCCCTCTATCACTGCGCATCCGACCCGCATTCGCTGGATGCCGCCGTGCTGGAGGATCGCGGCATTTTCATCGCAGATGCGACCGCACCGCATGAATCCGGCACACCGCTGCCCTATGTCTCCGGCGAGACCGTTGATCTTGCGGCGGGACTGAATGCAGAGCAGCTTCATGCAGAGCGGGCGGCGATCCGTGCGCTTTACAGCGAAAACCAGACCGCGCATTCACAGGCAAAAAAGGGGCTTGCCGGCATCGCTGAAATGCAGGAAATCATCGCAGGAACCGGTGCGGCGGCACTCCTGCCGGAGAAACTCGCAAAGTTTGTCCGCAATACCGCAAAGCGGCTGCTGCCGCATAAGCCCGCTTACGCAGGGCGGATATTGTACCGGCAGAGCTGTGCCGTTACGCCGCTGGGCGTTCTGCGCTTTCTGCCGGAGCAGTTTGATCTGATCCTCCTGCATGATCCGTATTATGCGGCGGCGGATGCAATGCTCGGACAGCTCGCGGAAGCAGCCGTCAGCGCAGGGCTCGACTGCGAGATCACCCGCTCACTGACCCGGAAAGACCGCCCGCCGATACAGCTCATCCTGCCGGAGCAGAAACTGATTTTCGCCGCAGTAACGGACTGCCGGCAGCCGGAGCTGCCCGTACCGGTCTCGGCCGTGCATATGCAGCGGTTTTACGATGCGGCAAAGCTGCGGCAGCAGCGCTCGCTGATGCGGTTCTGTGCAAAGACGGCTGCGGCGGCGGAGGAGCAGGTCATTCTGCTGCTGGCAGAGGCACTGCGCGTGCATGACGCGCTGGAGAAATACTATATCCGCGCACTGGATACTGCATTTCTCGACCGCACTGCTGAATCGCTGACCGAACGGATCCGCGCATTCGCATGACCGCAAACGCATACCGCCCTATTGAACAAAGCACCGCCGTCCGGGACGAATCTGAACGGCGGTTTAGGCAACACCGCACAGAGCTGGTGGTGCAGGATGCTTACGGTCAAATATATTTGACCCGTCAGATTTTTCGTCAGATTGTATAGAAAGGACGCCGCTGGGCTGACGCCCAGCAAGGAGTTTTCGTGCAAGATGACGGGAAATATGCAAGCAGATGCGCTGCCAAGCTGCCAGCCGGGCTCCGGTCGTC
>DGSY01000149.1 GCA_002394125.1 Ruminococcus sp. UBA4350
CTGATAAAGGTGGTATAAAACCTTTTAATGATGACATTTGGTGACTGGTAAGATATGGTAATGCTAGGGAAGCACTGATTAAATCTGGTGCGCAGTCAGATTTTTCGTCAGATTGTATGAAAACGACGCCGCTGGGCTGACGCCCAGCAAGGAGTTTTCGTGCAAGATGACGGAAAATATGCAAGCAGATTGCGTGCCAAGCCGTCAGGCGGGATTTAATCATTGATTCCCTAGAGTCGTTCAATCCGAACTATCCGCCGATGCATTTCAGCCGCGTTGATTCTGAACATTTGCGAATTGTCGGAATCGTGCAGAGGATCATCAGAGATCTTTGATAATTGTCTGTGACAAATCATTGAAAGGAAAAAGCATGGGAAATCCTGAAAACAGTATTTGGAGAGAAAGGAGAGAATGAATAACCCATGAGCCAATATGAAAAACTACTGTATGCTGTTCTCAGCGGAAGGCGAGACAGCAGCATCGCATTCGCCGACCTGTACAGGGATTGATGCAGCTATGAACGGAGCTGCAGATCACTGCGTGATGCGCTCGGTCGATGATATCTCAGCAAAAATTCTTACTGTGTTAGCAAAATAATAATCCGAATAGTAAACGGAGGGTATTATGGATAAGAATACATACCGTCATACAGCATACCAAATGATCCGTCTTGTCCGCTGCGCGCTGACAGGCAGAACGCCGGACAGAGAATGGACAAAATCGCTCGATCTGCCGGTGCTGTTCGAGGTCTGTGAGAATCATATTCTGACAGCGTGCGCGGCATATGCACTCGAAGCCGCCGGCATTCACGATCCGCAATTCACCGAGGCAAAGGCGAAGGCGATCCGCAAGAACATTCTGCTCGATGCGGAGCGCAGAGCGATTCTTGCAAGGCTGGAGCAGTCGCAGATCTGGTATATGCCGCTGAAGGGCGCTTTGCTGAAGGACTGGTATCCAAAGCTCGGAATGCGGCAGATGTCGGACAATGATATTCTGTATGACGGCAGATACCGTGAGCGGGTCAGGGATATCCTGCTGGAGCGCGGCTTTATCTGCGATCATTTCGGAAAAGGTCCTAACGATGCCTATCTGAAAGAACCGGTCTATAACTTTGAGATGCACCATCATTTGTTCCTCGAAGCAAATGTCGGCGGATTTCACAGCTATTATGAGAATGTGAAAGACCGCCTGCTGAAAGATGAAGAAAATGCGTTCGGATATCATTTCCGGCCGGAAGACTTTTATCTTTATATGACGGCACATGAATACAAGCATTTTGCAAGCGGCGGAACCGGTGTGCGGTCGCTGGCGGATACCTATGTTTTTATTCAGAAATACGGCGATATACTGGACTGGGATTATCTGCATACCGAACTGGAGAAGATGAATCTGACGGACTATGAGCAGCAGAACCGTGAGCTTGCCATGAAGCTGTTCTCCTGTGCGCGGCTGTCAGAGGAAGAAAAGCAGAGATTGGATTATTATATTCTTTCCGGTACCTACGGCAACCTGAAAAACCATGTGGAAAACCGTGTTCAGGAGATGGGGAAAGGCTCAAAAGCAAAATATATTCTGCAGCGCTTATTTCCGTCAGCCGCACATCTCAAGTCAATCTGGCCGTTTTTTTACCGTCACAAATGGCTGTTGCCGATCCTTTGGATCTACCGGCCGATATACGGATTGATTTTCAACAGAAAGATGCTCATTAACGAATTGCGTTATCTTTGGAGGACAAATGTGTAAATCACAGGATCATCTCGATAATGCCTGATGTCGTAAAAGCTGTCACTACAGGTCATCCCCTTCCCTGTCAAGCGTCAACTCTTCAGTTTCAAATCTAGGATACTATCACTTATTTTCAGGAACTCACTAACTATCACCGCTAAGCCCGACACGAAACAAAGCATTCGTTCGCGGCGAGCTTGATGTGTTTTCAGCGCAGAACAGGGGCTTGCAAAATACTACGAGGGCAAGGACGATGCTCCGATGATCGGTGTCTCCAACCACAATCTTGCGGAGATCAAACAGGCTGACTGCCGATGAGGTAAAGGAGCTTGAAAGCACTGCGGACGGTCTTGGACTGAATGTGATCCGTTTCTGGAAAAAGGAAATGAAGTAAACAGGAGGGAAAATTATGAGCAAGAAACTGGTAGCATATTTCTCCGCAAGCGGCAGCACTGCAAGGCTGGCAAAGCAGCTGGCAGCGGCAGCAGGTGCAGACCTTTACGAGATCAAGCCTGCCATCCCCTACACAAGCGAAGACCTCAACTGGCAGAACAAGCAGTCACGCAGCAGCATTGAGATGAACGACCGCAGCTCACGCCCTGCACTTGCAGACAGCAATGCGGATGTTGCAGCATATGATACGATCTATGTGGGCTTCCCCGTATGGTGGTACATCGCCCCGACGATCATCAATTCTTTCCTGGAAAGCTATGACTTTTCGGGCAAGAAGATCATTCTCTTTGCGGCATCCGGCGGCAGCGGATTCGGAAAGGCTGTACAGAACCTGAAAAACAGCGCGCCGAATGCTGAGATCATTGAGGGTAAGGTCAATCCGTCAGCGAAGGATATCGAAGCGCTTGCGGCAATGGGATAAAACCGCTGACTGCACATAACAAAAAGAATAACAGGAAATCCCGGAGATCTGCTTGTCAGGCAGTTCTCCGGGATTTTTTGCCGGCAGCTTCGAGTGCATACGCCGCGCACGCTGTCAGAATATGATCCTCACAGACCGCGAACAGCACCGGCAGATCGAGTTATTTTGCTCATTCTCTGTCCGGCTTTCTGTCCGTCAGCGCAGCGGACAAGACGGATCAGGTTTCTGTCAGCACTGCAAGGATCTCCGCCGCGATATCATCGACCGTGCGCATCGCTCCGCCGGAGACGCATTCCACAACGCGCCAGCCGAGCACCTTTGCGCAGTGATCTGCGGCTCTGCGCGACTGCATGAGATATGCAGTATTCGCCTCGTGAATATCCTTTTTCGATTCGTCGCCCTGATAGCGTCCGCTCATCAGCTTCTGGCTGACTGCCGGATCGACACGCAGATACACCGTGCAGAACGGCGCGGGAATGCCGAGCAGCTCATACTCATAATGGAACAGCCATTTGAGAAAGCCCTCCCACTCCGATTCGGGCAGCTTCGCGCACTGGTGAATCGCATTCGATGTCGTATAACGGTCAGCGATCACCGTGCCGCCGTTCAGATAAAAGTCTCTCCAGTTTTTCATGTAGCTTGCATAGCGGTCAACGGCATAAAAGCTCGATGCCGCATACGGGTTCACCGCATTCGGATCCGTGCCGAATTCACCGGAGAGATACATCCGTACCAGCGCCGAGGATTCGCTCTCATAATCCGGAAACGAAACCTTCATCACGCGCTCACCATTTGCCTGAAGCGCTTCAAACAGCTTCTGCGCCTGTGTCGCCTTGCCGCTGCCGTCAAGCCCTTCGATCACGATCAGTTTTCCGCTCATAGCTGCATCAATCCCTGTAACCGTTCGGATTATTCTTCTGCCAGTTCCAGCTGTCGCGGCACATATCGTCGAGCGTATACTGCGTTGTCCAGCCGAGGATCTCCGCAGCCTTATCCGCATTCGCATAGAACTCCGGCAGATCACCGAAGCGGCGTGCGCCGAATTCATATTTCACCGGAACGCCGTTGACGCGCTCAAACGCTTCAACGATCTCCTTCACGCTGTACGGCGTACCCGTTCCGAGATTGAACACCTCAACGCCCTTGTGTCCCAGCACATAATCTGTTGCCTTCACATGACCGACCGCAAGGTCAACCACATGGATATAGTCTCTGCGGCAGGTGCCGTCCGGTGTCGGATAATCGTTGCCGAAAACGGTCAGGTGATCGCGCTTGCCGACTGCGACCTGCGTGATGAACGGCATCAGATTGTTCGGGATGCCGCAGGGATCCTCACCGATCATGCCGGTCGGATGCGCACCGATTGGATTGAAATACCGCAGCAGCACGACAGAAAGATCAGTGTCCGCCTTTGCCGCATCCTCGAAGATCTGCTCCATCATGGCTTTCGTCCAGCCATAGGGATTCGAGCAGGTTCCGCGCTTCATTGTCTCGATATACGGGATCGGATTCTCCTCGCCGTAGACCGTTGCGCTCGACGAGAAAATCACATTCTTCACGCCGAACTCTGCCATGACCTCCAGCAGCGAAAGCGTCGTATCTATGTTGTTTCTGTAGTACATCAGCGGCTTCTGCACGGATTCGCCGACAGCTTTCAGTCCGGCGAAGTGGATCACTGCGTCGATCTTGTTTGCAGAAAAAATCTCCGTCAGCTTTGCCGTGTCGCGGACATCCGCTTCATAGAGCTTCACGGATTTTCCGGTAATCTTTTCGACGCGCCGGATCGCCTCCGGTGAGCTGTTCGAGTAATTGTCCGCTACGACGACATCATAGCCTGCATTCAGCAGCTCAACTGCGGTATGCGAACCGATGTAGCCCGCGCCGCCTGCCAGTAATACTGTTGCCATGTTTTTCTCCTTTCAAAGTGCAACGCCGTTCAGCCGAAGCAGCTCCCGCGCCGTATCGACCGAATCCACGCCTGTTTTGTTCTTGACCGGCGCAAACTCTTTGCTGCGGTCAACCTCATACGCAAGACAGTCATCCTGCAATTTTACCATGTCAAGTGCCAGTGTTTCAAACTTATATGCATTCGGCTCCTCCGGTTTGACAAATTCGCCGTTTGCCGCCATATACGGAATCTTCTTGAATGCACGGTGCAGCGGCAGCTTCACCGAAAGCGTCTGATTCAGTTTGTCCACGCGGAACAGATAATTCAGGATCACGCCGTAATTATAGGAGAGTGTGCCGTCCGCTTCGCGGCGGTGGATCATCTCATCTGTCATCTCGTAATACTCGACGATCGACGGTCTGCCGTCCTCCAGACACAGCACGCCGACGCGCTCCTCCGGATCTGCTTTCGCAACGACCTTTGCGCCGGAGACCTTGCCGGATTCGATCACGGCACCGATGAAGCACGGGTCGGCAATGCGCTGCAGCACGTTGTCAACCGCAAAGACATTCAGCCATTCGATCTGCGCGTTCTGCACGATGCGCAGCATTCCGGTTTTCGCCATCGAAGCATACCAGCCGCCGTTGCCGTTCGGCGCAGTCTTGATGACGCCCTTGTCCGCGAGCATCAGCTTGCCGTTCGTATCCACGGTCGGGAGCTGCTCCTGCACGAAGAAAAACACATTGTCCGGACTGTAGCCGAAATAGCTGTGCTGCTCGAAGAAACTGACCGTTTCCTCGTTGTTTTCGGTGCTTGTCATGATGAACAGCGGAATCCACGCATCTGCCTGCTTCACCACATCGAGCAGATTGTTGATGAGGCACTCAAAAATATACAGCTCACGGTCGATGCCGATGCGGAACATCCCCTTCGGATGATCGAATCCAAGGCGGCTGCCCTGTCCGCCGGCCAGCAGCACGGCACCGATCTTTCCGTCGCGGATCGCCTGAAGGCCAATCTGCGTATAGCGCTCACGGTTCTGCGCGATATCCGAAAGCGTGACCGCAGAGAGCGGAGCAAATGTGCCGCGCTTTTCCTCGATATCACCCTCGCTCAGCACGGAGTAATCCAGTGTGCCCAGATGTGCTGCCATTGCACGCTGCTCCGATTCTGTCAGCGTCTTCATATGCCTGACGATATGCTCCTGATGCAGCATATTCAGCATTTCAAATGCTTTGTTCTTCATGTGTCAACCTCACTTCCCCGAATATGCAGAATGAACGGTGCATGATGCCATGTACCGTTCTTCTGTTGATTACAGTTTATTATTGCAGAGTGCAGCATGAATGCAAGCCCATGAAATCAGTCCCTCCTGAACAGGTCACGTGTATAAACCTTATCCGCCGCATCATCGAGGCAGCTGTCATATCTGTTCGCGATGATCGCCTGACTCATCTGCTTGAACTTTTCCAGATCGTTTACAACAAGGCTGCCGTAGAATGTGTCACCGTCATTCAGTGTCGGCTCATAAATGATGATCTGCGCGCCCTTTGCCTTGATGCGCTTCATTACACCCTGAATGGAGCTCTGACGGAAATTATCGGAATTGCTCTTCATTGTCAGTCGGTAGACGCCGATCACAACCTGCTTCTCACCGACATAGCCGCCGGAATAGCTGTTGCCGCCGGCGATCTGCAGCACGCGGTCGGCAATGAAATCCTTTCGCGTGCGGTTGCTCACCACGATCGCCTGAATGAGATTCTGCGGGACATCCGCGTAGTTTGCGAGCAGCTGCTTGGTGTCCTTCGGCAGGCAGTATCCGCCGTAGCCGAAGCTCGGATTGTTATAGTGGCTGCCGATGCGCGGATCAAGACAAACGCCGTTGATGATCGCCTGCGAATCCAGCCCCTTCATCTCGGCATAAGTGTCAAGCTCATTGAAATAGCTGACGCGCAGCGCGAGATAGGTATTGGCAAACAGCTTGACCGCCTCTGCTTCCGTAAAGCCCATGAAAAGCGTGTCGATATCCGGCTTCTCTGCGCCCTCCTGCAGCAGCTTCGCAAAGACCTCAGCAGCTTCCCTGCTCTTTTCATCACAGCCGACGATAATGCGGCTCGGATAGAGGTTGTCGTAAAGCGCCTTGCTTTCACGCAGGAATTCCGGACTGAAAATGATCCGGTCTGTGCCGAACTTCTGTCTGACGCTTTCCGTATAGCCGACCGGAATCGTACTCTTGATAATCATCATTGCGTCGGGATTGCTCTCCAGCACAAGGCTGATGACCGCTTCGACTGCCGAGGTATCGAAGAAATTCTTCAGCGAATCATAGTTGGTCGGCGCGGCAATGATGACGAAATCCGCATCCGCATAGGCCGCAGCACCGTCTGTTGTCGCGGTCAGACGGAGTTCCTTTTCCGCAAGATACTTTTCAATATAGTCGTCCTGAATCGGAGATTTCTTTGCATTGAGCTGTGCAACCTTCTCCGGAACAATATCCACAGCTGTCACCTGATGATGCTGCGCCAGAAGAACTGCCAGCGACAGACCGACATAGCCGGTTCCGGCAACCGCGATTTTCAAATCTTCAAATGCTCTCATTTTCAGGCTTCCTTTCCGCGCGACATAATTCCATTACAGCATAACAACTCCGGCATCTTCGCTGAACAAAGCATCCGGCTTTAT
Organism: Ruminococcus sp. UBA4350; assembly: GCA_002394125.1. Lineage (GTDB taxonomy): Bacteria > Bacillota > Clostridia > Oscillospirales > Ruminococcaceae > Firm-04. The sequence goes on from DGSY01000149.1 coordinate 7,170, forward strand.
GCTGTAATGAGAGAATGCATATACGCACTTGCTCCAGTCCATTTTACCACAGAAAAAACGAACTGTCAAGTCGTTTTCACAATTCCGTTGAAATAACAGCCGGAAAATCGCCCGGTTCTGCGGAAAAATATATTGAAACTATGCATAATTCACAATAAGCGGATATAAAATAAAGCAGTTCAGTATTGACTGCCGGAGAAACAGATGTCTTTCGATGAATACAGATATGCTGATAAAAAGGTTGTCTCTGCTTTTTTGAAATCAGACTTGCATTCTGCGGACGACTATGGTATCATGAAAACACAAACACGAATCGCTCCACAGATTTGTAAACGGTGAGCCGCTTTACAGAGCACACGAGTACTCATTCGGAGTGCTGGCGTTTGAGAGTGAGCCGGTTGATCCGAGACTGTAAAAAGTGCGGTTCTGAAAGCCGTCTGCAAGCAGCCATATTTCAGCATATACAGGAATAACACAAAGCCTGATTTCAAAACGAAATCAGGCTTTTCGTTTCAGGCGGCTGACTGCTCTCATTACCAGCCCTTTATGATCCTGCGGAGCTGTTTGTCGATATCCTCCCGTGTCTGCCGGCACTCCTTCGGGTGTTCCTTCAGCGTCCTGAATGCAAATCGCAGGAGCAGCGACGAACCGAACGGCAATACCGTTTCAAGCATCGACTGCGGAAATACAAAATGCGAGCCGTATTCATATGTCAGCTTTGCCGCACGGCATTCATGCGGCGTGACTCTGAGCCGTTCCATCATTCTGTCGATGTAGCGGCAGGTATCCCACAGGGAATCATCCTGCGCGCCGACCAGCACCAGCTTTCCCCTGATTCGCTCGACCTTGATCTTCATATTCTCCGTCACAGGGCAAAGCTGCTCCGAAAGGTCGAACATATCCCGTGCAGCCGCCATATCGCCCCGGCGTTCGGCTTCCTCTTTCAGCTTCTGCCAGTATTCGGGGTGGCGGTAAGCATAGGGCAGATACGGCAGAGGCCTGCCCTTGTATGAAAGCGTGGATTCCCCGTTTCCGGGGCGCTCCCTTGCACCGTCCTTCTCATCACGGTAGAAGCCCTCCATGACAAAATCCGAGGGTGAAAGGGCGATCGTAAGGGTGATATCGGGGATATACGATGCCGCCGCCAGTGCTGCCATCGCAGTCGTAGATGCGCCGATGATGCCGAATTTGCTATTGCCCTTTCTGCGCAGAACCGCGATCGCCTTTTCAAAGCTCTCGATGGGCTGATCGTGCCATGAATAATCTTTCGATTCTGTTGCGCAGGCCAGCACATTGCAGCCGTTCCGGTGCAGCCATTTGACGCCCATTTTTACCATGAGGTCGTCTGCCTTATCACCGAGCATCAGTATCACGCCCCTGTCAGAGGGCTTCGGATTTTTGTAATATACGCCGTAAAAGCCGTCCTTATCAGTATAAAAATATTCGCCCTTCATTTTAATCTGCTCCTTTCAGATCGGTCAATGCCCATAATCATGATCACGGCTCTGCCGCTGTCCTGCTCTGCAAGATGACCGGCAATCCGTTCGCTTTCACTGTAAAGATTCGTATCTCATTTTCGCATAAAGCGATGCTTCATTCGGTTAGTATTCACTAACTATATTAGATTATAGCACATTCTTACTGTTTCGTCAATACCCTGTGGAACGTTTCATTTATTCCGTATCCATTGCACTTTCTCCAAAATTGCTATAACCGTGCATTGCCCGGCTCCGATATGAGGTCAGAACGCGGAACGGTTTATTTTTTCAGTATCCGTTGCACTATTCACTTGAATATGCTATAATATTAGCAACAATTCATGTTCGGAGTGATTCTATGTTTGATAAACGACTGACCGCTCTTTGTCCCGAAAGCAAAAAATACATTGTGGGCAATATTATCCTGCAATGGCTGGAGCTTGCGCTGAATACTGTTATGATAATCACAGTCGCAAAAACGATCAGCAAGCTGTATTACAAAGAATGGACGATGAGCGACCTGACTTTGCCGATCATTGTAATTCTGGCAACACTTGTCATTCGCTTCTTTACGGCGCAGGGAGCAACAAGAATGAGCTGGCTTGCGTCCAAAACCGTCAAGCAGAAGCTCCGTGAGCTGATATACGGCAAGCTGCTCAGACTCGGCAGCAAGTACCGTGAACAGGTCACAACAGCAGAACTTGTGCAGGAGTCCGTTGAGGGCGTTGACCAGTTGGAAAGCTATTTCGGACTTTACGTTC
>DGSY01000146.1 GCA_002394125.1 Ruminococcus sp. UBA4350
AACTCCCCCCAGCGTTCCGAAAGCGAGGAAAAAGGGGTCTTGGGGGAAGAAACCCCGAAGGGGGTTGCTTCCTCCATTCACCGATCTTTCGCACCGCTGAATGCATAAATCATAAATCCAACCCCTTACCGAAAACTCCCTGATTTATCCACTCCCTGAATCTGCCCCGCACGATATTTTTTTACGATTCAACGCGTTAAAGGGTTGACAAATTTCTGAATTCGTGCTATAATGTCAGCGGAGTGACAGCAGGCTGCGGCAGAGAAATAATAGTATTAAGGAGAAATGCCACTATGATGAACATGGAATTTGAACGAAAGCTGACGATTCCGAAGGAAACGAAAGAAATGTATCCGGTCACGCCGGAAATGGAGCAGATCGTAGAAGAACGCGCCGAGATCATCCGCAATATCTTCACCGGCAAGGATGACCGGCTCCTGCTCATTATCGGCCCCTGCTCGGCGGATAACCCCGACGCGGTGCTGGATTATATCAGCCGTCTGCGCGAGGTGCAGGAGAAGGTCAAGGACGAAATTTTCATCATCCCGCGCATCTACACCAACAAGCCCCGCACGACCGGCGCAGGCTACAAGGGACTGCTGCACCAGCCCGATCCGCACGCGAAGCCGGATATGTTCAAGGGCATCATCGCGACCAGAGAGCTGCATATGCGCGCACTCAAGGAGACCGGCTTCTCCTGCGCCGATGAAATGCTCTATCCCGAAAATCACCGCTATCTCGACGATCTGCTGGCCTATGTCGCAGTCGGTGCGCGCTCGGTCGAGAATCAGCAGCACCGTCTTGTTTCCAGCGGCCTGCCGGTTCCGGTCGGCATGAAGAATCCGACCGCGGGCGATCTCTCCGTCATGATGAACGCGATCACCGCCGCACAGCACGGACACACCTTCATCTACCGCGGCTGGGAGGTGCATTCCGCCGGCAATCCGCTGGCGCACGCGATCCTGCGCGGCTATATGAATAAGCACGGGCAGTCGCTTCCGAATTATCACTATGAGGATCTCGCACATCTCGCGGCACTTTATGCAGAGGGCCAATTTGAGAATCCCGCAGCGATCATTGATACCAACCACGCAAACTCCGGCAAGAATCCACTGGAGCAGCCGCGCATCTGCAAGGAGGTTCTCGCCGCCCGCAGATACAATCCGGAGATCAAAAAGCTCGTCAAGGGCTTCATGATCGAAAGCTATATCGAGGACGGCGCACAGAAGATCGACGGCGGCTGCTACGGCAAGTCGATCACCGATCCCTGCCTCGGCTGGGACAAGAGCGAACGCCTGATCCTTGAGATCGCGGAGCTGATGTAATGCGCCGGCTGACCGCTGAGGAAGCCGATGCCGTCCGCTTTTATGAGGGCGATCTCACCGGCTTTGATCTGCGCGATCCGTTCCTGAATGATCCCCGTGCCTATCTGACGCTGAATGCGCTGCTCTTTGACGGCGTGCGGACGGAATATCTGCGCGTGCGGGAGGGCAAGCGGCTGAATCCCGCAATGCTCGCTGACCTGCCGCGCCTGACTGCGCTTTACCGCGCACTGCTCTCGGCATCGCAGAAGGGAGCGGTCACGGAGGAAGTCTGCGGCTATCGCGTCGAGCGCGCCGGAGATTTTGCAGTGTGCAGAGCGGCCGGTCAGACGCTGGCATTCACATCGACCTGCCTGAGCGGATTTCTTCCCGCCTACGGCGACAAGCAGGAGATCGTGCTCCTCACCTACCGTGTCCCGCCGCAGACACCGGCCATCATTTTCTCGCAGCTGCTCGACAGCTATCTGAAAGCGAATGAGGATGAGCTGCTGCTGCCGCCGTATCTGCGCTTTGAATGCGCGGAGCGGCCGCTGACAGCTTCGGACTGCGAGATCCGCGATATGAACGGGGCTCCGCCCTGCGCGGCCTATGATCTGACGGTCAGCGCCGGACAGCAGGTGCATCTGCCTGCTGCGCCGGAAATGCAGAGCTGCGCGGCCGGAATCCGGATCTTTGCACAGATCCATGCCGGCGTACCGGAGGATCAGCTTGATCCCGATGATCTCGCGGCATATCTCCGCTGCAAGGAAATGATCCGGCAGAGCCTGCATGAATAACACAAAATGCGCCCGTACTGCGTGTACGGGCGCATTTTGCGTGTTCTCTCTGAATCCCGATGCCATGCAGCCGACTCCGCGCTTACTCCGCCTTTTCGTAGGCGAGCTTTGCGTCATCAAGCGCTGCGGTCAGATCATCGTATGCATTCTTCGATGCGCTTTCATCGGTGATGCGGACAGTGATATCCGCGCCGAGCTTTTTCAGCTCATCGGTCAGCGCGGTCAGCTCGATCGTATTGTTCTGATACAGATACTCATTGCCCTTGACCGTCACATCCACATAGGTCTTTTCCTCGACGGTCGTTTCCGCCGCAGAGGACGCTTCCTCGGAGGATTCCGCGACCGACGATTCCTGCACGGAGGACTCGGAGACGGAGGATTCGACAGCAGAGCTGCCGCTGCCGGAATTCTGACCGAACAGGCCGAAGCCGTTGCCGAAGCCCAGCCCCTTGCCGTTCAGGAAGATCAGTCCTGCGATCAGTGCGCCGAGGACGCCGACGCCCGCGACCGCAGGTGCCTTGCTCTTTTTCTTCTTCTGTGTTTCTTTTTCATTCGATGCCATAATGGTACTTCCTTTCATTTCGAGAGATCGGTCTCGGAGATATAGATATGCGGAAATGCCTCCCGCACCTGTTCGAGAATTTGTCTGACATCCTGATAAGCCTGATTCGTGCCGTCCTCATCGGCATCATAGATCAGCTCGCAGAGAATGATATCATCCTTCTGATAATCCGCCTTCCGCAGCGCCGCAGTCAGCAGGGAGAGATCCTCCGCGGAATGCAGCTCTGCGAGGGTATCCCGCGCATTGCCCCGCCGGACACGGAGCGTCCAGCTTTTGCCGTTCATCGTGAGCAGCAGCTTGATATTCCGCCCTGCGGCATATTCCTCGACCGCCTGTTCGAGCATGGCGCCGTTCCCGCCCGCCTCCGCCAGCACGCGGCGTTCAAATTCCGCCTGCTGCATCAGCTGCTCGGCTTCCTCCATATGCTGTGCGGCAGCGGTCTGTGCGGCAGCTGCATCCGCCCGCTCGCGGTCTGCCTTCTGCTGTGCCTGAGCAGCGCCCATATGACTGAACAAAATGAAGTAAAACAGGATGATGAGCGTCACATCGAGCAGCGGCGTGAAATCGAGAATGATCTCGCGGATCCGTTTCATTCCGGATCCTCCTCTGACTTCCCGTCCGGCTGCGGCTGTTCAAGCAGCGGCTCCATGAACGGTGCGAGCACAGCATTGACGACCTTGAATAAGACAGCGAAGATGATGCCCCATGCCGTCGAGGTCAGCGCATCAAAGAAGCGGAGCTGTGCGCCGGCGAGATCGTTTGTGAAATCCATGCTCAGCAGCGCCTTGACCGTTCCGAACATACCGAGCAGCGGAAAGATCGAGATACCGGTCTGGAACACTTCATAGAATATGCGCGTAAAAATATCTTTTTTTCCGAGCGGCTGCTGACTGCGTACACGGACGATCAGGATCACACAGAAAACCGCCATGCAGATCGCCCAGATGAGGATATAGGTATTCTCTGCGATAATGCTCCCCCAGAGCTTGTGCCAGAAACCGTTTTCCACAGCGACACCTCCCGTCAGGTTTCGACATATCCATATTATACACCGAACAGGGTTTTCTGTCAAGGCAGCGGAAATGCATTGACAAAGCCGTCCTGATATGATATAATTTTAAAACGAACTTTTTCCGGAATGTTGATAATAAATAGGCGTTATGTCCGCCGGCCTTTCGATATGTCCGAAAAGAGAATCATTTTATTTGCCCATTGCGATTTCGTCCGCCGTATGGTATAATATACAATACAGAATGCAGAGAGCCTGCATATTTGATCTGTCGGGGATGATTATTCTTTTTGAAAGCGAGGAAAACCAAAATGAAAAAAGAATTTTAGGTGTGTTATTGCCGCTGTGCCTTTCTTTGACCGCCTGCGGTACAGCTGCCGGCAGCGGCAGTTCTGTCACATCGGAAGCGCAGGAAGATTCCAAGGTGACAAATTCAGGCCCCATTACTTATGCGATGGAGGATGAGTCTCCGGCCATTCAGAATGCGCCGGCATATGACACAGCCGATGCAAAGAAATACATTGACAGTATGCCGGAAATCAGAAAGCTGGTTGACAGCATTGAAGAAGCCCCCGGCGGCATCACCGCATTCGGCGAAAAAACGCCCTCGGACGAAGCGCTGGAAAATCTGTATCAGGAGGTTCAGGCTCTGTCCGCAGGGGATCACAAGGTCTCTCTGATGATGGTCGATCTCAGGACGAAATCCGGCGTGGCATATAACTTTTCTGAGCCGATGTGTACCCAGAGTACGATCAAGGCCATTTATATCGGCGCGCTGCTTGAGAGCAATCCGGATGCAGTAAAGGAAAACGGCGCGTATATGCGTGAGGCGATCGATTTTTCTGCAAATGATCCGTACCACACGCTGCGTGAGATCTACGGTACCGCACCGCTTGAGAAGTGGTGTGATGAGGCCGGTGTTGACAAGGGCTTTACCAAGCTGCTCTATCCGCGCACCTATACGGCAAAGGATATGTTCAAGATGTGGACGAAGCTCTATTGTTTTCTCAACAGCGACAATGTACCCGGAAACATCGCTTCTTACCTTGCAGACTCAAGCTGTTCGGCATCGAAGAAGCAGCTCGGCGGCAGATTCCCCGTGCAGACAAAAGCAGGCTGGGAAAGCGGGCTGGATGATGGGTTGAATTATGATCCCAAAGCAGAGATCCCCGATAAATATATTGACGGCGATCCGGGCAATGATGAGTGTGCGATCAATGACACAGGCATTGTTTACAGCGACCGCGGACCGTATATATTTGTTGTCTACACGGATCATCCGTTCGGTGTTTTCAGAGACTACGCCACAGAAAATCCGCTCTACGGTCTTGCGGAAAAGCTGTATGAGGTACAGTGCAGCCTCGCCTGACCGGCCGGCAGCCGGTCGGCAGGGCCGACAGCCGTTATGCTAAAGGCACGGTCATGCCCCTTGCTTCCGCCAGACCAGATATACGCTGCTGTTCGCAGCTATTTAGTGGTCTGGTGAAATCTCATTCTGCTTATATTCATGTCTGGAGAACTTTAGGAAATGGCTGCGGAACCGTTCTTTTTATGTTTGGTATTCCTTGCACTTTTCGCCATAATATGCTA
>DGSY01000201.1 GCA_002394125.1 Ruminococcus sp. UBA4350
GAGAGCGAAACTCCCCCAGCGTTCCGAAAGCGAAGAAAAATGAGGCTCATGCCAGCAAAGCTGTCAAGGGGAAGAAACCCCGAAGGGGGTTGCTTTCCCCATTCACCGATCTTTTGCACCACTGAATGCAAAAACAAAAATGCAAGCCCATATCTTTAACTCCCTGATTCATCCGCTTCCCCTCATATTGATGTACCAATTAAATCTTGAAGAATAGATGCGCAGGATTTTTGTCGTGAGACAAGGCAGAAAGCCGCCGCCTTGCTGACGCAAGGCAAGGATTTCTAACGCAGTATCACGGCAAAAAGACAAGCAGATATCTTCAAGAGATAGTTGGGACATCAATAATAACACTCGTCAGCTTCACCGGAACAGGTTGACGAATTTTGTGAAAAGTGTTATAATAATAACAGCAATCAAAAAGGAGATGAGTCTGTGCGAAAACGAATTTTGTGTACGGCTGTCAGTGCGGCGCTGCTTTTCAGTCTGACCGGCTGTGCAGCCGGTGACAAGCCCTATGTATACTATCTCAATTTCAAGCCGGAGGCGGATGCTGCATGGCAGCAGCTCGCAAAGGAATACACCGCTTTGACCGGCGTTCCGGTCAAGATCGTGACGGCTGCTTCCAATTCCTATTCCGATACCCTCGCGGCGCAGATGAACAAGACCTCCCCGCCGACGCTGTTCATCTGCGGCAGTGAGCAGGATCTCGAAAGCTGGGACGGTTATGCCTATGACCTGACCGGCTCGAAGCTCGCGGCGCAGCTGGACACCGATCAGTACTGTCTCTATGGCAGGGACGGTGCGCTCTCTGCGATCGGCTTTTGCTATGAGGTCTACGGTCTGATCGTCAATATCCCGCTGCTGGAGCGTGCGGGGCATTCGCTGGATGAGATCCGCAGCTTTGCATCGCTGAAGGCTGCCGCGGAGGATATCCATGCGCGGCGCGATGCGCTCGGATATGATGCGTTTACATCGTCCGGACTCGACAGTTCCTCCTCGTGGCGGTTTTCCGGACATCTGGCCAATCTCCCGCTCTATTACCAGTTTCAGGAGAACGGTACAATCCGGCAGCCCGCGGAGATCAGCCGCAGCGGACTGGAGCTCTATAAAAATGTATGGGATCTGTATATTCAGAACAGCACCGTGACGGGCGGAGAGCTTGCGGCAGCGACCGGCAATATGGCCGAGGAGGAATTCGGCAGCGGCAAAGCAGTATTCTATCAGAACGGCAGCTGGGAATATGCGGCACTGACCGATCCTGCGCGCTTTGCGATGAAGCCGGAGGATCTGACGATGATCCCGATCTACTGCGGCGCGGAGGGCGAAGAAAACGCCGGTCTCTGCTGCGGAACGCAGAATTACTGGACAGTGAATGCGAAGGCTACGCAGGAGAGTATTGATGCAACGATCGACTTTCTGACATGGGTCGTCACTGCGGAGGACGGCAAACGGATGCTGGAGGAACAGTTCGGCGAGACGCCGTTCAAAGACAGCTACCAGACGCAGAATGTGTTCTTTCAGGCTGCGAATGACTATCGTGAGGCGGGAAAGAAGCATCTTTCATGGTCATTCCTTATGACACCGAATCCGGATGTCTGGCGCAGCGGCGTGACCTCTGCCCTGCTGGAATATTCCGCAGGGCGCGGCAGCTGGGATGCAGTCGAAACTGCGTTTGTCAGCGGCTGGGCATATCAGTATAAGCTCGAACACTGCATTCTGTAAGGAGGTGCGATATGCAGACACAAATCACAAACAGCGGCGTCCGTCGTTCCGTGAAGCGGCTGTTCCCGCTCTTTGTCCTGCCTGCCCTCATCTGCTTTCTGATGAGCTTTGTCCTGCCGTTCGTGCAGGCCGTCCGGCTTTCCTTCTGCGATTTCAATATCCCGAAGGATGCAGCATGGGCAGGCATTCAGAATTACAAAAATGTATTTGCCGATTCCGGCTTCTGGCACGCATTTCTGATGACAATGCTCTTTACGCTGGTCTCGGTCATCGCAATCAATGTGCCGGCGTTCTTTCTCGGATATTTTCTGAAGGACAAATTCCGCGGCGTGACGGTCTTCCGGACATCGTTCTTCATTCCGAATCTCATCGGCGGCGTTGTCCTCGGTTATATCTGGAGTATGCTGTTCGACGGCATTCTCTCATTCTTCGGCAAATACCTGACAGAGAATGCGTCCTTCGGCTTCTGGGGACTGGTCATCATGGTCGCATGGCAGCAGATCGGCTATATGATGATCATTTACATCGCAGGATTCCAGTCGGTGCCGTCGGATATGCTGGAGGCCGCTGATATGGACGGCGCGACCGATTCACAGAAGCTCTTCCGCATCATCCTGCCGAATATGCTCTCAACGGTATTCGTCTGCACATTTCTGACGCTGACAAACTGCTTCAAGCTCTTTGACCAGAACCTCGCACTGACCGGCGGAGCGCCGATCCGGACGCTCGCAAACGGAATGCAGATGAAAACAACAGAGCTGCTCGCGCTCAATATCTATTCGACCTATAATATCAACCGCTACTGGCACGGAACCGCACAGGCAAAGGCTGTTGTGTTCTTCCTGCTGGTCGGTGCGATCGCAGGAACGCAGCTCTGGCTGACTCGCGACAAAGATGGATCAGCAGAAAAATCAAAGAAGGGGGCTGCAAAGGCATGAACAAAAAACATACCGGAAGAACTGTCTTTTTTGCAGTGCTCTTTGTGATCTGGCTGCTGCCGGTCATCATCGCACTGCTCAACTCCTTCAAATCAAATGAAGCGATCAATTCCGGCATTTTCACGCTCCCGACAGGCAAAACATTTGCGGGGCTGGATAATTACCGCAGAGCGCTGACCTTCGGCAATTATCCGTTTCTGCGTTCCTTCCTCTACAGCCTGTTCATCAGCATCACATCGACGGCGCTGATCCTGCTCTGCTGCTCGATGTCAGCATGGTATATCGTCCGCGTCAACAGCCGCTTTTCGCGGTTCTTCTACGCGCTCTGTCTGTTCTCGCTGGCCGTGCCGTTTCAGATGGTCATGTTCACGCTGTCCTCGGATGCGAGCCGCTTCGGACTGGATACGCCGTTCACGATCCCGCTTGTCTATCTCGGCTACGGCGCGGGAATGTCGATCTTCATGTTCACGGGCTTTGTCAGAAGCGTGCCGTATGACATTGAGGAGGCTGCGATCATTGACGGCTGCGGCCCGATCCGGACATTCTTTCTTGTGGTGCTGCCGATGCTCAGACCGGTCATTGTTTCGGTCGGCATTTTGCAGCTGATGTGGATCTGGAACGATTATCTGCTCCCCTATCTCGTTCTGGATATGACAGAATACCGCACAATCCCGATCCATGTGCAGTATCTCAAGGGAAGCTACGGCAGCGTGGATCTCGGCGCATCGCTCGCGGTGATCGTCATGTCGCTGCTGCCGATCATGATCGTCTATATGCTCTGCCAGAAGCATATTGTCAGGGGCATCACCGCGGGCGCCGTGAAGGGCTGAGCTGTGGAGCTGAGAATACTCCGACAGCTCATAGTGATACAATAAATTTGAGCCGGTGAAGAAATACAATCTTCACCGGCTCACTCTATGCTGTGTATTCAGTTATCATTCAAATAAACGAAGCACATAGCGGTTTCATCAGCACACAATTATGAGCGTTCATTTCAAATCAAGCGCTTCAAAAGTGTCATGTCAACGGCATTGACTGTGCCGTCCGCATTCAGATCAGCCGCTGCACCCTGTTCCGCAGTCAGGCTGCTCTCTGTCAGCAGGAATTGCTGCATCAGCACGGCATCCGCTTTGTCACAAATGCCGTCTGCATTGATATCGCCTGTCACGGTCTCAGCGGGCGGGTCGATCTGACCGCCGACAGCGGTTGTCCCGCTGACTGCTGTATTCTCATGCAATGTGCCGCCCTCTGCTGCAAACAGCGCCTTCAGTTTCGCGGTATCCGTTTCAAGGATATAGTCTCCGGCAGGGATATACGAAAGCGCCGGATTCGTGTCAAAATCGGGATACTTGTTGCTGTTGGATACAGCATCCGTTTTAGCGCTGACCACGGTTCCGGTTGTCTCATGCTCGCAGTTGACAAAGGCATCCTGAAAGCTCTTGATCGCGCCGCCGGACTTGATGACCGTGCAGTCATCGCAGTTTTCAAAAAGATTGTATTCCGAGAAGAAATAGGATTTCGCACGCGAATCCTGCCCGACATCCGTCTGGTGCTCATAAATGTTATTGTAAATATGGATGTTCGCATTTCTTGCCATCGGCCCTCTCGCCGCACAGTCCTTCCAGTAATTGTGGTGGAAGCTGATGTTATACTGGAGATTGCTGTCGTTTGCACCGACAAGATTGGTTTTGTGGTAGCCGTCATAGAGATTATAGCTGTTCGTGAAATACTGTCCGCGCTTGAAATCGCAGGCACCGTCGCCCTGCTTTTTATCGGATTCTGCCGGATTCGCAATATTCGGAACATAGAATTCATTGTGATGGATCCAGCAGCGCTCCACGGATGCCGTCACGGTATCACCGGCCTGTGCGCCCTCCATTCCGACCGCATCCTCCGGCACGTTCCGGAATGCCAGATTCCGGACCTCAAAGCTTTTGCCAAGCTCCGGTGCGGCATCCTCGCAGATAAAGTGGAATCCCCAGCCGTCGATGCAGGCATCCGTTCCGATGCCCTCGATCGTGATATCCTTTCCGGATTTCATACGCGCCATGCAGCCGTTATCGCCCTTTGCGCCGCCGAAATCCGTGGTGTTATATGCGGTCAGACCGTAAGGCGCAGTGACATCCCCGATGATGCGGATGACCAGCGGCGTGCCGTCCTCTGCGAGCTTGCGGATGATGCCGCTGTTCGTATTGGTCACAGTGCTGCCGCCGGAGGTTTTCCCGCCGCCGGCATCCTGTCCAGCGGAATTCAGAATATTGCCGATGCCGGTGACGGTCGTGCCGTCTTTAGATGTAACAGAAACGCTGTCCTTGTTTTCATCCGTCACATAGAGAATGACTGCATCCGGCTTCAGCAGGCCGCTGTCCTGATATGCACCGACGCCCTCCGTATACTGAAAATGCGCATAGCCGGAGCGATCCTGTGCGCTGACCGGAATGCCGCTCTGCACGACCGTACCCTTTGCGGTGGAAAGCGTCAGATCGTAGGTTCCCGCCGGGAGTCCCGGAATATCCACCCGAAGCCCCGAAGCCGTATCGCGCACCAGATAGGTCAGATCATCGCCTGTCAGTGTGCCGGATGCTGTTCCGGCATACGAAACGCCGGTCACATCTGCGTCTGTCAGTCCTGCAAAGACGGCGAACAGCGTTTCATTCTTTCCGCCCGCACTGACAGCAGTCACGGCATCGCTCTCCGCACTGACGGATGTTCTCGCAGCAGTGAATGCTGCAAGGCAGACTGCAAGGATTCTGGTTTTCTTTGTCTTTCTGTGATTCATGATTTCCCCTCCAAAATAAGAATAATCGGCAGTCAGATGCTGCCTGTTTTATCTTATCATTTATTTTGCATCTTGTACATGATACATCATACGGCATTTCTGACAGATAGTATAAGCTATTTCATTGAAGCTGCATTTTTGGATAAACCGAAAGAGACAGACTGCCAGCCGGCAGTCTGTCTCTCTTTTATATCTGCGTCCGGTATTCTCCTGCATCTTGTTCGTATGCTTTCCGCAATTTCACATCGAGTATGTGTGCCTGCATCAGCCCTTCCTTACCCGGATTGTCGCATTGAGATACGTCGCCAGTTTCTCCGGAATATACCCTTTCGCATACGCAAGCGCTTCCATTGTTTCATCATACAGCTCCTGCGTCACCATGACTGCATAATGCCCGAATGCACGATAATAACTGATATACTCGATCTTCGCCTGAATATCCGTGCGCAGATGCGTATAATCCCGCATCAGCCGGATCAGAACCGGCAGCAGATCCGCACCGGCATTCCGGCCAAGCAGCCTGATCAGCCGCCAGCGCCGCTGCGGGTCTGTCTCAGATTCGATTTTCGGCATCAGTTCAGACCGCGTAAAATGCAGGCGCTTTTCCGCCAGACGGTAGGCAGTTTTCGCAATCTTTGCATCGCTGTCATACATCGCCTGCATGACAAGTTCCTTGCTCGCCTCAGCATCCAGACGCACCAGCGAAACCAGCGCCTCACACGGATGCGATTGCAGATACGGACGGATATACGGGATATCCTCCTCGCTGCCGAGGTCTCCGAGCGCCGGCAGCGTTTCCGGCAGATGCTCCCGGCAGTACCGGATATTGTCAAAGCCGTCTTTCTCCAGATAATACGCGGCAAATTCACGGATCGGATAGGACGGGGATAACAGGAGGTTTTCCAGACCGTCCCAGATACCCTGATGCTTTATGCGATACTCGTAAGCATCCAGCCGGATGTGCCAGTATGGATCGTGCATGAATACTTCAAGCAATCCGGGCGATACCGGATACTGCTCATTTTGCAGATAAGACCGGACAAGCGCACTGCGCTGCGCACCGTCCTGCTCAGTCCGGATAAAATACAAAATCAGCTCCGCGTATTCCGCATCCGGATGCAGCAGAAATACCTTGTAACACAATCGCCGCAGAGACACCGGACTGCTCTGCACGGCATTCGGCTCGGCTGCAAATCTCCGCATCAGTACAGCGTCCAGTTCATCCATAGAAAAATCCGCTTCCCGCCGCACACGCTGTCCGCGCCGGACATATTCCACCAACGGCATCGCCTGAACGATCTCGGTGCAGGATCGAATCCGCATGAGCTGCTCCGGCATCAGTTTCATTGCTGTCAGGCGGATCGCAGGAACCCAGTCATTCATACGCAGGAGAATAAACGCTAGGACACTACGCTCGTTTGCCAGAAGCTTCAGGCATTGTTCGCGGAAATAACCGTTCGGATGCGCAGAGCCGCAGATCAGCAGCGCACGACAGCC
>DGSY01000178.1 GCA_002394125.1 Ruminococcus sp. UBA4350
GCCCCGCGGCGAAAGCGAAGCGTGCCGCGGGGTCGCCGATCAAAGATCGGCGACTTTGCAGGCGAGCCTCACTTTGCAGGCGAGCAAGAAAAAAGAGCCCGGGTGGGCTCTTTTTCTTGCATCACAGTTCGATCCCGCAGCCGCGGCACAACTCCTGCGCGCTCACCACGGAGTCGATGCCCGTCGGGTTCTTGATCGGCGCGAACTCACGCTCGCGCACCACCTCGAACGGCAGGCAGCTCTCGGACAGCCGGATCATATCGAGCACCAGCGTCTCGAACTTGAAGCCGTTGACCGCCTCCGGCTTGATCACCGTGCCGGTGGCGTCGTCGTAATACTTGATCTTCTTCTCGACCACGTGGAGCGGCATCGCGTCGCCCGCGATGCGCTTGAGCTCATCCACGCGGAACAGATAATTGAGGATCACGCCGAAGCGGTAGCTGAGGGAGCCGTCCGGATCGCGCAGCGTGCGCATCTCATCGGTCATCTCGAAGTATTCAACGATCGAGGGTCTGCCGTCCTCCAGACAAAGCACGCCGACCTTTTCCTCCGGCTCTGCCTTCGCGACGACCTTTGCGCCGGAGACCATGCCGGCCTCAATGACCGCGCCGATGAAGCAGGGATCTGCGATCGACTGCAAAACATTGTCCACCGCGAATACATTGAGCCATTCGATGCCGAGGGCATGAACGGTCTCCAGCATACCGGTGCGCTCCATAGAAGCATACCAGCCGCCGTTGCCGTTCGGCGCCGTTGCGATCACCGTGCGGTCAGCGAGCATCATTCCGCCCTCCCGATCGACGGTCGGCAGCTCCTCCTGCGGGAAGAAGCGGATGCTTTCGGGATCATAGCCAAAATACTGATGCTCTGCAAAGAAGCTGCGTGTCTCCGCATCATTGGTGACACTCGTCATGATGAACAGCGGAACGGGAACGCCCGCCTGCTCCGTCACGCGCAGCAGATTGTTGATGAGGCATTCAAAGATATAGAGCGTCCGGTTTATGCCGATATTGAACATTCCCTTCGGATGCTCGAAACCGAGACGGCTGCCGTGTCCGCCGGCGAGCAGTACCGCGCCGACCTTTCCGGCACGGATCGCGGCAAGGCCTGTCTGCGTATAGCGTTCGCAGTTTGCGGCGGCCTCGGTGATCGGAACCGCATTGCGCATCGGCTCCAGAACGCCCCTCTTTTCGCTTTCCTGCGGCAGATGCAGAACGGAGAGATCCAGCTCACGGATCTGCGATGCGAGTATTTCCTGCTCGTATGCAGGCAGGCTGTCAAGCCAGCGGAGCATATCCGTCTGCTGATGCTGCCGCAGAAGTGCGCGCGCCGCAGAGACGGACGGATTGATCGGTCTGTCCATATAAAAAATATCCTTTCATTCCCCCGATGATCGCCGCGGTCGGGCCGGCATCCCGCAGGTGCGCCGCAGCTCTGTATCTGTATTATATCATGTGCCGGCAGAAATGTCAACTTACATTCTGCGGAATGCTGCGCAATCCGTGCGGACTTCCCCTGTAAAAATCCGGCTTTCCGGAAGCTCCTGCTTCATTTTCGCACGCGGAAAAATGCTTCCCGGTAGCGCTTCGGCGTATAGCCCGTGTATTTCCGGAATACCTGAATAAAATGGCTCTCCGAGCTGAAGCAGAGATAATCCGCGATCGCAAGGCAGGAGAATTCCGAATAGCGCAGCATATTGCCCGCCGCCTCGATCCGCTTGCGCGTGATATATTCCATGACCGTCATGCCGACCTCGTTCCGGAACAGCTTCGACAGATAGGAAACGCTCAGTCCGGCGGCATCGGCCAGCTCCTTCAGCGTCAGCTTCGTATGCAGATTGTCATAGATATAATCCATGCAGACCGCGATCGCCCGCGGATACCGGTTTCGCTTGCGGATGATCTGCATCCGCTGCGCATAGTCATTGACCAGCTCGCGGTGCAGCATCCGGATCTCATCCTCGGAGCCGGCCTTGTCAATGCTGCGGATATAGATATCGCTGAGATTGTAGGCCTCCTCCATTTCCATGCCGCCCTCGATGCAGGAGCGCGTCAGCAGCGCCACGGTAATAATCAGATGATATTGCAGATTGCGGAGCGGATTGTCGCTGAGCGTGCCCATTTCCGAGGTGCCGAGCGGTTCATAGAGCCGCTGCACGCCCTCAGTGTCGCCGTCCTGCATACACTTGAAAAAGGCATTCTCCCGCTCATAGTCCAGATGCGAAATGCTGGCCTCGCGGTTCAGAAACGCCTGATGCGTCAGCTTTTGTTCGATATCCACATTGACACCCGCTTTCTTTGTTTCGCTTTGCGCTGCGAAATCCGCCGCAGAGCGCAAGATTTTACAATGATAATGTGATAAAAAAGATAATCATTTGATATCAGCACCAAAAGAAGTGTGATATACTGAACACAGAGATGAAAATCCAAAACATAGGAGCTTTATACATATATACAGGGGTTTACTTGAAACGGCAATGAAACAGGGAGGATTTATCATGGAGAAACATTTCCGCATTATGGCCGCTGCATCCGCGCTGATGCTCGCTGTCTGCTTCTGCGCGACGGCTGCAAGTGCAGGCATCAGCGGTGACGCAAACAATGACGGCAGACTGGATTATTCGGATGCATCCATGCTGCGCGATGCACTGCTCGGCAAGGGCAGCGTCCCCGCAGAGGCGGACGCCGACCAGAATCACAGCATTGACGCCAGAGACCTTTCGGTTGTCAAGCAGAATATTCTGAATCCGAAGCAGCCGGAACAGCCCGAGCAGCCCGCAACGCCCTCCGGCATTCAGGATCTCGGCACCGAGCCGAAGCTGCCCGCAACGATGTATTCCAATTTCCGCTCCGGCGATGCAGGCGATTTCTTCGCCTCCGACGGCTGGACGAACGGCTCTGTCTTTGACAACTGGTGGTATGAGAGAAATACCGGCATCAAGGACGGCTATATGTATCTGACGATCGACCAGGACTGGGGCGGTCACAGAAACGATGCCGACAAGAGAAACTATTCCGGCGGCGAATACCGCACGAATGAGTTTTATCACTACGGCTACTACGAATGCTCGATGCAGGCAATCAAGAATGACGGCGTTGTGTCCTCGTTCTTCACCTACACCGGCCCCTCCGATGTGGTCAACGGTCAGAAGAATCCGTGGGACGAGATCGACATTGAGATCCTCGGCAAGGATACGACCAAAATGCAGATCAACTATTACCGCAACGGTCAGGGCGGCCATGAGCGGATGATCGACCTCGGCTTTGATGCCTCCGAGGCATTCCACACCTACGGCTTTGACTGGCAGCCCAATAAGGTCACATGGTATGTGGACGGCAAGGAAGTCGGCAGCATGGAAGGCGATATGCCGAAGACACCGAGCAAGATCATGATGAATGCATGGCCGGGCGTCGGCTACCGCGATGCGCAGAACAATACCGTCGAATGGCTCAAGGTCTACGACGGCAAGACACCGCTGACCGCACGCTATCAGTGGGTGACCTTTACCAAGAGCGGCGAGTCCCAGCAGCCGGATAATCCCCAGCAGCCCGATCAGCCGCAGCAGCCGGACAATCCGCAGCCGAGCAGCGGTATGAATGCCAATGCGACGATGGTCTCGAATTTCTCCGCAGGTCAGGCGGGCGACTTCTTCGCATCTGACGGCTGGACGAACGGCTCCGTGTTCGATTGCTGGTGGTACAAGCGCAATGCAGAGATCAAGAACAATCTGCTGGAGCTGCGCATTGATCAGGACTGGGACGGCCACAGAAACGACAGCGACAAGAGAAACTATTCCGGCGGCGAATTCCGCTCGAATCAGTTCTATCATTACGGCTACTACGAGACCTCGATGAAGGCGATCAAGAATGACGGCGTTGTGTCCTCGTTCTTCACCTACACCGGCCCGTCGGACAACAATCCGTGGGACGAGATCGACATTGAGATCCTCGGAAAGGACACCACGAAGGTACAGCTCAACTATTACCGCAACGGTCAGGGCGGACATGAAACGATGATCGACCTCGGCTTTGATTCCTCGCAGGATTTCCACAGATACGGCTTTGACTGGCAGCAGGATCACATCACATGGTATGTGGACGGCAAGGCAGTTCACACGATGTGGGGCGATGTGCCGAAGACACCGAGTAAGATCATGATGAACGCATGGCCCGGCGTTGGATATCGTGATGCGCAGAACAATACCGTTGAATGGCTGAAAAACTTTGACGGCCATACACCGCTGACTGCATATTATCAGTGGGTCACCTACAATA
>DGSY01000035.1 GCA_002394125.1 Ruminococcus sp. UBA4350
CCGATACCCAGAAATCGCTGCCGGAGAACAGATCATTGTCAGACTCCTTTTCCGGAGGCGGAAAGTCCGGCGTCGGCTGCATAGTCTCATCGCCGAATGCAAGATACATTCCGGCGGCTGCACCGACAAATGCGGCATTGTAGTCGATTGTGACCTCGTTGTCGATCCAGTCATTTGTGGTGTCGCTGTGGCTGTCATTCTTGCGGGGGCCGCCGACCAGCGCACCCCAGAGAACGTGCTTATGCTCTGCGGGATCCTCTGCCATTGTCAGGCCGGAGGCGGCGCGGTGATGCGGATATTTCGCGGATTTTTCATTATAGCCGACGACATAGCAGCGGCCGATCGGATTGTCTCCGAGCAGATATTCCATTTGTCCGAGCGCCCATTTCGAGAAGTGATAATCCGGCTGCGAGGTGTCGTAAACATCCTTGCCCTTCTGATATTTGTCATAGACCAGCGCGCAGAACTGTGCCGCTGTATTGTAGCGCGCCGAGCCCCATGTGTCCTTGAAATAATACCCGGCGGGGGTATCATCCTCTCCGGATGCGTAGGTGTTCAGCGCCTTTGCGGACATTTCCCAGAAATTGAGCTTCTCATACTGTCCGCGCCCGATCGCAACACGCGTTTCCTCGCAGATCTCCGGATACTCGTCCTGAATCCGTCCGAAGATGATCGACACGCCGTTCCACATATCGTTCCAGCAAAGCACATAGCCGGGCGGCGCGTAGTAGTCGTCATATTTCAGACAGGCATCAAGATAGGCGTGATCCTTTGTGATGAGATAGAGCCAGCCGCCCGCGAAGCAGAAATCATCCTCCCATTTCTTGGATTCATAGAAGCTCGCAGGGCCGTCTGCGCCCTTCAGCACGGCCTTGTCGCAGTCGATCGCAAACTGATAGAGCGCCTTTGCGTAATCGAGACACTGCGCCGCATAATCCGGATCATCGTCCTTGAAATTGCAGTAGTTGATCGCGAGACAGGCCGCCGCCTCCGAGACAACATCGGGCGCGGGCTTTTCCGCCGTTGCGAAGAATGCCGGACGGCTCATCGCGTCGATCTCCGGCGACTGCCAGTATTTGTGATCCTCCGCGCCGTCGCCGACCTGATGGCAGAATGCGATCACCTTGCCGTCCTTGCCGCGGAACGCGCATTTCATGAAATAGTCGCAGAAATGCCGCAGGATCGTTTCCGTATGCTCCGCCTCGCCGATCTTCTCATAGGCCTCGCGGAATTCGTAATAGCCCCATGAGACAACCGAGCCGGCATAGGTCTCCGGCATACCGAATTTCACATGGTCGCCGGCATCGTGGAATCCGCCCGCAACATCAATGAAGCCGTCGCCGTCCGGATCAAAAATATCGGCATATTTTGTCAGATAGGATTCCGGGAGATTGGTGCCCCTGAGGTCATCGCCGATCGGCTGCATCGGCACCTTTGCATCATAGATATGGCAGTTTCCGCGCCACGGCAGGCGGTCCTTGCCGGTGACGTCGGTGCCGCACATATTCGCATCGTAGAAATAGAGCGAATATTGCAGCAGCTTCGCATAATTCAGCTCCGGCTCCTCGTAGTCGGCGACACCGGGCGTTGCTGCGGCGGAAGCATCCGCTGCCGGAATTGTGCAGGCGGTCAGCAGGCTGAGCAGCAGTGCCGCCGCACGGTGCGCGGTTCTTTTTCGCAAATGAAACATGAGCGATTCTCCTTTTTCTGTTTTCCGTCGGCGGGAAATCAGTTTTTCTCCGATATTCTTATCATATATCAAAAATCCGGCAAAGTCAAGTCATTTTTTGCGGCACAGTCTGACAAACAGACAGAAAAAACTGCCCGGCCGTTCTACAGTTGAAGCGGTCAGGCAGTCTCTTGCTGTGGATATTTACGAACCGGGTGTCGTTTTTGAATGTGGCAGAATCCGGCCTGCTCCGGTCGCCGAATAGAGGTATGTTGCGCCGACAAGCACTGTGATGCCGCAGAGAATCTGAAGCGGGAACATCAGCAGTGCATTCTCAGGAATCAGATATGCGAGAACCGCGATGGCCGCAGCAGGCGGCAGCATCAGCGAAAGACGCTTCATTATGCAGAAAACCGCAAGCATGGTTGCTCCCGCCGCGAAGCACTGCAGGATGCCGAACCGGACACAGAGCAGATACCGGACACCTGCACCGCAGAGCCCACAGAGTGTCAGCAGCGCGGTCACTGTAATCGGCCGCCTGCGTGCGACAGCATCCGGCTTCCAGAATTCCGTAAACGCAACCAGCAGCGGCGGCGCAGCAGCATAACGGATATGACAGTGCAGCGCTGCAAAGATCACAGCTGTCACGATGCCCCAGCGGATGACTGTCTGCACGCAGGCGGCGGAATCCGGCTCCGGCAGCCTCTCAAACGGCGTATCTGCGAGAATATTGCAGCGTATCAGAATCATGCGGAGCAGGAGAATGCCCGCCGTCAGGAAACAGGCGGCGATGAGATAGACCGCCGAGCGCGTTTGCAGGAGCACCGGCAGAACCGCTGCCGAGAGCATCGGCGCAAAGCTCGTCCGCGAAATCAGAAGCAGCACCGATGCGAGCAGATAGGCTGCGCTCATTTGCAGCCAGACAGCCCCCGGCATCCATAGCACGATGCAGACACCGAGCAGCGCACAGACGGCAATCGCTGAAAAGATATGCAGCGGATCGGTGCGCCATGCGAGCTTCGGTGTCAGGAGGGCGCCGGTTGCGATCGCGGCGATCTCCGGAAAAATGATCTCTTTATTCTGAAATGCATCTGCCGCACCGGCCATGCCGCCGATCAGCAGCACCGCACAGAGCAGCGGGATGTACGAAATAAGTGTTTTTCTCAAATGTCACCACACTCCCGAAATGAATTTTACGCAGATAAAAACCCCCGACCTTTGATCGGGGGTTCGGATATCCTGTATCAGTCATCCAGATCGTCATGCTTTTTGCCGGTACGCTGACGCTCCAGCAGGGCTTCGATCTTGTCATGCGGATTGATGACGGTCGTGATCGAAACATCATGATTGATCGCAGCGATGAAATATGCAGCATACTTGGAGACATCGACCTCATGGAACCACGGACGCTCCAGCAGCTCCGGCTTGCGGTAGGTGAGGTTCGTGCCGAATACAGCGTCGAGGATGCCGTTCTTGTGGGCCTCGTCGAACTGCTCCAGACCGTGCGTGAACAGGCCGTAGGTCGCGTAGGCGATCGTGCGGGCTGCGCCGCGGGATTTCAGATTCTCTGCGAGATCGAGCATCGAGCCGCCGGATGCGATGATATCATCCGCGACGAAAACGGTCTTGCCCTCGACCGGATTGCCGAGGTATTCATGTGCGACGATCGGGTTCTTGCCGTCCACGACTCTGGAATAATCGCGGCGCTTATAGAACATTCCGAGATTGACGCCGAGCATGGTCGCGTAGTACATATTTCTGCCGAGCGCGCCCTCATCCGGGCTGATGACCATGAACTTTTCCGGCGACATATCGAGGTCGGGGAAGGTTTTCAGCATGGTCTTGAGCACCTGATAGGACGGGATGACATTGTCCATGCCCATGAGCGGAACGGCGTTGTTGACACGCGGATCATGCGCATCAAAGGTGATGATATTGTCAACGCCCATTGCCTGAAGCTCCTGCAATGCGCAGGCGCAGTCGAGGGATTCACGGTAATTTCTGCGGTGCTGTCTGCCGCCGTAGAGCAGCGGCATGATGATATTCAGGCGGTGCGCCTTGCCGGAAGCAGCCTGAATGATGCGCTTGAGATCCTGATAGTGATCGTCCGGCGACATGGAGTTGACGCGGCCGAACATCTTATAGGTGCGGCTGTAATTGCCCACATCAATGATGATGAAAAGATCCAGTCCGCGGATCGTGGACTTGATGAGTCCCTTTCCGTCACCGGAAGCAAAGCGGGGGCATTCACACTCGATGAGGTAGCTTTCATCGGGGAAGCCGTTTTCATTTGCCCAGCGAACAAGATAGCTGTTGATCTTTTCGCCGAGCTGTTCCGCGCCGGGCATTGCGATAATGCCGAGCGGGGCAACACTTTTCCTGTTGTGGTAGAGCGCATCTGTGGCAGCGGCAGCAGTCATAATCCGATACATCCTTTCCCATTGCAAATTTACAAGCCTTCCGTTTTGCAGTCTCTTTTCTGTTATTTACAAAAGCACTCGATATAGCGGTCGATGTCGGCAGCGATGATCTCGCGTGCGGCGGAGGCATCGCCGAACTGATCGACGGCGGTGGATTTCTGCTCCAGCTCCTTGTAGACGGAGAAGAAATGGATCATCTCCTCGACGATATGCGGGGGCAGATCGGCAATATCGGTGTAGGTGTTGTAATTCGGATCATCAAAGGGGATCGCAATGATCTTGTCATCGCGGTGTCCCTGATCGAGCATACGAATGACGCCGATCGGATAGCAGCGAACCAGCGTCATCGGAAAGAGCGTTTCGGAGCAGAGCACCAGCACATCGAGCGGGTCATTGTCATCCGCGTAGGTGCGCGGGATCAGCCCGTAATTCGCGGGATAATGCGTCGAGGTGTGCAGGATGCGGTCGAGCTTAATCAGACCGGTCTCCTTGTCCAGCTCATATTTATTTTTGCTTCCCTTGGGGATTTCCACGACCGCGACGAAGTCGTCCGGCGTAATGCGTTTGGGGTTAATTTTGTGCCAGATATTCATAAAATCAACCTTTCTCATCATTTTTAGAGAATTGCATTCCCGGTTTTCAGTATATCATAAATCCCGCAGAAAGTCAATCGGCATTCATAATTTTGTGATATTGCATGAATTATTTCACCCGTCAGCGGTTATCGTTTGCTTACAGCGAAACCGCCGGAGAATGATTTTACAGTAAAAAGGTACAAAAACATATTGTCAAAACCGGGATATTGTGGTATGATAGAATAGACAACTTATGAAAAGCAGAAAAAATCATTATTATCTAGGGGGAGTTTCATGATGAAAAAAGGAAATGCATGGCGGCGCGGCCTTTCGCTGACGGCGGCTGCGGCGCTGCTCGGAACGCTCTGCGGAGGATTCCCGCTGACGGCGGGCGCTGCGGAGGAATCCGGCCTGATCGCAGATTTTGACATGGACGGGATCCTGTCGGCAGCAGACCTCAGCGCGATGAAGCAGATCCTGCGCGGCAGGGCGCCGACAGAACTGCAAAATTTACAGTCTGATCTCAACAGGGACGGCGAGGTCAATGCGTCAGATGCGGAAATGCTTGAAGACTATCTGCTGACGAAGATCACGGAGTTTCCGGCCGGTGTGCGCGTGACGGTCCCGCAGGGGATCATCGAAAATAAGCGCTACTGGGCGATCGAGGCCGCCGGCGACAACGGCTGGGAGGAATCCACGAACGCGGGCTTCGAGGGTACGGCCTACTGGAATTATGCCAATGAGATCGGCAGCTCGCTGACATGGACGGTCGATGCGCCGGCCGACGGCAATTATAAGGTGACATTCCGCTATGCAAACGGCGGCAGCGCCGATGATCTGCGCACGCTTCAGGTCTCGGTCAACGGCACATCCGAATCTGTCCGCGTCAGCTTCCCGTATACGGAGAGCTGGACGACATGGGGCGAGCAGTCGGTCGTGCTGACGCTGAAGGCCGGAAAGAATACGATCCGCACGGCGGCGGCCGGCACGGGCGGCGGCCCGAATATGGATTATCTCACGCTGGAGCCGACCGATGAAGCGCCCGCCCAGATGCGGAATGAGCCGGAGCCCGGTGCGCTCCGCGTAGAGAATCTCAACCGCGGCGTCGTCGCGGCGAATACGAACAAGGGCATTCTGGTCACATGGCGCATCCTCGGCACGGATAATGCCGGTACATCGTTCAAGGTGTTCAGGAACGGCGATCCGACACCGATCTATCAGGGGACAACGGCGGATGCATCCTGTTATCTCGATGCCTCCGGCACCGCGGCGGACAATTACACCGTCGATGTATTTCAGGGTGAGACCTGCACGGAATTTGCCTGCGCTGCGCAGAAGCTGACGAATTTCAATACCGGCACATCCGGCGCGTATATGGATATCCCAATGGATCCGCCGGCGGATATGACGATGCCGGACGGCTCGACCTGTTCCTACACGGTCAATGACTGCTCGGTCGGCGATATCGACGGCGACGGCACCTATGAGCTGTTCGTGAAATGGGATCCGTCCAATTCGCAGGATAACGCCAAGAGCGGCTATACCGGCAATGTATTCATCGACTGCTGGCGGCTGGACGGCAAGCGCGTCTGGCGGATCGACCTCGGCCATAATATCCGCGCAGGTGCGCATTATACGCAGTTCCTCGTCTATGATTTCGACGGCGACAACTGTGCCGAGATGATTTGCAGAACCTCCGACGGCACGAAGGACGGCACCGGCAGGGTCATCGGAAACGGCAATGCGGATTACCGCGCATCAAGCGGCTATATCCTGACCGGCAATGAATATCTGACGCTCTTTGACGGCAAGACCGGCGCGGCGCTCGATTCCGTCGATTATGAGCCGGCACGCGGCAAGGTTGAGGACTGGGGCGATAACTACGGCAACCGCGTTGACCGCTTCACGGCCTGCGTTGCATATCTCGGCGGCAGCGGACAGAATGCAAGCGCCTGCTTCGGCAGAGGCTACTATACCCGTGCGACGATTGCGGCATGGGATGTTTCCGGCGGCAAGCTCGTCAAGCGCTGGCTGTTCGATACCGGATACAATAAGAACACACCGGGCTTCGGCGACGGCAATCACCATTGCCTCGCGGCGGATGTGGACGGCGACGGCAAGCAGGAGGTCGTCTACGGCTCCGGCATCGTCGATGATGACGGCAAGCTCTATTCCACGACCGGCCTCGCACACGGCGACGCGATCCACATCGGCGATTTCGTACCGGATAACCCCGGCCTTGAGATCTTCCAGTGCCTTGAGGATGAGGTGCATCCGAACGGCAAGGCCGTCAACTTCGGCACGATCCTCCGCGATGCAAAGACGAATACAGAGCTGTTCCGGCAGACGGCCGGCGGCGATACCGGACGCGCACTGGCGGACAATATCATCGCAGGAAACGCCGGCGCGGAAATGGTCGGCTCGCATAACAGCATCGTCTATGACTGCGTGACCGGCAAGGAAATATGCAGCTGGTCGGATATCACAAAATGGGGACAGAATTCCGTTGTCTACTGGGACGGCACGCTGGAGCGCGGCGTTCTCGACCGCACAATGGTCGATAAATACGGCTCCGGCCGCATCTTCACCGGAAACGGCGTCACCTATAATAACTACTCGAAATCCAACGCCTGCCTGACCTGCGATCTCTTCGGCGACTGGCGCGAGGAGATGATCTTCCGGCTGAGCGAGGGCAGCGGCGTCCGCATCTTCACGACGACCTATTCCACCGAGTACGGCATTGTCACGCTGATGCACGATCCGCAGTACCGCGTACAGGCCGCGGCACAGAACAACGGCTACAATCAGCCGCCGCATCTGAGCTATTTCCTCGGCACCGGCTTTAAGATTCCGAAGAGCCCGGCTGTCTATACAACTGAATAAACGGCAGAGGAGGGGAGTGCATCGCGGATGTGCTTCCCTCCTGCGCATTTCCGGGAGTCAGATTTTACCGATTATACGAAAAATATCGCAGAATCGCGGAATATCCGTGCAAATAACACGCGGCTTCGCCCGTTTCAAAAGTTTTCGTCAAAAAAAAACAGAAAGCACTTGCAAAATCAGAGATTCTGTGCTATAATAGACTAAGATAATTATGTCAGGAGGTATGCACAGATGCCGACCCGGATCGCGATCGACGGTCCGTCAGGTGCCGGAAAAAGCACGCTGGCGAAACGGATCGCTGCCAATCTTGGCTTTGTCTATGTCGATACCGGTGCGCTGTATCGTTCGATCGCGCTCGCGATGCTCCGCAGAAATGCGGTCACTGACGCGGAGATCGAGGCAGGACTCACCGGACTTGAGATCTCATTCCGCCATATCGGCGGTCAGCAGCACGTTTTCATCGGCGAGGAGGATGTGTCCGATCTGATCCGGACGCCGGAGGTCACGATGAACGCCTCCCGCGTTTCCGCCCTGCCGGCGGTGCGGGCGTTTTTGCTGGATCTTCAGCGGAAGATCGCCGCAGAGCAGTCCGTTGTGATGGACGGCCGCGATATCGGTACCGTGGTGCTGCCGGATGCCGAGGTCAAGATCTATCTCACTGCATCCGCGGAAAAGCGCGCCATGCGCCGCTTCCTCGAAATGCAGGAAAAGCATATTTCCACCCAGACCTATGAGGAGGTCCTCGCGGATGTTGTCCGCCGCGATCAGCAGGATATGACACGCGAGACCGCGCCGCTGAAGCAGGCGGAGGACGCAGTGCTTGCCGATACCTCCGACCTTGATCTGGACGGCTCCGAGCAGCTGCTCATGAAAATCGTGAAGGAGAAGCTCGGCGCATGAATGCATTCTATAAATTTGCCATGACCGTGATGCGGCTCGTCATGCCGCTCTGGTATAAGATCGAGGCTGAGGGACTGGAGAATCTGCCCGACGAGAGCGGATATCTGTTCGTCAGCAATCACAGGAGCATGGCCGACCCGATCCTGATCGGCGTGCAGAATCCGGATACGCAGTTCTGCTTTCTCGCAAAGCAGGAGCTGTTCTCCTCCGGCTTCATCGGCTGGCTGCTCAAAAAGCTCGGTGCCGTCGCGATCGACCGCGGCGCCGGCGATATCACCGCGCTGGAGGAGATCGAATTCCGCCTGCAAAACGGTGAAAATGCACTGATTTTTCCGGAGGGAACCCGTTCAAAGGACGGAAAGCTCGGACATTTCAAGACCGGTGCGGCGCTGATCGCTGCACAGACCGGTGTGCCGGTGGTTCCGGTCGCGATCTCATTCGATGACGAATCGCTGCACTTCCGCAGCCGGATCTACATCCGCTACGGTGCGCCGTTTGAGATCCCGCGCATTGATCCCGCTGATCCGTCACCGGTCATTCTGAAACAGATCCGGCAGAAAATGACGAATAATGTTTCGGCATTGCTCACCATGAATACGGAAGCATCCGGCGGCAGTGAGGTGATTCCGGCAAAACCGGAAAAAAACGGATCCGCCGCAAGAAACAAAGAATCGGAGGTCACAGAAAAAGATATGAGCAGGAACAGAAAACATCATCACAGCAACGATCCGCTGAAGCAGCAGCCCGAAAAGAACAATGCTGCGGAAAAGGCAGGGGAGGCAGTGAACGCTGCGGAGGAGGCCGTCACTGAGGCCGCCGAAGATGCTGCCGCAAAAGCTGCCGATGCAGCAAAAACAGTTGCCGATTCCGCTGCGGACGAGGTCGCTGAGGTCAGAGCCGATGCAGAGGATACGGCGGAGGCGCTTGCAGAAGCGGCTGACGATGCACTGAATACAGACGCACCCTCTGATGATGCGGATATTGACGGCGGGGATGACTTCGGCGACGATGAAGAATACGACGAAGACGACGACTTCGATGACGATGAGGATTACGACGAAGACGACGACTTCGATGACGATGAGGATTACGACGACGAGGACGACTTCGACGACGATGAAGAATACGATGACGAAGACGACTTCGACGACGATGAAGAATACGATGACGAAGACGACTTCGACGACGATGAGGATT
>DGSY01000078.1 GCA_002394125.1 Ruminococcus sp. UBA4350
TGTAAGAGGACTGCTGGCAGCAGTTTTGTGCGCGGTACTGCATATCGTGCATCAGCGTGGTCAGGCGGACATCGGTCGGCGCGGTTGAGCACCAGATGCGGATATGCTGATTGTCATTCGTGCGCATGATCAGCTCCTCGCGCCAGTCTCCGAAAAGATCAGCGGTCAGGCAGGGAACGGATTTCGTGCTGTTGTTTGAGCTGCATCCCTCTGCAGTAAAGATCTGTGTGATCGTGTTGGTGTCGATCATTTTGGTGATGCCGTTGCCGTCGAGCAGCTCGCGTTCGAGATCGCCGTCCCAGTAGATCAGGAAGTTCATCGAGGGGGATTTGCTGCCGATCTGTGCGCCCTTGCTGTTCATAACAGTATTCGCAGGTCTTGCGCCCCAGAATTCCGCGCCGGCATTGCCCGCCCAGATATTATCTGCGCAGCAGCGGCCGGTATCCTTGTCGCCGTCCTTGTGGAAGATCACTGCGCCGTTGGATGCATCAAACAGCGTGACGCCCCAGGGAGAACCCTCGTGACACTCCCAAAGCTCCAGACCGGGACGCTCCGGAACGAAATCGCCGAGATGCTGTGCATCGCCGTGTCCCTTGCCGGATGCCCAGAGCGGCTTGCCGTTGTCGTCGATCACGCAGTCACCCATGCTGATTTCCTGCTTACCGTCATTGTCCACATCTCCGACCATGACATTGTGGTTGCCTTGTCCGAAGCAGTTGGGCTCTTTATCCTTGTCAGTGTCGAAAACCCAGCGGACGGAGAGCTTGCCGTTCACGACATCGACAGCGGAAATCGTCATTCTGGTATAGTAGCCTCTGCCGTAGATCGCGGAGGGGTGAACGCCGTCGAGATATGCAATGCCGCCGTTCATGCGGTCAACGCGGTTGCCGTAATTATCGCCCCAGGTTTCCTTGGTTACAACGCCGCGGGGAACGGGATAGTTGATCGTATCAAGCGCTGCACCGGTTCTGCCGTCGAACAGCGTCAGGAATTCGGGGCCTGTGAGAATATAGCCGCTGGAATTGCGGTAATCCTTTGAGCCGTCGCCGATGACCTTGCCGGTACCGTCCTTTGTGCCGTCGGAGGTTTTGGTGATCAGCTCCGCATGGCCGTCGCAGTCGAAATCCGCGACACAGAGCTGCGTATAGTGCTGACCTGCACGGATATTCTTTCCGAGGTCGATACGCCAGAGCTGCTGACCGGTCAGCGTATAGCAGTCGATGATGACATTATCGGTATAGCCTGACTTGGAATTATCCTGCGAATTGTTCGGATCCCATTTGACGAAGATCTCATACTGTCCGTCGCCGTCCACATCACCGACCACACAGTCATTCGGCGAATACTGCGAACCGGGACTGTTGAGCTTGAGATCGAAATAATTCGCGCCGGAGGTGAATCTGCATTCCTCCGAGCCGACGACCTCCCCGCCGACGATCGTATCCACACGATATTTGGACGCAGGGCTTCCGCCGTTATCCTGATAGCTTGTCGCGCCGGTTCCGGCGGTGCTGGTGTAGATCAGCGCGCCGTCGCGGTAGAGCAGGAACTCCGCATCGTCCGCATCATCGGCATTCCAGCGCCAGCTGACGAACATCCCGTTTCCCGATTTCACGGCGTAGATACCGCGGTCAAGATACTCCATGATCGCAGTGCCGTTTCCGCCGACGCCGAATGCCGCGGATGCTGTCAGCGGCATTGCGCCTGCGCTGCACAGCATGAGCGCCGCTGTCCATGCAGCAGCAGCGACTCTCTTTTTTCTTTGATTCATTATGAATCCCCCTTTTTCCGAATTATTTTTTTCTTTTTCTATATTATGACACAGAATGTCTCCCCTACGTATTATTATATAACATTCAAGCAGTTTTTTCAATGATTTATCCTCGCATTTCAATGATATAAAGTGAACTATCGGCATTTTGCACGAATGCAAACCGAACAGAACCGCATTTGCATCCGTGTTTTCGTCAGATTTTACGGATTATTCATAGAATGAGGATTGACAAAGCACACATGGGCGTTGTATAATCATAGTATAGGCAAAAAATCATCAATCACACCAAACACCGAAAGGAGTTATCATTATGGATTATGTATACAAGACGCAGATCGTCTGCTCGACCGAGATCCGGTTTCATCTGGAGGACAATGTTGTCTCAAATATCGCATTCACCGGCGGATGCAACGGCAATCTGAAAGCGATCTCCAAGCTCGTAGACGGCTGGACGGTCGAACAGATCGAAGAAAAGCTGCTCGGCAATCTCTGCGGCAGACGCCCGACCTCCTGCGCCGATCAGCTGGCAAGAGCCGTCCGGCAGGCCTATGAGCAGCAGAAGAACGCCTGACCGAATCACTCTGTTCTGCATACACGAAAGGATAAAGCAGCATGACAACGCAGCAATTAAATTATGTGATCGCTGTCGCGGAATGTCAAAGCATCTCCAAAGCAGCTGAACGGCTCTATGTGACACAGCCCTCGCTCAGTCAGTATATCCACAGCATCGAACGGCAGCTCGGCATGAAGCTCTTTGACCGCTCTGTTACGCCGCTGAAGTTGACCGATGCCGGCAGACTGTATGTAGACTGGGCGCGGAAGATCCTCGCAATGGAAGAAAGCATGAACAATGCCATGTCCGATCTCATGGGACTGGAGACCGGTTCCGTCCGCATCGGCGCATCTCCTTTCCGGGTGCGCTGTCTGCTGGCGCGGAGCATTGCGGCATTTCATGCGAATTATCCGAAGATCCAGATGACGATCCGCGAAGCTGATATGAAGCAGCTCCTCGATCAGCTGACTGCCGGTGAGATTGATTTTGCTATCGGAACCGGTGAATTCACCGAAAAGCAGCTCCATGCCGAGCCGCTTGCCGAGGAACGGCTCTATCTCGCTGTCCCGCAGGAGCATCCGCTGGCCGAAAAGCTCCCGGAGCCGCTGACCGCCGAGGATATTCTGCAAGGGACACCGCGCTATCTGCGGCAGAAGCCGATCGACCTCTCGCTTGCGGCAGAGGAACGCTTCATCGCCGCGAATGCCGGCGAATTTGACCGCGACAAGCTGAACACTGTCTGCCGGAAATGCGGCTTTGAGCCGAATGTCGCATTCAGCGTCCAGACGATCGAGACGGTGTTTTCGTTCACCTGCTCGAACATGGGCATCGCGCTGATTCCGGATTCCCTGATTTATTACGGGAATTTCGGCCGGCATCCGTATTATTATACGCTGCCGGATTCGCTGGTTCTGAGTCATATTTCGCTGGTCTCGCGCCGGAATGCGTTTCTGTCAAAGGCGGCATCGGAATATGCGCTGCTGCTGAAGCAGCTTGTCGATGTCGGTACATGGCGCATGGGCGGCGGGCCGCTGTAAACATAAAACACGGGTGAGAATATGATAACGGATACACTGAAAAAAGAGATCGCTGCCGAAACGCTGTATTCTGCCGGACACGGCATCGCGTGGCAGTCATTGATGCAGAAAAAGAATCTGCGGTTCGGCTTTCTGGGCGGCTCTGTGACAATGGGCTTTGCCGGCAATGCCGTTCACGAGGGCGCATATCCTGAGCTGACTGTCGCGGGGCTGCGCGAACGCGGATATGATGCAGAGGGCTTTATCTGTGCAGAGGCCGGCATGAGTACGATGCACGGAAATCTGCTTGCGGATGAACAAATTCTCTGTCACAAGCCGGATCTTGTTTTCCTCGAATTCTCGATCAATGAGACAACGCTCCGGCCGAGCGTTATTTCGTTTGAGAGCCTTCTGCGGAAGCTGCTGACAGCGCCGGATCCGCCGGTCGTCTGCATCTTCACGATCCGCAATTACAACGACTATCAATGCGAAAGCTTCATGCTGCCGATCGCAGAGCATTACGGACTCCCATGCGTCCGCCTGCGGGCTGCTTTGAATGCAGCACTGGAGCGCGGTGCGCTGAAATGGGCGGATTACGGCGATACGGAAAGCCATCCGAATGCCGACGGGCAGGCGCTGCTCGCAGAATGTCTGCTGCATTTCTTTGATACGGTGCGCAGTATGCCGGATGAAGCGCCTGCTCCCCTGCCGGAGC
>DGSY01000152.1:0-10280 GCA_002394125.1 Ruminococcus sp. UBA4350
AGCTAGGAGTGGTTGGCGCTTACTTGGAATCGTCCTTTTTCGGGGACTTGGCGAATTTCCGCAGTGTGTAGCCCTCCTTGATATGGAGCGTGCCGCGGTCGATCGCCAGCGCATAATCCGGCACATCCGCCGTGATCGTCGCGCCCGCCGCCGTATAGCTGTATTTGCCCAGCCGCACCGGTGCGATCAGATTGTTGTTGCAGCCGACGAATGCATGATCGCCGATCTCACAGCGGGATTTCCGGATGCCGTCGAAATTGACCGTCACACAGCCGCAGCCGATATTGACCTTTCTGCCGATGTCGCTGTCGCCGAGATATGCAAGATGCGCGACCATCGTATCTTCGCCGATCTCCGTATTCTTGATCTCGACAAAATCGCCGATCTTCGCGCCGGAGCAGATATGGCTGTCCGGACGGATATGTACGAACGGTCCCATTTTGACGCCCGCGTCAATCCGCGAATCATAGGACTGCACCGTATTCAGCTCGACATTGTCACCGATGGCCGTATTCTCGATCACGCAGTTCGGGCCGATGACGCAGTTTTCGCCGATCTCGGTAGTTCCGCGCAGGATCGTATTCGGAAGGATCTCCGTTCCCGCGCCGATCTTCACGCCGCGCTCAATGATGATGCCGTCCGTGCAGACAAAGCCGACGCCGTTTTCCATGTGGCGGTTCAGAACGGCCATGCGCGCCGCATCATTCAGCGCAAGCAGTCCCTTCCGGTCATTTGCGCCCAGCACGACATCCGGATTCGCAGAGCAGAATGCACCCGCTCTCCGTCCGGTTTTCAGCGCGATCGCAATGGTATCCGTCAGATAGTATTCCTTCTGCGCATTGTCATTTTTGATGAGGCCGAGCAGCTCGATGAGGTCGGCGGTGCGGAACCAGTAGCAGCCGGAATTGATCTCGGTGATCCGGCGCTGTTCTTCGGTCGCGTCCTTTTCCTCAACGATACCCGCAATGCCGCTGTCGGTGCGGAGAATGCGGCCGTAGCCGAAGGGCTGCGCGACATTTGCCGTGATGACCGTGACGGCGTTCTCCTCCTGAATATGCCGCTCCAGCGAATCGCGGATCGTTGCGCAGTCGATGAACGGCGCATCGCCGCAGAGAACGAGCGTATTGCCCTCCGCATCCGCCTCAAGGAACGGGATCGCCTGCATCACGGCATGACCGGTACCAAGCCGCTCCGCCTGAAATGCCGTTTCACAGCGGTCTCCGAGATATGCTTTGATCTGCTCGGCCTCATAGCCCGTGATGACGCAGATCTTTTCGAGTCCGGCCTCCTCACAGGCGCCGAGCACCCATTCGAGCATCGGCTCGCCCAATACGCGGAACATCGGCTTCGGGATCGGTGCCTTCATGCGCTTGCCCTGACCGCCGGCGAGAATGATTGCTTTGTTCATGTCTGTATCTCCTTTCTGATTGAATGGCAATCCAAGGGAATCATTTGTAATATAAACATTATAGCATAATCAGACAAATAATGCAATGGGTATGGATGAATATTCAGATAATATTCAAAAATATGTGCTTATTTTCTGCGGCGGCGTTTTTTTCTGCCGGATGTGTGCGGTGCCGGCTGCGGATTCACCGTGACTTTCTCCGGTTCAGGA
Source organism: Ruminococcus sp. UBA4350 (assembly GCA_002394125.1). GTDB lineage: Bacteria > Bacillota > Clostridia > Oscillospirales > Ruminococcaceae > Firm-04. The sequence goes on from DGSY01000152.1 coordinate 1,619, forward strand.
AGCTGCTCCGGCTGCGGCTCTGCATCCTCGACTGTCAGCGGCCGGACGGCATCCGCCTCCCCTGCTCCGGCTCCCGCAGCTGCGGGTTCCGGCTCCGGCGGCATGGAGTCGATCGCATCCTTGAGCAGCTGATAGAGGATCGCAAAGACCGGCACGGTAATGATAATGCCGATGATGCCGCCGAATCCTGCGCCGACGATCACGGCGATCAGCACGAGCAGTCCCGGCAGGCCGATCGAGTCGCCCACGATCTTCGGGTAAATGAACTGACCGTCCAGCTGCTGCAATACGAAAATGAACACGATGAACCAGATCACCTTGTCCGGCTCGGCCGTTGCGATGAGCAGTGCGCCGATCGCACCGCCGATCCATGCGCCGACGATCGGCAGCAATGTCGTGATGCCTGTCAGAATGCCGATGGTCGCTGCAAACGGGAATCTGCAAATATACAACCCGATCGTGCAGAGTGTTCCGATGACGATTGCTTCGATAAACTGTCCGGTCAGGAAGCTCGCGAAGGAGCGGTTTGCCAGATGCAGGATCCGCGTGATCCTGTCATAATAGCGTGCCGGCGAGATCAGCTTCACGACCTTGTGGATCACATACATGACACGGTCCTTCTGCGCGAGCAGGTAGATCGCGATGATCAGTCCCAGCACAAGATTCGTCGCGGTGGAGAGAACGGATGTCGTCACGGAGAATGCCGAGCCGAGAAATGTTCCGACCTTGCCGTCGGCGAATTTGTTGAACCAGTCATAAAGGGTGTCCCAGTCCACATGGAAATCGTCGAGCTTTTCGATCAGAAATGCGGGTGCGTTCCATGCCGTCAGCTTTGCTTTGACAAAATCATAAATCTGCTCCTGACTGCTCGGCAGCTTTTCGATCAGCGTATTGACGGCGGTCGTCAGCTGCGGAATAATCATGAAAATGATGAGTGCGAGCAAAATCATCGCGACCAGTCCGGTGCAGACGGCGCTGATAACCGGGCAGAGCTTCCGCTCCCACGGCCGGTGCGAATTCGCCATTCCCACAAATACCCTTTCGCGGAAAAACCGCAGAAACAGATTGATGATGAATGCAATGCAGACGCCGTATGAGATCGGCTGCATGATCGCATACGCCCAAGAGAATACGCTCTTGATCGCTGAAAAATTCTGAAGGCCGAGATACAGCAGAATGCCGTAGGTAATCAGAAATACATAGGTTTTCGTTGAAGGTTTACGCTCTTTTCCTGACATGATCTGCTCCCTGAATTATCCTTCGTTCTGTTCGGCGGCTTCCTGCTGATGTGCGCGCTCGTAGGCTGCGCGGTGCAGCGCCTCCTGCGAATTCTCCGCGTGATTGCCGCCGGCCGGCAGATGATAATCGCCGTCCGCCGTGCGGAACCGCGCCTTGACCGGATCGTCAAATTGCAGGCGGAATTCGTCATAGAGCCGCTGACGCAGGCCGGCGTCCTTCACCGGCGCACAGACCTCAACGCGCTTCTGCGTATTGCGCGGCATGAAATCTGCGGAGCCGAGGTAGACCTTCATTCTGTCCGGCGTGCCGAAGATATAAACTCTCGCGTGCTCCAGATAGCGCCCGACAATGCTGTGTACCTCGATATTCTCGGTGAGTTCGGGAACCTGCGGGATCAGACAGCAGACGCCGCGCACCAGCAGCTCGATCTTCACACCGACACACGATGCCTCGATCAGCTTTTTCATGATCTTCCTGTCGCAGAGACCGTTCATGCGCAGACCGATATAGGCAGGATCGCCCTCGGCGGCATGGCGAATCTCGGTATCTATCATTTCCAGCACCGGATCCAGCAGGCCGTAGGGCGCGCAGAGCAGATCCTTCTGCGGCTCAGGAAGTCTGCCCTCCCGCAGTGCATCGAAAATATTCCCGGCGTCCTCCGCGATCTGCGGATCTGCCGTCATCAGGCAGTAATCCGTGTAGATCGCCGCCGTTTTCTCATTGTAGTTGCCGGTGCCGATCTGCGTGAACTGCTCGATCTTCCCGCGGTTTTTGCGGCGGATCAGCAGCAGCTTGGAATGCACCTTGAAATGCTCCGGCCCGTAGATCACATGAACGCCTGCGCGCTCCAGCACCTTCGACCAGTCGATATTCCCCTGTTCATCGAACCGCGCACGGAGCTCGGTCAGCGCAACGACCTCCTTGCCGCGTCCGGCGGCCTCGCAGAGCGCCGCGATCACTCGGCTATCCCGCGCCATGCGGTAGAGCGTGATCTGGATGCTGACAACATTCGGGTCATCGGCGGCCTCATCGAGCAGGCGCAGAAATGGCCGGATGCTCTCATAGGGATAGCTCAGCAGGATATCCTGCTTGCGGATCTGTGTAAACATCGCGCGGTGCTCCGTCACCATCGCGGATTTCTGCGGCACCATGCGCGTATATTGCAGCTTCGGATCGGTCGCGATATTCTTGCACTCATAGGCAAAGGAGAGATCAAGCGGCGCCTTCGTGTAGAATACCTGCTCATTCCGGATATTCAGATTCTCACAGAGATAATCCAGCGCGGGCTGGAAAAACGGCTCGGAAAGCTCCATGCGGACAGCCTGAAGCCGCTTGCGGTCTGCGAGCATCTGCTCCATGTCGGCGCGGGTATCGCCGGTCTGCAGATCACCGATATCCTCCGGCGCGATGCTGGCGGAACGCGTCACGCGCAGCAATGTCCGGTCGATCACACGCGCACTGCCGAATACAGTATGCGCATAGGCGAGAATCACATCCTCCGAAAGCATGAATCTGCCGCCGCCGAGCCGGATGATCCGCTGGCACTGATCACTGACCGGCAGAATGCCCATGCGGATGCCGGATTTCGATTCCAGCCGCAGCACAGCATAGATCGCACGGTCACGCAGGAACGGGAACGGCTTGCCCTTGTCAACGATCGTCGGCATTGAGACCGGACGGATCTCGCGCTTGAACCATTCGGAAAGCAGATTCTGCTCCGAGGGTGTCGCGGAATGGAATGTCACGCGTTCGAGCTTTTCCGACCGCAGCGCATCCATGATCTCATGGAACACAGCATCCTTCGCCGAGATCAGCGAGCGCACCTGCTCATAGATCGCACGAAGCTGCTTTTTCGGCTTCATCCTGCTGATCTTATCCTTTTTGTCCGGATCCTCCTTCTGCTTGCGGAGCAGATTTCCGACGCGGACACGGAAAAATTCATCGAGATTGCTCTGGAAGATCGCCGTAAAGCAAAGCCGCTCCAGCAGCGGATTCTCCTCGCACTGTGCCTCCTCCAGCACACGCTGATTGAACCGGAGCCATGAAAGCTCGCGGTTTTCAAAACATTCAGTTTGCATATTCGCACTCCTTTCGTCTGAGGGAATTTTGCTTTATTATATTATAACACATATTCCGCCATTTTTCAAGAGGAGACAAGGTGCTTGCATATTGAGATTACACCACATGATCTCAAATAGGAGCCGGGCACTGCCTGTCAGAACAAATTATGAAAAAGCGCTGTGGATACCATAACAACCAATACAACTGTTCAGCATTCTGACTTCATATCGGAAGCCGGTACTGCCGACAAGAACTGATTATTATAAATATATAGTACAATGAATACCATAACACAATAACTATATATCATATCCTGACCTCAAACCGGAAGCTGGCACTGCCGGCCGGCCGACTGCACTTTGTCCATGTTTTCTATATTTTTGCCATTGTTTCGCTTTATTTTTTACGCTATAATGATGATGGATCATTGGGCAAAAGTTGTCTGCTCAATTTCCGAACAAGCCGGAAGAACCGGTCATACAGGGGGATTCATTATGCAAACAGGGAAACCGAAACCTGTCCGGTACAAAAAAAAGAACCGGACAACTGCCGCGGTCGGTGCATTGCTGACCGCGCTCACCGCAGCCGTGACGCCCGCGGCTGTACCGCTCACAGCGTCGGCGGATGCGCCCTTTGCCGAGCTGTATGTCTCGCCGGACGGCAGTGACGGCAATGCCGGAACGATCGACGCACCGCTTCAGACGCTCGCAGGCGCCAGAGATGCCGTGCGCGGACTCAGCGGCAGCATGAACGGCGATATCATCGTCTATCTGCGCGGCGGCGTGTACCGCCAGACAGAAGCCGTTCAGTTCGACACACGCGATTCCGGCAGGAACGGGAACCGCATCATTTATCAGGCATACCCCGGCGAAACACCCGTCATCAGCGGCGCACAGCCGGTCAGCGGCTGGGAGCCCTACAAGAACGGACTCTATGTCGCGCCGCTCGACCGCGACAGCAAGCTCCGCAATTTCTATGTCAACGACCACCGCGCCAATATGGGCAGCAAGGGTGTCGGCGCACAGGGCGGCTGGGGCGATTACGGCATCACGGCAGGTCAGGCGGACTGGGCATGGGATTCCGGCAAAAAGAGCGACGGCATCAAGTATAAGGAATCCGATCTGCCGCATCTGACCTCGAATCTCGATGACCTCGAAGCCGTCAACGGCACCACATGGAACGAGAACATCGTCTGCTCGCGGGATGTGAAATACGAAAACGGCAGCTTTGTGTTCCTCATGCAGCAGCCCTACGGCGCGATCGCGCAGACACCCGGCTGGGGCGCGGGATTCAGCTGCGGCGGCTGGCATACTCTTTATAATGCGCTCGAATTTGTGGATTCGCCCGGCGAATTCTACTTCGACAAGACCGCACACAAGATTTACTATTATCCGTATGAATGGGAGGATATGTCTTCGGCGACTGCCGAAGCGCCGGTCGCGGAGGAGCTGATTGTCATCGCAGGCGAATCGACCTCGAACCGCGTGGAGAATATCACATTCAGCGGCATCACCTTTGCGCATACCGACTATCAGCTCACGAATGTCGCAGGCTCGCACGGCAAGGCGACCTGTCAGGCGGCGCAGACCTATACTGCATTCGCCGATTCCAACTGGCACAGCAAGAAATATGAAATGGTCGATACGCTTCCGGCGATGATCCATGTCACGAGCAGCAGCTCGATCGACTTCACCGGCAATGTCATCAAGCATACCGGCGCGGACGGCTTACAGCTCACCAATGACGTTCTGAACTGCAATATCACCGGCAACTACATCACCGATATCACCTCCTCCGGCATTACGGTCGGTCATCCGCAGCATATCTACATCGGTGACAAGAACAACAGCAACCGCGAAAAATTCCCGGTCGGCGTTGAGGGCGTCTGCAAGAATGACGTCATCGCGGACAATCTGCTCTACGATATCAGCGTTGTCCACGGCTTCGGCGGCTGCGCGGCGATCACGGTCTACACGGAGGAAGCAATCAAAATCCTCCGCAATCAGATCGAAAAGACCGCGTATAACGGCATCCACCTCGGCTGGGGCTGGTGCAATTTCAAGGACTCCGAGACCTGCCGTGACAACATGATCTGCTATAACCGCGTCATCAATTCGCTGAACCGTCTGCACGACAGCGGCGGCATCTACACGATCGGCCAGATGCCCGGCACGGTCATCAATGAGAACTATGTGCAGGGCATTCCCGCCGGCGGCGCAGGCGCTCCGACCTACGGCCTGCACAATGACGAGGGCACCGCGTATATCGAAGAAAATGACAATGTGCTGGAGATCAGCCCGAATGTCACCTATACGATCAACTGCGAGGATTACGGTCAAAAGCATCATCTCACAATTCTGCGCACCTACGCGACCGTCAGGAAAATGGGCAAGAATCCGCCCGACAGCAAAATTGATGATCCGATCGTCGTTTCGGACAATGTCTGGCCGCAGCAGCAGTTTGAATACTGCCTGCACTCCGGTTTGCAGGACGAATATAAGAACATCATGCCGGAGGGTATGAAATCCGATGCGGACTATGTATTCCCGGCATCCTGCGCGACGGCGGGCGGCATCAGCCTGCCGATCCGTGCGGCGGGCTCCGGCAAGACCGTCTGGATCGCGCCGGACAATACGGCCTCTTTCAAGCGCGGCAGCGACATGACCAGAGCCTCCGGCACCGCGACAACCATCAAAACTCCGGCCGCCTCCGGCGAATACCGCATCTATGTCACCGATGCTTCGGGCAAGGTGCTGAGCAAATCCGCACATCTGCTGCGGCTCACCGGCTCCGGCGGCATGATTCCGGCATCCACATTCTCCACACAGTCCGGCATACAGACAGAAAATTGCAGTGAGGGCGGTCAGGATGTGGCATATATCGAAAACGGCGACTATATCGGCTTCAAGAATGTTGATCTGACCGATGCGACCGCGATCGAAATGCGCGTTGCCGCAAACAGCGGCGGATCGTCGATCGAGATCCGCTCCGATGCGCCGGACGGCAAGCTGCTCGGTACGCTCAGCGTCGGTTCGACCGGCGGCTGGCAGACATGGCAGACGCAGAAAACCGCTCTTTCGTCCGTGAGCGGCAGGCATGATCTCTATTTCGTATTCAAAGGCGGCGACGGCTATCTGTTCAATGTCGCAGGCTATCAGCTCGTAAAGCCGGAGGGCAGTAGCGAAGACTATCTGCCCGGCGATCTGAACGGTGACGGCATCATTGATGCGCGTGATCTCAGTCTGCTGAAAAAATGCGTGCTGACAGGCGATGAGCCGGAGGTCTTTGAATGTGCCGATCTCGACGGCGACGGCGAGATCACCGCAGCAGATGCAGCGCTGCACAGCGGCTGGCTGACGGGAAAGGTCAGCAGCTTTCCGGCTGCATCGTAACAGGGTTTATGGGGGAAATCGAATATGAAACTGAAATTTCGCATTACGGCTGCGGCGCTTTCCGCAGCGATCCTCTGCGGTGCGCTGCCGGCAGTGCAGGCACCCGCAGCATACGCCGCTTCACTCGGCCTTTCGCCCGCAAAGCGCGCCGATACGAGTGCAGCAAAGTTTAATCATAACGAATGGACGGGCAAAAACGGTGCCGAGGATGTCTTCGCGGTCAACCGTGAGCCGGCCGGCCTGAGCCTCGTTGCCTATCAGAGCACCGAGGCGGCCGCCGAAGCCGTCTGGGATTACAATGCGCGTGAAAACTCCGTTTTCATGCAGATGCTGACCGGTGCCGGTGAGGACTGGTCGCTGAATGTCGTGCAGAATGCGGGAGCCGCACAGCCGTTCATCAACGGCGGCGCGCTGAAAGCCGGTTATTCACCGAATCCGGCCGACGGCTGGAAGACCGTTACCCTGCCGGACAGCTGGACCTGTCAGGGCTTTGACTTCCCGATCTATGCGAATGTGACGATGCCGTTCCAGAGCAAATACGATCCCGGCGTCGGCTGCCCGAATGCCCCGACGAATTACAATCCGGTCGGCCTTTACCGCAAGACCTTCACGGTCTCGCCGGAGATGACCGAGGACAACCGCCGCGTGATCCTCAATCTCGATGGCGTCGAATCCGCATATTATGTCTATGTCAACGGCATGGAGGTCGGCTACAGCGAGGACACCTTCAGCCCGCACCGCTTCGATATCACCGATTATCTCAAGAGCGGCGAGAATCTGCTTGCTGTCGAGGTACACAAATTCTGCGACGGCACATGGTTCGAGGATCAGGATATGATCTATGACGGCGGCATCTTCCGCGATGTCTACCTCACGAGCCGTCCGCTCGTGCAGATTTCGGATTACACCGTGCAGACCGATCTCGATGACAGTTATCAGAATGCGATGCTGAATCTCAATGTCAATGTGCGCAATCTGGCATCCGCGGCGGCAGGCGGCGGCTGGTCGGTCAAGGTCGATGTGCTGGACAGAGACGGCAAGAACCTGACGCCCTCCGCGTCGATCCCGGTCTCGCAGGTCGGCTCCGGCGATACCGGCACATTCAAGCTCTCGGAAAAGGTGACTGCACCGGCGCTCTGGTCGGCGGAGAATCCGAACCTCTATGCGCTCGTGCTGACGCTCCGGGACGGCAGCGGCAATGCGGTCGATACGCTCTCCGCACAGCTCGGCTTCCGTGAGATCGGCTTCACCCGCACCGAGGTGGACGGCTCCTACCGCGTCACCACAAAGAGCTGGCAGCCGATCACGATCAACGGCAAGCGCCTGCTGCTCAAGGGCGTCAACCGTCACGATACCGATCCCTTCCACGGCAAGGCCGTTCCGCAGGCAACGATCGAGGAAGACGTCCGCATCATGAAGCAGAACAACGTCAACGCGATCCGCACCTCGCATTACAGCAATGACAGCTATCTCTACTGGCTCTGCAACAATTACGGCCTGTATATGATGGCGGAAACAAATATGGAATGCCACGCGCTGATGTACGGCGACAACAACCGGCAGATGGGACTGTTCTATGAGCTCGGCCTCAACCGCACGGAGACCGCATTCCAGCGACTGAAAAACAATCCGGCGATCGTTGCATGGTCGATCGGAAACGAAATGAAATACACCGGCGATCCGGGCTATGCAAACGGCCTGTTCCGCGATATGATCTGGTATTTCAAGAAGCATGATGCGACGCGTCCGGTTCACAGCGAGGGACAGGGCGGCGCAATGGGCACTGACATGGACAGCCAGATGTACCCCAGCGCCGACGGCATCCGCGGCAAGGCCGGCAACGGCAAGATGCCCTATGTCATGTGCGAATATGACCACGCAATGGGCAACTCGGTCGGCGCGCTCAAGGAATACTGGGACAGCATCCGCAGCGGACAGAATATGCTCGGCGGCTTCATCTGGGACTGGGT
>DGSY01000152.1:10362-21214 GCA_002394125.1 Ruminococcus sp. UBA4350
GAGCCAATCCGATCGGCGGCTTCGGCAGCAGCTCTGCTTTTGAGATCGCTGACAAAAAGGGCATGATCGGCACCGCATTCGGCGGACAGTCCGACTTTGACCACAGCGCAGGCGACGGCGCACTCAACGGCGGCCACTCATTCAAGGGCTATACGCTCATGGACAGCACGACCTCCTACCTCAGCGCACTCTCCGGCTCCGGCAAGTCCTTCACATTTGAAGCGATCGTCAAGCCCGCTTCTACGAATACGAACAGCGTTATTCTTTCCATCGGCGACACGCAGGCTGCTCTCAAAACAAAGAGCCAGGGCAGCGGCCTGGAGTTCTTCATCTATAACAACGGCTGGCACGCAGTCTCCGGCTCATTCCCGGCAAACTGGGTGGGTAACTGGCATCAGGTCGCCGGTGTCTATGACAAGGGCTCGCTCTCGCTCTATGTGGACGGTCAGCTGCTCGGTACCGAGACGACCGATGACAATATCAACGGCGGCAATCATCCGCTCGGCATCGGCTATGATGCATCGAACGGCAGACGCTTCGACGGTGCGATCTCCGTCGCACGCGTTTACAGCAAGGCGCTCTCTGCATCGGAGATCAAGGGACAGTACAGCAGCGATCCGGCGATCGGCGCGAATGATTCCTCCGTGCTGGTCTGGCTGGATTACAGCGCAGAGGTCACTGCGACGACGGCATCGAACGGCCCGTGGGATTACTACGCGACCGAGGATGCGCACAAGAATCTTTACGGCGAGCTTTCGCCCGGTCATTATTTCGCATACGGCGGCGACTGGGGCGACAATCCCAACGATAACAGCTTCTGCGAAAACGGCCTCATCAGCCCGGACAGAACCCCGCAGCCGGAACTCGCAGAGGTCAAGTATCAGTATCAGAATTTCTGGTTCACGGCAGATGCAGACCAGATCGGCAACCGCGTTGTCTCGGTCTATAACGAGAACAATTTCGTCAACCTCAGCGATTTCCATGTGGTATGGGAGCTGCTGAAAAACGGTCAGGTCATCAGCAGCGGCGATGCGGAGGATACCGACTGCGCACCGCTGACAAACGGCAAGATCAGCGTTCCGTTCGTCATGCCGGCGGCAATCAAGGCCGGTGACGAATTCCACCTGAATGTCTCCGTCCGCGCAAAGAACGGCACCGCGCTCGTTCCCGCAGAGCATGAGCTTTCCTATGCACAGTTCTCCGTTCCGGCAGCCGTCCCGAAGGTCGTCAAGGCCGATGCGGATGCTTCGGATCTCGCAAAGAGCGGCAGCGATTACACCGTCAGCGGCAAGAATTTCAAGCTGACTGTTTCCGGCTCGACCGGTCTCATCACGCAGTATGTCTACGGCGGCGAGACGCTTCTCACCGCAGGCCCGACTCCGAATTTCTGGCGCGGCAATGTCGAAAATGACGGCGGCAGCGCCAATGCAAAGGCATTTGACAAGGCATGGAAGGGGGCAATGAGCGGTGCAAAGCTCAGCTCGCTCGATGCAAAGGAGGTCGGCGGCGAGCAGGTCATCACCGCAAATCTCACGCTCCCGAATGCAGGCAATACCTCTGTCCGCATGATTTATACGATTAACGGCAGCGGCGCCGTGACCGTCGCAATGCGCGTGGACGGCACAAAATCCGGCCTCGGCAACTATCTCCGCGTCGGCTCGATGATGACGCTCCCGGCAGGCTTTGAGGATGTCACATGGTACGGCAACGGCCCCGTCGAGACCTTCAACGACCGCAAGACAAACGGCCGTCTCGGTGTCTGGCACAATACCGTTTCCGGTATGTTCTACCCCTACATGAAGACCGATGACTGCGGCAACCTGACGAATCTCAAATGGATCTCCGTGAAGAGCAGCCGCTATGAAAATGCACTGCTCGTCGCGGCAGAGAATCCGATCGAGGGCAGCGCCCTGCACTTCCTCCCCGCAGATTTCGACAATACCAACCATGTCCACGAGCTGCGTCCGCACAAGGAGACCTACCTCAGCATGGACTACGGCTCAATGGGTACGGGCAGCGCGACCTGCGGCCCGGCAACACTCGGCAAATATCAGCTTCCGAGCAATCGCGTTTACGAATGGACATATACGATCATTCCGGTTCCGGCAGGCTCGAATGACGGACAGATCAATGAATACTCCAAGCCCTACCGCATGATCGCATCCTACATTCAGGATCAGAGCAGCCATGCCTTCATGCTCCCGCTCGATCACGCAGTCATGAAGGAATCCGGCGATATGACGCTCATGCGCGGCAGCATGGATATTCCGTATAATTCCGTGCTGAACCCGATCTTCGAGGGCAAGCATTCCTTCACAGTCGAGTGCAATGTCATCCCGACCGGCACGCCGGAATACAACCAGTTTATCAGCAAGGGCGACAACGCATTCACCCTCCGCGCAACGCCGAACAATCTCGACTTCTTCATCTTTGACGGCGGCTGGAAAATGGTCAGCTATGAGATGCCCGCAGCGATGAAATCCTCGTGGCTCGGACAGATGCATCAGGTCGCAGGCATTTATAACGGCGCCGCCGGAACGGTCTCCGTCTACTGCGACGGCCAGATGCTCAAGACCGCGAATATCAGCACAAGCGGCACTGCGCACACCGATTTCAGCGCGGCCGTCGGCAAGTGCCCCAGCACCGGACGCAGCTCGGATGCGGAATTTGCGACTGTCCGCATCTACGACAAGGCACTGACCGAGGCAGAGCTACGCTCGCAGAATACGAGCTCTCCTGCGTATGACGCAAAGAATTCCGCAGTCGCACTCTGGGTTGATTTCAGCATTCAGCCGGAGGTTCCGGAGCAGCCCGAGGTCATTGAGCCGACGCTCCTCGGTGACGTCAATGAGGACGGCGCTGTCATGGTCGATGACGTTGTTCTTCTGGCGAGATATCTCGCTGAGGATACCGAAGCAGTCATCTCGAGTATCGGCAAAGCCAATGCGGACGCCGATCTTTCCGGCAAGCTGGATATTGACGATGCGCAGCAGATCCTGAAGATCATCGCAAAGCTCGTTTGAGAACTGCCTCAAAACCTCAGACGAACAGCAATCGAAAAGCGGTCAGGAAATAACCTGACCGCTTTTGCTTTTCCGGAAGAGAACCGTGTTCTCTGATCTGAGATCAGAAAGCAGATTGGCTGATTTGAGGGATAATATCGTTTTGGGTAGATTCCCTGACAAAACCAGAATGGTTAATATTGAGTTTTCGCTTTGCGATGCTATTGAAGAATGGGAGCCTCGATCCAGTTCTGTTTATGACCGCTGGCACACCAAGCCCGCGAACGCTTGGGCGTTTCGCTCTCTGCGGAGGGCGGCGGTGGGTCTCGCGTTCATTCCTTCAATCCGCCGGATTCCGGCGCGGCACTGTGCTGCGATGCGAAAAACAGTATGACCTGCGGCAGCATCGCGATGCAGCAGACCGCCAGCACGCGGTTCCATGCAAATCCGCTGTCCGCGTCCATTGAGAGCTTCACATAGACTGAAAGCGGATAACGCGACGGGGTTTTCACATAAAGCAGCGGCCCCATGTAATCGTTCACCGTCCAGAGCAGCTGCAAAACGCCCACCGACATCAGGATCGGCTGAAGCTGCGGCACAAGGATATACCACAGAATTTGCAGCGAATTGCAGCCGTCAAGCCGCGCCGCCTCGTCATAGGTGCGCGGGATGCTGCGGATGAACTGGATCAGCATGATGACCAGAACGGTATCGCCGGCGAGCGCTGCCGGAACGATCAGCGGCAAATAATGCGGCGAGTCGATCCAGCCGAGCCGGTTGAACAGGATGAACTGCGGCACATACAGCACCGTCTGCGGCAGAAAGACCGTCGCAAACAGCAGCGCAGTCAGCAGACGCTTTCCAACAAACCGGAACCGCGCAAAGCCGTAGGCCGTCAGCGTGACGGAGATCAGCGTCAGCAGCATTTTCGGCAGCGCGATCATATAAGTATTGCGCATCGCTTTCATCAGGCTGATCTGTCCGCCGTAGGACGCAAACGCATTGCGCCAGCCCTCAAATGTCGCGGAATGCGGGATCAGTCCGGCATCGGAAAACAGCTCCGGATTGCTGCGGAATGTCGCGCTCACGAGCCAGAGCAGCGGGAAGATCATCACGGCCGCGCCGATGCTCAGTATCACGAACCGCAGAAGGCGTTCCCGTCTGACGCGCTTCATGCTGCCGCCTCCCCGTCCGGATCATAGACAAATCGCCGCCGCAGAAGCATGAATCCCGCGCTGACCGAGGCCGACAGCAGAAACAGCACCCACGCCATCGCACAGGCATAGCCCATTTCATTCGCCGTGAATGCACTGCGGTAAAGCAGCAGCGAAAACAGCGTCGTCGCGCCGCGCGGCCCGCCCTCCGTGATGACAAAGGGCGCATTGAATTCCTGCATCGCCGCGCAGAATCCGAGCATCAGATTATAATACAGCACCGGCGAGATCATCGGCAGCTTGACCGAGAAAAATGTCCGCAGCTTTCCTGCACCGTCGAGGGCTGCGGCATCGGAATATTCCTGCGGGATCTGCTGCAATGCCGCCAGCAGCATCAGCATCGGCGAGCCGAATTCCCAGACGCGCAGCAGGATGATGACCCACATTGCGGAATGCGGCTCCGCGAGCCACGAATGCACAGGAAGATGCAGCGCCGACAGCATTGCATTGACGACGCCGTGATCGCGGAACATCGCTTTCCACAGCACCGATGCCGCGACCGATCCGCCGAGGATCGAGGGCAGATAATAGAGCGTCCGGAAGATGCGGATCCCGCGCAGCTGCTTCGCGAGCAGTGCCGCACAGAGCAGTGCCGCGCAGATCTTCAGCGGTACGCTCAGAAATGCGAATTTCAGCGTCAGACCGATCGAACGCAGCGTCTCAGAATCTGTGAAAATGCGGGTATAATTCATCACGCCGGTCTGCGTTACGCCGCGGAACAGACTGAAATCCGTAAAGCCGCAGATTAGCGAATACAGCATCGGTGCCGCCTGAAAGATCAGAAAGCCGATCAGCCACGGCATGATATAAAGAAGATGCCGGTTCCGTCTGAGGAAACCGGCAGATCGGTTTTGATTCAGCATATCATTCTCCTCCGGCGGATGCTCAGGACGCAGCAAAGCGCCGTGCAGCCGCCGTTTTCTGATTCCGGATGCGCGCCGCCTCCGCCATCATCAGGACACCGACACCCTTCGGATCATCCGAAGTGACCGGCTCCGAAAGATAATAGGCAGGACTGCCGTCCCGGCGATCCGAGCCGCCGAGCCCGGCTGCGCTGCAAATACCGCAAAGCGAAATGCCGTCATCGGTCTGCACGAGCTTTTCCCGCTTGACCGCTTCGAGCATCTCCGCGCCCGCCGCGAATGCATCCTCCGGCAATGCCTGAAGCTCCGCGCCGTACATCATCGCATAGGCCGCCATCAGACTGCCCGATGTCTCCTCATAATTGCCCGCAGCAGGCGGCTGATCCGCGATCTGGCAAAGCAGGCCGTTTTCCGTGCGGAACGGCAGCAGCGCATTCACCGCGTCCTGAAGCGTTTCCGTGAGAAATCCGCTGAGCTCTGATTCCGATTCCGGCAGCAGCGCGATCGTATCGGTCAGCGCCATGAGGAACCAGCCCATCCCGCGCAGCCAGCAGGAGCGCGAAAGTCCGGTCTCCGGATCCGCCCAGCGCTGTGTGCGGGATTCGTCCAGCGCATGATAATAGAGCCCTGTTTCGGGATCGCGCATATGCGCTGTGACATAGCGGAAGGCACGGCCGATCTCCGCAAAGCAGCTGCTGTCGCCGGTTCGCTTTGCATATTCCGCAAGAAACGGAGCGAACATATAAACGCCGTCGATCCAGACCTGCTCCGGATAGATCTGCTTGTGCCAGCAGATGCCGCTGCCCGTCCGCGGATGCGCGGCCAGCTGCTCCGCCTGCCAGTGTGCGGCGGCGGCATAGCGCTCGTCATGCGTCAGGTCATAGGCGAAAAAGAGCGCCTTGCTGCTGTTGAAGCTGTCGAGCGCATAGCGGCTGACCGGATAGCCCGGAATGGTGCCGTCCGGCCGGACGCGCTCCGCCAGATACTGCAAAACGAATTCTGCATAGCAGGCGGCACCGGTCGCCTGAAACATCCGGATACATCCGAGCAGCACACAGCCGTCCTCATAATTCCAGTAATCCTTGAACGGCCGGTAATGCTTCAGATAATCCTGAAAAAACTGTTCTGTCATGGTCATTCTCCGGCAAGGGCAGCCTGAATTCCGGCACAGAGCCGTTCTGCCGCTTGGGAAACCGAGTAATCACCGTAGCTCAGTCCGGTGAACACATCCTCATAGAGACCCCCATCTCCTTTGAGAGAGGCGTGTTCAAAATCCGGATCAATTCTTAGCGTAATGTAGTCATTCATCGTGCTGTATGCATTCGCGGCGATATCGCCGAGCAGATCCGCCTGTTCGCAGATCTCATACGCACGGTGATTCAGCGGTACGCCGCGCTCCGTTCCGAGCAGCGTGACCGCTTTTTCATTGCTGACCAGATAGGCGATCAACTCTGCGCAGGCCTCCGGCGAATCGGTATGCTTCGAGATCGCAAAGCCCTGCGCGATCTTGGAAAAACCGCCGTGATAGCTGCCGAGATCGTCAAAATACTGCCCGACGGTCAAGGTCTGCCCCTCTGCAAGTGCATCGACAAATTTGCCGGCGGAGGAATCCCATTCGTAGATGCCGGCGTATTTGCCGGTGATGAAATTCTCGTCCTTATCGAAGCTGTCGGCGCCGCCGCCCGCGATCTGCTTCAGCGGCGGGATCACATGATCCTTCTCCATCTGCACGATCCGCTGCATCCCCTCCTCGATCTCCGCCTGCGAATACTGCAAAACGCCGTCCTTCGCCCATTCGCGGCCGTAACGGCATTGCAGATCGTAGACGAGAAAGAGCATCCGGTCATACCAGCCGAGCGCCAGCGGATACCACTCCTCGCCGAGCTTTTCACGGAAGATGCCGCCCGCCTCGCAAAGCGCGGAAAAACTCTCCGGCACCGGCAGGCCGGCGGCCGCAAAGGTCGTCTCATTCCAGAAGAAGACACGCCCTGTTTCGCTGAGCGGCAGGCAGAGCAGCCTGCCGTCAACGGTACACATATCCAGTACATCCCTGTCGTACTGCTGCAAATCAATGATGCTGCGGAATGCGTTCAGGTCAAGGAATCCGGCTGTCTCCGAGCTGTAGTCGGTGATCCAGTTCTGATTGACCTGCATGACATCCGGCTCGGTGCCCGCATAGAGCGCGGCGGCAGCGGCCTCCTCCCACCCGTTCCATGCGCCGTATTCGGTACGGACGGCGATCTCCGGATGATCGGCAGTGAAGCTGTCAACAGCGGCCTGCGTAGCCTGATGGCGGGACTGCCCGCCCCACCACGAGAACCGGATCCCGGTGCCGCTGCCGGACTCTCCGCATCCGGTACAGCACAGCATGACCGCGGCCGTGACACACAGCGTCCCCACTCGTTTTTGCATCACATACTCCATTCATGCTTTCTGGCGCAGCGCGCATCCGCGCCGCACCGATCCTCTCATGCATATTATAACGGTTTTCCGTCTGCTTGTCAATGCACAATCGTCCGATGTTCCTTTGCAATCATCCGCTGCGGAAGCGGTTTTTTTATGCACAGAGCCGAATTTGCGTGAAAATCGTACTGTTATCGGGTTTTGCTTATTGCTTTTTTTTCGTTTTTATGGTATACTGTTTAGAGAATCGGAAAAGGAGGCATCGGTATGCCGTCAGACAGTCCGGCGCGAGAGATCCGCGCTCTGATGAAGCGTGCTGTATTTCTGGATATTGCAGCGTATCTCATCAGCGTGATGTTTCTCGGCGTGACACTCTCCTTCGCACTCGGACTGCTCCTCGGAACTGCGGTTCTGCTGATCTCGCTGCTGCTGCTGCGGATCAGTGTGCTGCGCATGGAGGAGGACGCACGGCGTTACGGCACATCCAGCCAGCGGCGGCATCTGCTGTTCTATGCGGCAAGGCTCGGCGTTTTCGCACTGGGATTCGGTGCGGCGCTGCTCCTGCGCGGCAGAATCTCGCCGGTCGCTGTCGTGATCCCGATGCTGTATCCGCGCATCGTCTATACCGCCGGTGCGCTGTTTTCCCGATCCGGTTCTGCATCCGGCAAAAAAAAGAGGTGAAAAGCAACAGTTATGGCAATCCCCGAATTTTTGCAGGGCCCGTCGGAGCTTGATGTCTCCGGTCCGAAGGTCATTACATCCTTCAAAATCTTCGGGCTGACGATCAATTTCACGGAAACCGTCGTGCTGGAATGGATCGTCATGGCAGTCATCATCGGGCTGGCGGTCTTTCTGACGCGGAATCTGCGCGTGCGGAATATCTCCAAACGGCAGGCGGTCGCGGAAATGGCGGTCGAGGCGATCACGAATCTTGTCCGGGATACGATGGGCAAACGGTTCCTCGGCTTCACGCCCTACATCGCGACGATCTTCTGCTTCTCGATCTTCGGCAGCCTCATCAGTCTGCTCGGCCTGCGCGCCGTGACCTCGGATTTCTCCGTGCTTCTGACATGGGCGGCGATTACGTTCATTCTCATCACGGCGACCAAGATCCGCTACGGCGGTGTCGGCGGCTATCTCAAGGGCTTCACTGATCCGATCCCTGTCATGCTGCCGATCAACATTCTGAGTGAGGTCGCGACACCGACCGCAATGGCGCTCCGTCATTTCGGCAACATCGCCGGCGGCTCGATCATCATGGGTCTGGTCTATTACGGCCTGACCGCGCTCAGCCACATGATCCGTTTGCAGGTCCCGATCCTGACGGTCGGTATCCCGGCAGTCCTGTCACTCTATTTCGACCTGTTCTCTGACTTCATGCAGGCATTCATTTTCATCATGCTGACAATGGTATTCATCAGCAATGCGGGGCCTGCGGATGACGCAGCCGAGACTTAAGCGCTCCCCTGCCCCGTTCCCGCATTCCCAAAACCACATTTTTTTTCGGAGGTATTGAATTATGGAAATCCCAGAAGCAATCGTACTCGCCGGCTCCGCAGTCGGTGCAGGTCTGGCAATGATCGCCGGTATCGGCCCCGGTATCGGTGAAGGCTACGCGGTCGGCAAGGCCTGCGAAGCAATCGCAAGACAGCCGGAGGCTTCCGGCGCCGTCACCAGAACCATGTTCGTCGGATGTGCCGTGGCAGAGTCCACCGGTATCTACGGCCTGATCATCGCGCTGCTGCTGATCTTCCTCAAGCCGTTCACCTGATGCGGCTGAAATTCAGATCAGAGAGGCTGGGACTATATGAAACTCGGATTTTTATCCATTGACATCGGCACCATTCTCTTTACCCTCTGCAATACGCTGATCCTGTTTCTCGCGCTGAAGCATTTCCTCTTTGCACCGGTGCAGAAGATCCTCGCAGAACGCAAGGCGGCCGTCGATCAGACGCTCGCAGACGCCGAGGATGCACGCAGCCGCGCAGAAGCCGCGGAGACAGAGTATAACGAAAAGCTCGCAAATGCGAAGGAAGAATCTGCGGAGATGCTCCGGACGGCAGCCCGCCGCGCACAGCAGCGCTCGGATGAGATCGTTGCACAGGCGCGTGAGGAGGCAGCCGGCATCATGCAGCAGAACCGCGATGAGCTGGAGCGTGAGCGCCGCAGAGCCGCAAGCGCCCTGCGCAGCGAGATCTCCGGACTGGCAGTTGCAGCGGCAGAGAAGGTCGTCGAGCGTGAGATCAATCAGGCAGATCACGAACGGCTGATTGATGAATTTATTGATTCGGTGGGTGATGTGCAGTGAGCTCGGAGGTTTCTTCCGTTTATTCGGGTGCGCTGTTTTCACTCGCGAAGGAGCAGGGCGATGCAGTCATGCAGGAGACGCGGAATGATCTGCGTCAGTGCGCACTGATGTTCTCGCTCAATCCCGATCTGACAAGGCTGCTCTCGCTGCCGACGCTCTCCGTTTCGGAGCGGCAGCAGATCGCAAAAAAGATCTTCGGGGATGAGGGGCTTGCCGCCCGTCTGCTCCTGCTGCTGATCGACCACGGCAGAGTCCCGTATATCGGCGAGATCGCGGACGATTTCGATGCGATGATGCTCGATTTCCACGATCTGGCAGTCGTCAGCGTGACCACGGCCGTCCCACTGACCGAGACACAGCAGGAACGTCTGCGTGCGGCACTCGAACGCAGAATGCATAAGACTGTGCAGATCCGTGAGCGCATCGACCGCAGTATTCTCGGCGGTGTGATCGTGCAGTACGGCGATACGCGGATCGACAACAGCGTGAAATACCGTCTGGATGCGCTGAAGGAGCGCCTCTCCTGACGGAAACAGTTGGTAGGTGTAAGAATGAATTTAAGACCAGATGAAATCACCGGCATCATCAAGGAACAGCTCAAAAACTATGAAGCCAAGCTGAACCTTGCCGATGTCGGAACGGTGATCACGGTCGGCGACGGCATTGCAAATGTCCACGGTCTGGAAAAGTGTATGTCCGGCGAGCTGCTCGAATTCGAGGGCGGCATCTCCGGCATGGCGCTGAATCTGGAGCATGACTTTGTCGGTGCTGTGCTGCTCGGCTCCGATCACGATATCAAGGAGGGCGCATCGGTCAAACGCACAAAGCGTATCGTCTCGGTGCCGGTCGGCGAGGAGCTGCTCGGCAGAGTCGTCAATGCGCTCGGTGAACCGATCGACGGCAAGGGACCGATCCTGACCGAAAAGTCCATGCCGATCGAAAAGATCGCGCCCGGCATCATTACAAGAAAATCGGTGCATGAGCCGCTACAGACCGGCATCAAGGCGATCGACTCCATGATCCCGATCGGCAGAGGACAGCGTGAGCTCATCATCGGCGACC
>DGSY01000152.1:21259-21534 GCA_002394125.1 Ruminococcus sp. UBA4350
ATCATCGGCGACCGCCAGACCGGAAAGACAACGATCGCGCTTGATACGATCATGAATCAGAAGGACAAGAATGTCATCTGCATTTATGTCGCGATCGGTCAGAAGCGCTCCACCGTCGCAAATGTCGTGGAGACACTGGCGAAGGCGGATGCGATGAAGTATACGATCGTGGTCTCCGCGACTGCGTCCGAGCTGGCGCCGCTTCAGTACATCGCGCCGTATTCCGGCTGCACGATGGGCGAATATTTCACCGATCAGGGCAAGGATGTGCTGAT
>DGSY01000006.1 GCA_002394125.1 Ruminococcus sp. UBA4350
GGAGCATATCAGTTTCGTCGCTGTTACGGCGCTGTTCGCGCCTATTTTACGGTCTGGGCTTCGTATTATTCTGCTTCCGTTCGTGTCCGGAGAACTTTAGGAATCGGCTCCGGCACTGCCGGCAAAAAGCATCCCGGCCGTAATGCGCATACGGTCGGGATGTCGTGCGGCAATGCCGGACAGGTTCAGACTATGCCTGCGGAAAGATCATCCGCAGAAAATTATACAGATGCGCCTTGACGCTCTCCACATTGTGCGAATAGCCGTGCATCTCGTGGAACAGATGCTCTGTGCCGTTCTCGGTGAGCGCCTCCTCATACTGATACGGGATATCGCCGACTGCGCCGTCCTGATCGGCACAGCTCAGCAGCAGCAGCTCCGGCGCATTCTCACGGAAGCAGAAATCCGCACGCTCCATCAGATGCGGCTCGCCCGTCCCGCTGATGACGCCGGATGCCGGACAGATGCTCCCGATGAATCCGAACTGCTCAGGATGCGAGAAGCCGACATTGAACGATTCCCTGCCGCCGAGCGAAAAGCCCGTGACTGCCGTATTCTCCCGCCCCTCTGCGATCGAAAAATGCTCCGCCATAAAGGGCATGATATCCGTTTCGAGGTCGTTGACGAAATTGTCGAAATTCAGGAAATTCTGCTCGTCCAGTCCGGTGCAGCGCGGCATATCCTTACTGCAATAGATATACGGCGAGACAACGATCATTTCCCGCGCCAGCCCGTCCGCGACAAGATTGTTGAGGATCACGCTGAGCTGCACCATATCGCCCGCCATCCAGTCCTCGGTATCGCCGGAGCCGTGCAGCACATACAGCACCGGATATTTCTTCTCCACCGTGTAATCCGGCGGCACCAGCACATTCAGTCCGGTCTCGCGCCCTGCCGTCTGCGAATCGTAATACAGCTTGACAAATTCCGGATATTCCACACCCTCCCGCTTCTCGGTCAGATCCTCCGGCGGAAACTCCGAGAGCATTGCGCGGCACTGCTCGAGATATGCAGCGGTCGTTGTCGTTTCGGCAGCCGTTGTCGTTTCGGCAGCCGTCACCGTTGTCACGGCCTCCGTCTGCGGCGCAGAGCTTTCTGCATTCTGCTGCGGACTGTTCTCTCCGCAGGCTGCCAGCAGCAGCAGTGTCCCCGCCGCCGCCGCAAGTATCCCATAATTCAAAATACGCATGGTTCCTCCTGTTACCGGCTCTTTTCGAGCCAGCCTGCTTCATTGGTTCTCCGGCTGAATTCCGCCTCGACCTTGCGCACCTCATCGCCCGCGCTGACAAATGCATCGACGATCAGCGGATCGAAATGCTTTCCGGAGCCGTCCGTGATGATCTGCATGGCTTCTTCAAAGCTGAACGGCTTCTTATAGCTGCGCTTCGAGACCAGTGCATCGAATACATCAGCGACCGCCATGATCCTCGCGGAAAGCGGGATATCCTCCCCTGCAAGTCCGGTCGGATAACCGGTGCCGTCCCATTTCTCGTGGTGATAGGCCGCCAGATTGCGGGCTTCGTTCAGATAGCCGGAATTCGGCACCAGCTTGATCGCCTCGGTCAGAATGTCCCTGCCCGCTGTCGTATGCGTTTTCATGATCGCAAATTCCTCGTCGGTCAGTCTGCCCGGCTTATTGAGGATCGCATCCGGCACCTGAATCTTGCCGACGTCGTGCAGCGGCGCGGAATTGACCACGTCGGAAATGAATTCATCCGTCAGCGCATCCGCATAATAGCCCTTTTTCCGCATCTCCTGCAAAATGATATCGGTATAGGCGGCGGTCTTGCGGACGTGTGCGCCGGTATTTCTGTCGCGGCTCTCGACGATATCCGCCAGCACCAGGATCAGTGCCTTCTGCATCATCGAGATTTCCTCGGTTTTCTGCTGCACATCGGCGACATAGCGCATACTGTCATCGGAGGTCTTGGCGATCGCCTGATAGAGATTCTCGACCTCGTCGCCCGTGCGGATATTCAGCTCACGGATGCGCTCGATGCTGCTCTCACGCGCCTTTTCGGTATCATATGCAAATGTGCCGGTGCTCATTGCGATGGAATTGACCGGCAGGATGATGTGATATTCGATCAGCCAGCGCACGACCGCAAAGATCAGAATGAAGAAGCCGAGGAACAGCGCGATCATTTCAACGAAGAAATTGCGCTCGATCATGCCGATCTGCTCCATCGAAACATCAGCGGCGGCATAGCAGACGCATTTGCCTGCATCGTTATAGACCGGCACATAGACCGTCAGCAGCCAGCCGAAGGAATCATTCGACTCGATCGGGTCAATGCCTCTGCCCGCCAGCAGATCCGGCAGATAGGGTTCAAAGGACGGGTCGAACGGAATGACATCGCCGGGCTCCGAGCCCTCGACATCATCCGTATCGAGGTCAAAGACGACATGGCAGCCGTCCTGCTCGATGCGGTACACATACAGATACAGGATATCCGCCGAGCTTTCGCGGACCTCATAGAGCAGCCGCTCGGTATCCGCATAGCCCTCCGCCGCATCGCCCTCGGCGATGTAGGTGTCGATCATATCCGGATCCAGTGCGCTTGCCGCGATATTCGCCGCACCCAGCGCGACCTTGGTATGATCCTTGATGAGCGCATTGCGGTAGAGCCGCATACTGATGCCGGTCGCCGCGACCGAGACCGCGATCAGCGAGACGCTCAGAACCAGCAGGATCTTGGTGCGCAGCGACATCACGCGGAAATTCATCTTCTTTGCCGCAGCGGAATCCTCTCTGGAAAGCGGCGTCTGCATCCAGCCGGAAAAGCGGAACAGCTTCCGCACCTTTTTCGGCAGCACGGAAATGATGCCCATTGCAAGCAGCACCGTGACCGTTTTATCCAGCAGATCGGTCAGCAGATTCGCCGTTAGCTGCGCCATATAAACATTAAAGAAGCCGGTCGAATAGATCTGCGCTGCAAGGGATTCCGTCTCAAATCCGACATCATCCAGAAACCACGGGATCAGCGTACCGATGCCGCCGCCGATCAGCGTAAACAGGCCGACCGCCGTGACAAATGCCGAAATATTGCTGCGATAATGCCTTTTGGCGATCCACGAAGCCGCCAGCGCGATCAGCACATTCAGGAATCCGTAATACAGGGCGGACGGATCCGAAATGCTCTTTAGCATATTCGTTGCAAAGCCGACGATCACGCCGGGAAGATAGCCGCCCATCACTGCGGTGATGACCGTGCCGACCGTATCCAGCCAGATCGGCAGGTCGAACCGCTCACAAAGAGCTGAGAGCAGAAGATTCAGCGCTGCACCGGCAATGCACAGCAGCACTGTGATCATATTGCGCTTCATGCCGGAGAGTGCTTTTTTCGGTTCAGCCATAGATTCACCTGCTTTTCAAAAGATGTTTGCAGCACTGCATAAGGCTCACTGCATCAGCTGTGTTTGATTCGGATCGTCGCCTTCAGCAGACTGATTCGGCTCATCACCTTCAGCAGACTGCTCCGGCAGTACAGAGGGTGCGCTGAGTTCATTCTGCGATGCATTGAAGCTCTGAATGAATTCCATTTCCTGCGCAATGCTTTCTTCACTGACCGCATCCTGCACATCCTGATGCAGCGCATGGGTCAGCGTTTTCTCATGCTCCGCGATCAGCATCTGCATTCCGTCCGCGGCCTTCTGCATCACCGGAAATGCAGCATTGAAATCCCAGTTGTAAACATCGGTCTTTGACCAGTCGATCGAATCCGCCGCAGTCCAGAATTGTTTGAGGAGGGCGAGATAGACCGAATCGTATTTATCAAAGATGCCGGAAAGCACTGAGCGGTCGGAAATTCTGCGGCGGCGCTTTTTCAGGGCGCGGTACTGCCGAATGCTCTCCCGCATACCGCGAAAGACGGCATCGCTGCCGGCTCCCTGCATTTTCACGCGGCTGAAGAGTCCGGTGCGCAGCTTCGGATCTTTTTTCTCTGTATCTGCGAGCAGCCAGTTCAGGCGTGCAGCACAGCGCAGCTTCGGAACGGCCAGACCGACCAGCATGGTCACAAGATAGCGCAGGATCAGCCAGAGCACGCTTGCCAGAAATGCTGCTGCGGCGACGACAGCGCCGAGAATGCCGACGAGAACGGAAAGGATCGTTTCAAGTACATCCAAACTGATACACCTCCCTGCCTGATGTCATACTGCTCTTATTATACCATATAATGGCGAAAAGTGCAATGGATACAGTGAAAATAAAATAGGCAGTTGCATTTTTTACAGGAATATGCTACAATACTCTTATCCTCACAGAAAGGCGGCAAAACTATGGATATCATCCGCAGACACATCGTTTTTCACGGCTGGGTGCAGGGCGTCGGATTCCGCTACACCGCAAAATATCAGGCATCAGCCCGCAATGTGACCGGCTGGGTGCGCAATCTCGCAGACGGCAGCGTCGAAATGGAGGCCGAGGGCAGCCCCGAAGCCGTCCGCGGACTCATCAGCGCAATGGAGCAGCACAGCTTCGGCGCCGTCACGGAGATCGAGACCGACGACATCCCGCCGGAGCATGACCTCTTCTTCGATATCCTCTGAAACGAAAAGCGCTCCGGCATTCCCGAAGCGCTTTCTTCGCATAAACAAAAACTCCCACGCATTTCTGCATGGGAGCGGATGCGCCGGAAGGGATTCGAACCCCCGACCTACTGGTTCGTAGCCAGTTACTCTATCCAGCTGAGCTACCGGCGCATTTGGCGGCTTTAACCGTCAACTCTGCTATTATAGCACATTCAGGCGGAATTGTCAAGCCCTTTCCGAAAAAATTTTTGATGCGATGAATTTTTCAAGCATTTTCCGCAGAATCGGCGACAATTTCACATAATTGATGTGAAAAACTCACTAGACTTTCCGGTTTCCGTATGATATAATAAACATATCTGCAAGCCGCAGAGATACAAAAAAGAAACATAGAGAAGATTCGGAGGGTGATCGAATATGAAGAAAATGCTTTGCAGGCTGACCGCGGCTGCGGTCTCTGCCGTACTGGTTTCCGCAGCGCTGCCGGCGGTTCCTGCCGTACCGGCGCAGGCCGCATCCACGCTGACCGTCGGCAAAAGCGGCACATACAAAACGATCGGCGCGGCTGTCAGCGAAGCAGCGAAATTGAAGCCGTCAAACGAATCCGGCCGCATCATCATTGCGATTGAGCCGGGAACCTACCGCGAACAGGTCATCATCAATACGCCGTACCTGACCTTCCGGAACAGCAATCCGAATGCCGGCGAGGTGCTGGTCACATGGTATTACGGCATCGGCTACAAGTATTATTCCGCGGACAGCTCCGGCTATTACAATGCATCCTCTGCCGCATCGAGATCCGCAAAGAACATTGCATCCCGCTGGGGCACATCCGTACAGCTCCGCTCCGGCGCGAAATACTTCCGTGCGGAGAATATCACCTTCGAGAACAGCTTCAACCGCTACATGACCAATGAGGAAATTGCGGACGGCGTGGAGGCGACCGGCGAAACGCTGACCGTCCAGCGCAGGTCAGGGCTTGATGTCACGGCGAAATCCGCGACGGAGCGCGCTGCGGCCATGTGCGTTGAGGCGGATTACTGCGAGTTTTACAAGTGCAGCTTCCTCAGCAGTCAGGATACGCTCTATACGGCGAATCCCGCCTATTTCAAGGAATGCAAGATTCAGGGCAATACCGACTATATCTTCGGCTCCGGCGATGTCGTGTTCGATGCCTGCGAGCTGTGCTTCGGCGGCTATTCCGACAACGCCGTCGGCGGCTATATCACTGCGGCGCGTCAGCAGACGCTCGGCTATCTGTTCTGGGAATGCACCGTGACCGCGAATCCCGGCAAGAAGGCCGCCTCCGGCTATTTCGGCAGACCGTGGCGCGATACGGCACACGTTCTCTTTTATAACACCAAGCTGCAAAATGAGAATATCATCACGCCGGCGGGCTGGACGTGCATGAGCGGTGTCGATCCCGCACAGGCGACCTTCCGCGAATACAACACAAAAACCGTTTCCGGCGGCAATGTCAATACCGGCAGCCGCGTGCGCGGGACCGTGCTGTCCGCCTGCAATGCCGCAAGAGAACAGTATTTCGGCGGCTGGATCCCCTACTATTACAAGAATTCCGGCAGTACGGTCAAAACCGGCGAAAAGCTGGATGCCTCCACCGCATACTATATCCGCAATGCCGGAAGCGGACTCTATCTGACGGCAAACGCATCGACCGGCGATGTGACACAGGAATCCAAAGAGAATGCGAATTTCTGGTATCTGGAAACCTGCGCCGACGGATACTATATTCTCTATGCAGACCTCGGCGGCGAGCGCTGGTACGGTCTGGAATGCGCGGGCGAAAAGCCCGACAACGGCACGAATATCGGATGCAGCGACGGCAATGCCAATGACGGACAGCTCGTGAAATTCGTCAGGGGCGCAGACGGTGCCTATGAGATCGTGACAAAGGTCTCCGGCGATCAGAGCTGCGCGGGCGTCTCCGGCGGCTCAAAGGATGCCGGTGCGACCGTCATCGAATGGGAATGCAACGGCGAGGCAGATCAGCGCTGGATCCTCGAAGAAAAGGTACTGCCGCTCAAAGGCAGCTATATCCGCGAGCTTTACGTCCTCGACCGCGAACACGCACAAAGCTGGTCGCTGTACGACAGACCCTATTCCGGAATTCGGATGTTCGGCGACCGTGATGTGACGATCACCGCGCTGCCGGATGCGCTGAAGGATTCCGAGATCATCCAGACCGCCTGCGACTCGAAATATTATGACGGTGCGCTCGCAGAATGCATCCCCGCGCAGCCCGTCACGCTCTATGCCGCAATGGACGACCGTGTCAGCCCGCTGCCCGCATGGCTCTCCGGCTGGACAAAAACCGATGTGGAATTTGACAATTCCGGCGATGTGCATTTTGTGTGCTATGCAAAGGATGCAGAGGCCGGCGAAACCGTTTTGCTCGGCACGAACGGACAGTCCGCGAACTGCGTAAACTATATCGCATTCGCAGTGCCGCGCACGGTCGAGACCACGACGGCCATCGTGACCGAAACAACGACCTCCTTCACCGAGACCACGACCACGCAGACCGTCACGGAGACTACGCCGGCCGGACAGGAGATCCTCCCGCCGCTCCTCAAAGGCGACGCCGATCTCAGCGGCATTACCGATGTCTCGGATGTCGTGCTGATCGCACGGTACTGCGCGGAGGACGGCGATGCCGTGCTTTCCGATGCGGGCAAGCGGAATGCAGATGTCAATCAGAACGGCGCGCCCGATATGGACGATGCCGCATTGATCCTCAGAGCGGTCGCAAAGATCGAACCGCTGTGATCCGCGCCGCAAAAACCGAATCCAGAGAAAGGAATGCCTGCCGGAGCCCCGACTGTTCCGGCAGGCATTTGAACGGCCGGATACCGGTTGTTTCCGCATTATGGAATCTTCCCAAACCGCGCCGGACTGCCGGCAAAAAAATATTTCTTTCGTTAAATTTTCAGAAAAGATCAAAAAACACTTGCATTCACAGGGCAATCTGTGATATAATATCAAGTTGAAGTGAGGTGTTCGCATTATGCCAAAAAGAAACGATATTAACAAAGTTATGATCATCGGTTCCGGCCCGATCATCATCGGACAAGCCTGCGAATTCGACTATTCCGGCACGCAGGCGTGCAAGGCGCTCCGCGCCTGCGGCTACGAGATCGTCCTGGTCAACTCCAACCCCGCCACGATCATGACGGACCCCGTCATGGCCGACGCGACCTACATCGAGCCGCTCAACGAGCACCGCCTCGAGCAGATCATCGCCAAGGAGCGCCCCGACGCGCTCCTGCCCAACCTCGGCGGCCAGACGGGCCTCAACCTCTCGATGGAGCTGGCGAAGAAGGGCGTCCTCGACAAGTACGGCGTCCAGGTGATCGGCGTCAACCTCGACGCGATCGAGCGCGGCGAGGACCGCGAGGTCTTCAAGGCGACGATGGCCGAGCTCGGCATCGAGACGCCCCGCAGCGGCATCGTCCACAGCGTCGAGGAGGCGGAGCGGCTCGTCAAGGAGCAGATCGGCTTCCCGGTCGTGGTCCGCCCCGCCTACACGATGGGCGGCGCCGGCGGCGGCTTCTGCTACAACGTCGAGGAGCTGCGCACGATCTGCGCCCGCGGCCTGGACGCCTCGCTCACGCACCAGTGCCTGATCGAGGAGTCGATCCTCAACTGGGAGGAGCTCGAGGTCGAGGTCGTCCGCGACGCGAAGAACCAGATGATCGCGGTCTGCTTCATCGAGAACATCGACGCGGTGGGCGTCCACACGGGCGACAGCTTCTGCGCCGCGCCGTTCCTCACGATCGACAAGG
>DGSY01000189.1:0-9037 GCA_002394125.1 Ruminococcus sp. UBA4350
TGTTGTCTGGGTGTGGCGCAGTTGGTAGCGCGCTACCTTGGGGTGGTAGAGGCCGCCCGTTCAAGTCGGGTCACTCAGACCAAGCGGTTGATCCCGCAGCAGAAAGCGTTCTGTCAGAAATGACGGGACGCTTTTTGTTTTACTTGTGATTGGTATTTGCGGCGCCTGCACAGCTGCCCGCATCGCAAACCGAATATGCCGCAGGACAGAATGCCGCACAAAAAGCACTGCATTTGCACAATATATCATATAATCCGGATGATATCGCATGGCGGTGCAGTCCGTGAACGCGCTATAATAGACATATAGAAGTTCTTTCAGGCTATAATTTTCAGGGGGTCTGTGCAATGAAAAGTAAAATGATCGCAGGGATCTGCGCACTCGCTGCTGTGCTTTCAGCGATCGGCGGCCCGGTGCATATGACAGATCATACAGTGCTGAAGGCCGCTGCCGCAAGGCTCGGCGACATCGACGGAAACGATACGCTCAATGCGGCGGATGTCCGTGCGCTCGCGGATTATCTGCGAATGAAAAGCAGCAGCGCATCCGGCGGCGATCTGAACAATGACGGTGCTGTGAATGCGGCCGATCTGACGCTGCTCAAGCGGCAGATCCTGACCGGCACTTCGCAGCAGAGCGATACGTCCGGCCTGCGCATCAATGAGGTCTGCTCGACAAACAAGGCTTCGCTGAAAGCCGCAGACGGCACTGCGCCGGACTGGATAGAGCTGTATAACGCAGGCGATTCGGACTGCGATCTCAGCGGCATCGGGCTTTCGGACGGCGACAAAAACCGCTTCAAATTCACATTCCCGCAGGATGCAAAGCTCAAAGCCGGAGAATACCTCATCATCTTCTGCGACGACAAAGATGTGACGACCGGTGAGCTGCACGCTGCTTTCAAGATCAGCGCGGCCGGTGAGACCATTTATCTGACCGCCGCCGACGGCACGGAGCTTGACAAGACCGTTCTGCCGGAGCTGGATTCGGATGTGACATACGGCAGACTGGCTGACAGCTTTGCGCTGCTCAAGCCGACGCCCGGTGCATCCAACGACAGAGCGGAGGTTGTCTACCGTGTCGAAAAGCCGGTTTTCTCTGTTGAGGGCGGATTCTATGATTCTGCATTCGATCTGACGCTCTCCGGATCAGACGGCTGCACCGTTCTGTATACGCTCGACGGCTCCGACCCGCGCAATTCCTCCACGGCAAAGCAGTATCAGGGCAGCATCGGCATCCGCGACAATACCGGCGAGCAGAACAAGCTGGCCGCTGTCCGTGAGATCTCGCTCCGCGGCTATACTCCGCCCGATTACAATATTGATAAGGGCATGATCGTCCGCGCCGTATGCAGGGATGCGCAGGGAGAATTCAGCGAGGTCGCAACAAACAGCTATTTCGTCAGCAAATCTGCCTCCTATTACAAGGATCTGAAGGTTCTGTCGATCTCGACTGACAGCAGCAATTTCTTCGACAAGGAAAAGGGCATCTACGTGATCGGCAATCAGTATGACCGCTGGAAGCAGAGCGGCAATTTTGACCCGACACTCGATCCCGGCAGCTGTGACAATCCCACCAATTACAATATGGAAGGCAAAGAGTGGGAGCGGCCGTGCAATATTCAGGTATTCGAGCAGGGCAAGCTGAAATACACCGAGGATGTCGGCGTCCGGATCTCCGGCAACTGGTCAACCGCATTCCCGCAGAAAAGCATGACATTCTATGCACGGCGCGATTACGGCTCCAACAAATTGCAGCATGATTTCTTCGAGGGCAGCGCGGTCGATGCTGACGGCGTGAAGATCAATGAATTCAAAAAGGTCACGATCCGCAACGGCGGCAACGGCTGCGACAACTGCCGCTTCCGCGATGACCTGAATCAATCGCTCGCGCAGGGACTGGCGCTCGGCACACAGGCAAAACAGGATTATGTTGTGTTCCTCGACGGCGAATTCTGGGGCGCCTATTCCATGCAGGAAAAGCTCGATGAAAATTACATCGAATCGCATTATCATGTCAATGCCGATCAGGTCACAACGATCAAGAACGGCAAGGAATATGACGGACTGGAATCCGCATACAAGAGCTTTGAACAGTTCTGGAGCTGGGTCATGTCCGCGGATATGGGCAATGCCGCGAATTACCAAAAAGTCTGCGATACGATCGACATCAACGGTCTGATGGATTTCGTCGCATTTGAAAGCTATATCGTCAACTGGGACTGCATGATCAACAACAATAACTGGATGCTCTGGCGCACGGACGAGACCGACGCATCGAATCCCTATGCCGACGGCAAATGGCGCTTCCTGCTTTTTGATACGGAGTATTCCTCCGGCTATGACGGACAGTGCGCGGCAAGACGCGATTATTTCAAGGATATGGACCGCTCCGGCAAAATGGAAAGCATGGGCTCGCTGTTCTTCAGGCTGATGCAGAATGCAGAGTTCAAGCAGCAGTTCTTCACGCGTTATCAGACCGTCATGAAAGAGAATTTCGATGCCGGAAAGGTCAGCGAACAGATTGACAAATATGCCGCCTCGCTGAAAGCCGTAACGAACGACACCTACCGCAGATTCAGCATCGGCGCGAGCTTCGACAGCAATGTCAAGATCCTCCGCAGCTTCTATCAGAACCGCGGCAAGTATGCGATGCATCATCTGAATCTGCTTTACGGCATTCAGGATAACTGGCAGGACGATCCGAACATGATCGACCAGTTCGGCTGGAGCATCTGGATGAACGACGGCGCAGGCTCGATCGAATACAATGACGACGGCAGCGTGACGGTCAATGTCACGCGCACCGGCCAGTATGCCCAGCTCAGCAGCAGCACGGTCTCATTGCAGGCCGGCAAGACCTACCGCATGACCTATAAGATCAGCGCGAGCCAGAACATCAACACCTACGCGATGTTCCAGCAGGGAACCGGCGAATACCGCAACTACTACTATCAGGATCATACCCTGACGCCGAATCCGCAGACGATCACCGATACCGTCACCATGACGCAGTCGGATGACAATGTCAAATTCCTGATCGGGCTGGACAAGGGCACCGGAACCTACCGGATCTCTGATTTCTCGATGGTCTGCCTGAACTGACCCCCGCTCACGGCATACACAGCAAAAAACGGCTTCAGTTTCAAATAAGATATCATAAATAAAAACACCGATACTTCACACAACAGGAAGTATCGGTGTTTGTCATTGAGTCCGGTGTATGGGTATTTTGTATACCGGTCAGGATTCATCGTCGAGAAGTGCCTGATAGAGCTGCCGTTTGGGATAGCCGCATTCCGCAGCAAGCTGCTTGCAGACATCCGATGCGCGCTCGCCCGCGGCAATGCGCTCCCGTGCGATCGTCAGAACGCTTTCGAGTGTCGGGCGGGCGGATGCTTCATCCGGCTGTGCGCCAGCGATCACCAGCACAAATTCGCCGCGCGGCGTATTCCCGGTATAATATTCGATCGCCTCGGAGAAGGTAGTTTTCCGCATTTCTTCGTGAATCTTTGTCAGCTCGCGGCAGATGCTCAGCGAGCGGTCGCCGAATGCCGCATACATATCCTTCAGCGTATTGAGCAGCTTATGCGGCGCTTCGTAAAAGACCATAGTGCGCTGCTCATTTTTGAGCATTTCGAGATGCGACACGCGCTGCCGTTTCGTGACCGAAAGAAATCCCTCAAAGCAGAAGCGCGTCGTGTCCTGACCGGAGATCGCCAGCGCAGAAATCACTGCGCTCGGACCCGGAACGACCTGCATCGGTATATTCTCCGCGATGCAGCGCTGCACGAGCAGTGCGCCGGGATCGGAGATGCAGGGCATTCCCGCATCGGTGACGACCGCGCAGGATTCGCCTGCGGAAAGCCTGTCCGCGATCTGCCGGATCACCGCCTCCGGACTGTGCTCGTGATAGCTGACGAGCGGCGTATGCAGATCGAAATGCGACAGCAGCTTGCGTGTGACGCGGGTATCCTCCGCCGCGATGAAATCGGCGCTGCCGAGGATCTCAAGCTGCCGCTCCGTGATGTCGCCGAGATTGCCGATCGGCGTTCCGACGATGTATAATGTTCCACTCATAAATACTTGTCTCCGAAATGACAGATCTGTGCGGCCTCTGCGGTCATATCGCCGCCGGCGCGCACAAACAGTGCCGGCTCGATCTGCATGAAAGGCTTTGCAGATTTTCTGCCCTCCAATAAAAACAGCCACGGCGCCGATTCCGGCGTTTTGCTGACCATGCGCAGACGCTTCGGCTCTATGCGGTTTTCGCGCATCGCGCAGATGACATCTGCAAGGCGCTCCGGCCGGCAGCACAGGCAGAATCGTCCGTGATACTGCAAAAGCCGCGATGCAGCCGCGCAGATATCGCGGATATCGCCGGCGGTCTCATGCCGCGCAGTCTGCCGCTGTGCATCGGCGGACTGAATGCCGGAATTTGCGGCCTTATAGGGCGGATTGCAGGTCACAAGGTCAAATTGACCCGCGGGCAGCATCGGCAGTTCACGCAGGTCTGCGCAGATCGGCTCAATATTGCGCACGCCGCTTTTTTCGATGCCGAGACGCAGCTGCTCGATCGCATCCGGCTGAATATCGACCGCCCAGATCTGTTTCGGCGGGCGGTGCCGCTGCATGAGCAGGGGGATGATGCCGCAGCCGGTGCCGAGATCACAGACCAGATCCTTCTCGCGGTAGCGGCAGAAACCGGTCAGCAGAAAGGCATCGGTGCCGAAGGTATGCACATCGGTCCGGCAGACATAGAGCCCCACTTTCAGTTCCTCATAGATCATAGGGCGGTCTCTCCGCGCAGCTCCTTCGAGGCAACGGCATTCAGAGATTCATCCGCCGTAATGCCGGCCGCAAGGTTGAAATAGCCCTGCGCCGCGATCATGGCCGCATTGTCTCCGCAGAGCGCAACGGGCGGCATATAGAAGCGAAAACCGTTTTTGCGGCAGGCCTCGGAAAGCATATTCCGCACGCCGGAATTCGCCGAAACACCGCCGGAGAGCGCGATCGTCTGATAGCCCAATTCCTTCGCTGCTGCGATGGTTTTCTTTGTCACATCCGCGGCGATTGCCTGCTGCAATGCCGCAGAAAGATCGTCGGTATTGACCTGCTCGCCGACCTGCTCCGCATGATGCAGCAGATTGACGATATAGGTTTTCAGGCCGGAGAAGCTGAAATCGTAGGGGCTGCCCTCCATTTTTGCCTTCGGCAGCTTGAATGCCTTTGCATTGCCGCGCTGCGCCGCCTGATCGACATGAACGCCGCCCGGATACGGAAATCCCATTGCGCGCGCACATTTATCAAAGCATTCGCCAGCGGCATCGTCGCGTGTGCGGCCGACCGTGCGGAATGTCGTATAGTCCAGCACCTCGGCGATACGCGTATGTCCGCCGCTGACGATCAGACCGAGATAGGGCGGCTCCAGAACGGGCTGATCCTCTGTCGCCGGAACGAGATAATTCGCGGCGGCGTGTCCCTCGGTGTGATGCACAGGGATCAACGGCTTGCCGGACATCATTGCGAGTCCCTTTGCAAAGCTCACGCCGACCAACAGCGCACCGATCAGCCCCGGCGCATAGGTGACGGCGATGCCGTCCACATCATCAATCGTCATATCCGCATCGGCCAGCGCCTTCGACACGACCGGCAGGATATTCTCACAGTGCCGGCGGGATGCCAGCTCCGGCACGACGCCGCCGAACTGCTTATGCTCCTCCGCCTGTGACGCGATGACATTGGAAAGAATGCGTCTGCCGTCCTCAACAACGGCCGCCGCCGTTTCATCGCAGGAGCTTTCAATTCCCAAGATCCGCATATTGTCCCTCCCTCAGCCGTCTGGCGATCTCCCTTTCAAGCATATGAAAGCGCTCCGGCTTTCCGTTGGTTTCCGGGTTATCCATGGAAAGCTCGCGCACATAGGTCTTTCCGCCCCAACCGTCCACATTGGCGCGGCGCATTGCACCGAACACCCGCGTTTTGAAGCCGGAATGCGCCTTCTCCTGTGCGCGGATGAATTCCTTCATAGCTTCGCGCGATGTATGGCCGTCCACGGGGCAGCGGGATTTCACGATCTCCGGAATGCTCTGCCGTGCAGCGTGTATGATATCGCCCTCCGGCGCGAAGCTCAGCGGCCGGATCAGCGTCAGATCCTTGCGCGAGAGATAGGATTTCGGCGCATAGCAGCCGATCCGCCCCTCAATGAACAGATTCATCAGAAATGTTTCAATCGCATCGTCATTGTGATGGCCGAGCGCGAGCTTATTGCAGCCGAGTGCTTTGGCATTGTCATGCAGCGCACCGCGGCGCATTTTTGCGCAGAGACTGCACGGATGCGTCTCCTTGCGGTGATCGAACACGATCTGTCCGATCTGCGTCCGGATCACATGATACTCCACGCCGATTTTCTCACAGAATTCCGTCACCGGCGAATAATCCGTCTGTACTCCCTCGAACTGCGGATCCAGCGTGATCCCGACCAGCTCGTAATCGAGCAGGCCGAAGCGCTGAAAATCCCGCAGTGCCGCGAGCAATACCAGACTGTCCTTGCCGCCGGAAATGCCGACCGCAATTCTGTCACCGTTCTGAATGAGGTCAAATTCCTGCACCGCACGGCGCAGATAGCCCAAGATCCGCTGCATATTCCTCTACCTCTCTGCACAAAAAACGGGAAAGCATAAATGCAATCCCGTTTCTGGTATGCGGTTTCTACGAATCAGTCTTCGTCGAGTGCATCCTTGACCGCGTCAGCAGCATCCTCAGCAGCATCTGCGATGTCCTCTGCTGCGTCCTCGACAGCATCGGCAGCTTTGTCCGCGAGATCCTCAGCTTCTTCCTTGGCCTCGTCGCAAACACCGCAGTCCTCGCAGAAGAGATCGTCATCATCATCGAATTCATCTGCATCGTAGCGGCAGCTGGCCTCGTCCTGACGCTTCTTCAGAATCATTGCTGCAACAGCGGCACCGGCTGCTGCGGCTGCGAACAATGCAATAGCTGTACCTTTTTTCATAATCATTCCTCTTTCTCCGCAAGGTGATTTGAGCGGCATACGCCGAATGACCGTGCCCATGCGGCAGCAGCGGTTCCTCTTTCTCTATTATAACACAAATTGCAAAGAATTTCAAGCACTTTTTTATGTTTTTTTCAAAAAACTTATATGACCGTTATGTGATAGTCGTGATTTTTGTAGGATTCGCAGTCCAGACGGTACTGCCCGCCGCCTTCGGGATGCATTCCCATGGTCTCATAGAAATGCTCGACCATTTTATTCTTCGCGGTCGGGAGGTATTCGGCATGGAGATACCGGAATCCGGCTTCCCGTGCCATTTTCACGATATTGTCGAACAGGCATTCCTCGACGCCGCGCCGCAGAACACGGCAGCTCATCAGCCATGTATCGACGAACAGCGTATCCTCTGATTCCTTTTTGCAGATTACGACGCTGATAAGTCCGTGTTCGCCGAAGCGGTCGGCAAGCGTCATATATCTTGTGAAATATGCAGGATCCTCCGCCATTGCTGCGACATCGGCCTCGGAATAGCGCTGCGTGCGGAGATTGAACTGATTGGAGCGCTGGGTGAGCTGCGCGATGCGTGGGAAATGGAACGAATCAAAGGGAAGAATCCTGCCCTGCATTTCGAGCGATTTCAGATAGTCCTCATAGGATGTGAACGAAGCCTGGGCAGCGGTGCGGCTGGCCTCCGCCTGATACTGTGCGGTACGGGCGGCATCCTCCTCCGAGTAGCTGACTGCTTCAAACAGATGCAGCGAACGCAGATAGGCGGGCACCTCCGCCGGATCCTCCGGCAGCTCCGGAACCGTCACCTCCGGCAGCATCTCGCGGACGAGATTGCGTTCAAAGGGATTGTCGTCGAGAAAGACAAAGCTGTCCATGCCGATATTGAGCGTATCGCGGATCTTCTGAATATTCTGCGCCTTGTTGTCCCAGTTGGCGACAAACGCCGCAAAATCTTCAAGATGCAGAACCATTTCCGGATGCTTCTCAAAAGGCTCGCGAGCGGTATCGTCATTATTCTTGCTGCATACTGCGAGCAGAATGCCGCGGCGCTTGAGCTCAAGCAGCCAGCTTTGCAGATCGGTGAATGCAGGGCCGTCGCCGAGCTCACCGAGCTGGATGCCGTCGATGCCGTCATCACCGATCACGCCGCCCCAGAGCGTATTGTCCAGATCGACGACCACGCATTTCTTCACGCGGCCGGCCAGCGCCGTCACCGTATCGAGAATCCGCGATGCAACGACAGGCAGCGCATCGGTGCAGACGGCCATTTTCGCGAGATACCATGTTCTGTCCTGATAGAATGCATCTCTGCCGAGCTGTGCCTGAATGCTGCTCAGTGCGATCGGATAAATATTCGGATAATCCTGCGCGGCGGATTCGGAGAGCAGCAGATTCAGCTTCCGCACCTGAAACGCAAAGGATGACGGTGTGCGCAGGGCAAAGCTGCCGAAAACGCTGTCCTCCGGCTCCGGAAAATCGACCTGAAAGATCTTTGCTTTGGAGACCGCGCCGATCGCATCCCAGAACTGCCGCAGGCGGTTGATCTCGGTATTGGCGAATTCCGTCCGGTTAGCCGGAACGGTATCATAAAAGCGGATCTTCAGCTTTTCGAGAGATGTAAAGAGCAGGATGTAGTCCGGCTGAAACGCATAGACCTCTGAATTCGGATCCATGAGCTGAGCGGCGAGCTGATCATAATCCGCATCCAGAACCTCGATCGGGAATTCCCGCCGCACGGATTCTCCGCGCAGCGCGGTTGCGAGCTGCTGCGTTGCGCAGTCGCCGACGACTGCCAGACGCTTTTTGCCGTCCCTGCATTGCTTTGCGAGCTTCTTCAGCTCGGTATAGCTGACTGTTTCCAAGTTGATTCGTCCTTTCTTTTGTATCACTGCTTTTATACTTACGGGAAGATTTCGTCCTCGATCTGCGAGAGCATATTCTTTGAATATGCAGTGACCTCCTCAAAGCCGCCGTTGTTATCGGTTCCGGTCGATGTCCACGGATACACGCCGTCCCA
>DGSY01000189.1:9092-9827 GCA_002394125.1 Ruminococcus sp. UBA4350
CGCCGTCCCAGCCGTTGTCATAGAGCTGCTGTGCAGCGCTGACCAGATCAATCTTTTCCTGCTCCGAGCCCTTCGCTGAGCATTCGCCCATGACATTCGGCTTGGATGTGTCAAGCCCATATTCCTCCGGCGTCATGCCAAAGGGAACGCCGTACCACTCGATCATCCAGTCATAGAAATGCACAGAGTTGAAATCCATATAGGAATCCTCTCCGGCATAGTATTCCAGAAGCTGATCGGAAACGACATTCGTGCCGCGTGTATCGGAGTTGTTCGGGATATAGCCGATGCCGGTCGTAACGAGAATATCGCTGTTCCGGTGGATCGCCTGTGCGCACTGTCCGAAGAAGCGGACGAGCGGCTTCCAGTCGAGCTTGCCCTCCTCCTTGTTCTCATGAATCCAGTCCGGCTCGTTGCAGAGGTCGATACTATAGAGATAATCATTGCTGTCGTAGCGCTTTGCGAACGGGATGATATAATTGTCCACATAGCTCTGCGAGAGCTTTTCGTCCTCGATCATCGCACGGAATTTCTTGTTATTGCGGTTGCCGTCCTTGCAGCAGTCGAAGGACATCATGGTCGCCATGATGTAGATTTTTTCCTCGGCGGCGATTGCCATGAGCTGATCGACATGATTCCAGAATTTGTCGCTCATGCCGGAGACACTGCCGTCCTTGTCGAAGCGGATGCCCGCATCGCCGCTGCACAAAATCCAGACGCGGGAGGAATTGATGC
>DGSY01000189.1:9992-13836 GCA_002394125.1 Ruminococcus sp. UBA4350
GGCTTGCCGCCTGCCATGAATTTGCCGTTTTCGATCGTGACCTTGGCGCTGCCGTCCGAGACGACCAGCTCGACATCAGCGAGCGAATCCGACGGCTTGCTGCTTTCCTTTTCAGCGGATGCGGAGGATTCTCCGGCGGAGGAATTGCCCGCGCAGCCGGAGAGCGTGAGCGCAGCCGTCAGAGCGGCGAGCGCGCAGAGAAACAGTTTTCTTTTTTTCATATGATAACCTCTTTTTTTATCTGTTTGTATTCAGCTGTCGTATTTGCGGACGCGGAGCGGAATGCCGAGCCTGTCAGCGACCGCCTGTGCCGCCTCGATCTCCGACTGCGGAATCACATCAACGACCGTGAACATGACCTTCGGAACATATTTTTTGCAGTCCAGCGCGAATTTCTGCATCGCTTCAAATGCGTTGTCCCATTTCGGGCGCGTGACCGCCATATATTCCTTTTCGGTACCGGCATTCAGGCTGATCGAAACGGTATCGAGCAGACCGGCGAAGTTGAATGCAGTGGGTTCGCCGTGGATCAGGTCGGAGAGACCGTTCGTGTTCAGGCGGATCGGCGGGCAGCCGGGCAGTGTCTTTGCGTATGCCGCGGTCTGAAGGAGCATGGGGAGTGCTTCGGTCGGTTCGCCGTAGCCGCAGAATACAAGCTCCGTGAACTGACTGAGATCCCATTTTGCGAATGCAGCCTTGATCTCATCGAGATCGGGATCATGCTCCAGCCAGAGGCTGTCCGAGCCGTAAGCGCCGTCGCCGTTCTGCCGGATGCAGAAGGTGCAGGCGCAGGGACATTTGTTGGTCAGATTGACATATAGATGCTGACCGACAGGATAAAGGATTGTCATTGCCATAGGGCATCCTTCCTTTCTGCTTTGTTTGTATCTATTATAGCACATTATGACGAAAAGTGCAAGGAATACGGAGAAATAAAAAGAGTTGTTTCTCTGCCTGATATTATATCGGAGTCCGGCACTGCCGGCTCCCCGCACATTACGGCGAAAAGTGCAAGGAATACGGAGCAATAACAATAACTGTTCCGCAGCCGATCGCAGGATGCATCTTTTGATATTGACAAAAGCTGCCGCAGATGCTACAATGCAAATACCGAAAAAATTTCTTTCAAAGTGTAATTTTCCCTCAAATATGTCGTTCTTATCTATAGAAAGGCAAAACGCAAAGGCGGTGATCGCCATAGAAGACAAAAGAATTCTTTTGATGCTGAATAACAGAGATGAGCAGGCACTCACGGCTACCGCAGCCAAATACGGAGCGCTCTGCAGATCTGTTGCGCTCGATATTCTCGGAAATGAGCAGGATGCTGAGGAATGCATCAATGATGCGCTGCTGGCGATATGGAATGCGATCCCGCCGGCACAGCCCGAAAACTATCGTGCCTATTTGCTTAAAATTCTGCGCAATATTGCGCTGGACAGATATAAAGCAAAGCAGCGCGACAAGCGCGGCAGCGGTCAGTATGCAGACGCATTGGATGAACTGGCTGAGATTCTTCCCGGCACGCAAAATACCGAGGATACTGTTGAACAGCGCGAAATGCTGGAGGCTGTATCGCGTTTCCTGGAAACTCTGCCCAAAACACAAAGCGACCTGTTTGTCCGGAGATACTGGCGTTTTTCATCCTTTGAGGATCTGGCGCATGATTACGGTATGACCGTCAATCATGTACGGGTTACATTAACGCGCCTGCGCAAACGGTTACAAAAGTATCTGAGAAAGGAGGGACTGCTGTGAATCCGGAACAATTCATTCTGATGATGAACGACCTGCCTGACAGCGTGATTGATTCCGCCAATTCGCCGGTTGTCAGGCCAAAACATAAAATTGGGTATATGATTCCGGCAGTCGCCGCCTGTTTCATTGCGCTGATTGCAGCGGCAGTCTATCCGAAGCTGCGAATGCAGACACCGGAGATCACGGAGCCGCCTGCTGCGATCGTCACAGCGGAAACAACTGCACGGAATACCGCTGAGACAACCGCCGTGACCGTGTATACAACTGCTGTCAGCCGGGAAGTGACAATCCAGACAACAGCGGATACTGTCAGTCAGACTGTCGCAGAGACCGTAACTGCTGCTGAACCTGTCATACAGAATGAAACGAAGCCCGGCACTGAAACAGCATTGCAAACAGATACCAAGCCAAACACCGAAATCACAGACTCACCTGTAACTGCTCAGCCGATCGCCGCAACCACCCTTCCGGATGAGCCTACGAACGAACAATCAGAACCGATTACAGAGCAGAGTATGCTTATTCCTGTTCTGCGCGCCGAACCGGTACTCACCGAAGCAAATCAGGTGACACAGGAAGTGATCTGTGAATTTCAAGAAGCAACGGAGGAAGAACTGCAAACATGGGGCGATGAAGCGGCTGAATTTGACCGTTCATCCTATAAACTGATATGTGCCACCATTTCAGGATGCTGTCAGGATGCTGTCATCGTTCGCGGAACGATTATGAATGATGACTGCCAGTTGCTGATTGCATATCTAAAAGAAACTGATATGCCGGAGCCGATACAAGTAAAATATCTGCTTGCGTTTCCGGTTGAATTAGAATTTCAGACAGACAATTTACACGCAAGTATCAGTCATGTTTTGGGCGAAAACTTTTTTCATACTTTGCTTGACGATGATTCCAAGTCCATAACAATCCAATATTAAGAAAGGTGGGAGCATCATGAAAAAGCGCATAAGATTTGCAGCATTGCTCACAGGGTTCGCGCTGCTTTGCTGCACGCAGCCTGTTCAGGCTGCACAGGTTACAACCGAAGATATCGCGGACATCTATTGTTGGGGAACAGCAACAGGCGATGTGTTTCAGAATATGACGCTGCTCGATGACAAAGGCTGGTTCGGGTATGATCTCTTATATAAATATGATGTTATTTATGATGAACCTTTGTCGGAGGGGCATCACAAACCCAGTAATGTTATGTGCGGTGTCAATCGAAGAAACGCATTGCGATTTGTATTACGCAATGATCTTGATGCAAAAGAAGCTGAAAAGCAAGCTGAAACCATTGTTCAGAAATATTACCCGAACTGTATTCTAACGGATGCCTTTGACACAAAAACATATGATATCTTTGAGGAAGATGAATCCAAAAGAACTGTAAAGATTTCCGATGATCTGATGAATGAACTGGCACAAGCCGGTTTGATCTCCGCTTTTTATACATGGGGACAAACAGCAGATTATCAGTTGTTCGATTGCAGCTATGTAACAATGTATCAGCCGACGGATTGGAAATGGATTGACAGCAAACTGGAAGAAGTATACTATGATTGGAATGCCATCGAAACATGGGTTACCGAAAATCATCCGGAATGTAAATTTGTTTGTGTCACATCGGAAGATATTGACACAGCAAAGATATTGGGCGCATTTGACTCTGAACTGAATCGGGTTACCTTTGATGATAAGGTTTACGCAGTAATTCCTCCTGAAGGCACTGGTTTTTTGGAACATTTTGCGTTGGCAGTAGAGCTGCATGAACAATTCGGTCTCTCTGCAAGATACCATGCCCCTGTAATTGAAAACGAACCGTTAATTGGTCAGAACGCGCTTGCTATCGCTGGCGATGTGACACTTGACTGCTCGATTGATGTCAAGGATGCCGTTCTTCTCGCCCGCTTCTGCACAGAGGACAGCGAGGCCGTCATCACAAATCAGGGCAAGCAAAACGCCGATGTGAATGCTGACGGCAATATCACCCTTGACGATGTGACCGCGATCCTCCGCATAATCGCAAAGCTCGATTGATACACAGATTCTTCATAACAGATAAATGAGAACGTAACCGCCAACCACCCCTAGC
>DGSY01000038.1:0-145 GCA_002394125.1 Ruminococcus sp. UBA4350
AAGGCTGTGATATCTTGCTCGGACTGAAAGGCATCACCAAGAATTACCTTGCAGGCGATTCCGAAGTACAGGCGCTCAAGGGCATCGACATTCAATTCCGACAGAATGAATTCGTTGCAGTCCTCGGCCCCTCCGGCTGCGGCAA
>DGSY01000038.1:222-6964 GCA_002394125.1 Ruminococcus sp. UBA4350
CATCGGCGGTCTCGACCGCTACACCGCCGGCGACCTGACGATCGCCAACAAATCAACAAAGGAATATAAGGACAGAGACTGGGATCACTACCGCAATCACACGATCGGCTTTGTCTTTCAGACATACAACCTCATCCCGCATCAGACCGTTCTCTCCAA
Source organism: Ruminococcus sp. UBA4350 (assembly GCA_002394125.1). Classification (GTDB taxonomy): domain Bacteria; phylum Bacillota; class Clostridia; order Oscillospirales; family Ruminococcaceae; genus Firm-04. Next base: position 382 of record DGSY01000038.1, read on the forward strand.
TGTCGAGCTGGCGCTGACGCTCTCCGGCATCTCCAAATCCGAGCGCCGCGAGCGCGCCAAGAAGATGCTCGAAAAGGTCGGACTCGGCGACCAGATCTACAAGAAGCCGAATCAGATGTCCGGCGGCCAGATGCAGCGAGTCGCGATTGCCCGTGCGCTCATCAACGATCCGGAGATCCTGCTCGCGGATGAGCCGACCGGCGCACTCGATACCGAGACCAGCGTGCAGATCATGGATCTGCTCAAGGAGATTGCAAAGGATCGCCTTGTCATTATGGTCACACACAATCCGGAGCTTGCGGAGCAGTATGCAACGCGCATTATCCGCCTGCTCGACGGCAAGATCCAGAGCGATTCCATGCCCTATGACGAGGAGACCGCCGTCAAGGACCGGCAGGCGATTCTCGATGCCGCTGCCAAGGAGCAGGACGGCAAAAAGAAAAAGGATAAGCGCGTCTCCATGAGCACGGCAACCGCCTTCTCGCTCTCGCTGAACAATCTGCTGACGAAAAAGGCGCGGACGATCCTCACCTCCTTTGCGGGCAGTATCGGCATCATCGGCATCTCGCTGATCCTGTCGCTCTCCGACGGCTTCCAGACCTATATCAATACGGTGCAGGAAAATACGCTTTCCTCCTACCCGCTGACCATTCTTTCGCAGTCGGTCGATCTCTCCGGACTGGTCGAGAATATCTCCGGTCAGGCAGAGCATAAGGATGAGCATCCGCTCGACAAGGTCTATCACTCCGGTCAGAGCGCAGAACTGATCAACGCGATGGTCTCCGAGGTCAAGCAGAATGACATGAAGCAATTCAAGAAGTACATCGAAGATCATTCCGATGAACTGAAGAATTACAACATCGAATATTCCTACAACATTCAGCCGCAGGTCTATCTTGCGGATACAACGGACGATATCACGCCCGTCAACCCGAACCCGCTGGTCAATGCCTATTACGATATGCTCGGCTACGACCTGAACGGCATGGCCACCTCCTATACGGGCATCATGCAGGCCAGCACGAACGGCATGGATGTCTGGACGCTGATCTACGGCGACCGCGCTCTGCTCGATCAGCAGTACGATGTCATCAGCGGCCACTGGCCGGAGAACATGAATGAAGCGATCCTCGTCGTCGATGACTACAACGAGATCAACGGCATGACGCTCTACGGTCTCGGCCTGCACGATCCGGATGAGATCTCCGGTATGTTTGAGGATATCATGTCCGGCAAGGGCATCGAAGCGAGATCCGAGAGCTTCGATTACAAGGATCTCGAAAATATGCAGTTCCGCGTGATCCTCAACACCGATTGCTATGAATTCGACGAGGCGGAAAACTGCTGGAAGGACCGCACACGCGATAAAGATTATATGGCGGAGAAAATCGAGAACGGCGTACCCGTTCAGATCTCCGGTATCGTGCGGAAGAAGTCCGGCTCGGTCGCCGGTGCGCTGATGCCCGGAACGATCTGCTATACGCAGGAGCTTGTCGATTATCTGCTCGACGAAATCGCGGATACCGAGATCGTCAAGGCACAGCAGGATGATCCCGAAATCGACATCTTTACAGGCTATGAATTCGAGGATCATGAAGACGTCACGATCGACGATGTATACAAATATCTCGACAACATGAGCGAAGCGGAATTTGCACAGCTTCAGGTGATGTTCTCCAATATGTACGGCAATTCGATCAAGCCGGAGGATGTGCTCGACAGTCTCAATTCCATGAGCGATGAGGAGCTGACAAATGCCGTTGCGCCGGTCATGCTCGAAGGCATCACGCTCGACGATGCAAAGGCATTTGCGAAAACAAAGGAAGGTCAGGGCGCGCTGCTGATGATGCTCGCGGAGCAGGCCGGCACCGATCCCGATCCGAAGATGCTTCAGGGGCTGGAGGACGATCAGCTGCTTGAACTCTATAAGGGCATGATGGAATCCCAGCTGACGGCGGACGCGATCCGCAAGCAGCTCGGCGATATGACCGAGGAGCAGATCTCCCAGCTCACGCAGTCGCTCAATCCCGCAAGAGACCGCGAAAGCATGAAGGCGGCGCTCGCGACAATGGATGAAGATATGCTGCTCAAAATCTTCAAGGAGCAGATCCTTGCGCAGTCCACGGACAACACCTATGACGGCAACCTGCAAAAGCTCGGCCTGCGCGATCCGGATTCGCCGAACGCGATCCAGATCTACTCCGAGAGCTTTGAGGCAAAGGAAAAGTTCGAGGATTTCATCAAGCGCTACAACGATGAGCAGACCGACGAGGATGCCGGTATCGAATACACCGACTATATCGGCATTCTGCTCCGCTCCGTGACGAAGATCATCAACATGGTCTCCTATGTGCTGATCGGATTCGTTTCGATCTCGCTGGTCGTTTCGTCGATCATGATCGGCATTATCACCTATATCTCCGTGCTCGAACGCACCAAGGAGATCGGTATTCTCCGCTCGATCGGTGCTTCCAAGCGCGATATCAGCCGTGTGTTTAATGCGGAAACATTCATCGTCGGACTGGTCGCCGGTCTGATCGGCGTGGCGATTACGATGCTGCTCGATATCCCGATCAATATGATCATCGAGAAAGCCTCCGGCGCACCGGATATCGCATTCCTGCGGCCGGTCTACGCTGCGATTCTGGTTGCGATCTCGGTTCTGCTGACTTTGATCGCGGGCATTATCCCGTCGAAGCTCGCTGCAAAGAAGGATCCCGTCATCGCTCTGCGCACAGAGTGATCACAAAAACAAACGCCGCAGCATTCCCGTAAATGCAGGATGCTGCGGCGTAATTCATAATATGGAGGAATCACAATGACACTGAAAAAGCTGCCCTATGATCTCACCGTCTGCAAGCTGACAGATATCCGCGATATCGACCTGAACGCGGAATTCTTCTTCATCGGCAAAACCGATGAGGAGCTGTCACTCGTCTGCAAGACCGAGGACACGCCCGCCCATACCACCGACCGCGACGATCACTGGAAGGGCTTCCGCATTGAGGGCGTGCTTGATTTTTCGCTGATCGGCATTCTCTCACGGATCTCCTGCGTCCTCGCGGCGCAGAAAATCGGTATCTTCGCCGTCTCCACCTATAACACAGACTATATTCTCGTCAAGGACGAAAACTTTGCACGTGCTGTCGATGCGCTGACCGAGGCGGGCTATATCGTTGTATGACCGCGTTCAGCCGAATGTCTTTTTGAATGCAAGATAGTTTTTGCTGTCCGGTTTGCCGTAGATTGCAAAGATGACTGTATCAAAATATGCGCCGAGGCCGTCCTCCAGCAGTGCGCGTCTGAAATGACTGGAGACCGCCTGCGGATCGTTGCCGAATGCGCCGCAGCCCCATGCGCCCAGCACAAGCTCGCGGATCCCGCGCTGCGCCGCAAACCGCAGCATGATGCTGATGCGGCGGTACATCGCCTCACCGATCTTGCCGGCGGACGCAAAAACGGCTGCTCCGCGGCGGTTCGGCGCCGGAACCGTCATGACCGAGATCTGCGCCGTCTCCGGGAGGAAATTGCAGGCACCGTCGCGGAAAACCGTGACCTCCGGCGAGAACAGCATATAGTCCGATTCGACCGCAGAAGGATGCGTATTGTTGTAGCCGTACATTTCGCGCGCGGCCTGCGATGTGATCGAGGCAAAGAGCGTGCTGCACCGGCAGATCGCCTCCTCCTGTGCATTCGCACCGAGCATAAAGCCGCCGCCCGCATGATGGGCATTCGCGAAATTCATCACGAGCGGATGCCGGAGCTTCAGCGCCGCCGAGATCGAATCGTCCGTTGTCACCGTGATCGTACAGGGCGATCCCGCCTCCGGCAGCGGCGCTTCCAGCAGCGCTGCACCGGCCTCCGGCGAGATGACCTCCACCGCTGTAAAATCGTTCTCCGGCAGCCGCACCGTGCGGCCTTCATACGAATACGCGCCTGCCTTGATGACGGCAAGCGTCTCCTTTGCGATCGCAATATTGCCCATAAAAACCTCCTTTGCATATTTACAGCAATCTCCGATGAACCGAAATTCATCGGAGATTTTTCGTTATTTTTTCCGGATCCGCTCCTCGATCTTCGCAAACAGCGGACGGATCACCACATAAACAAACATACTGACAGCCGCGTAATCCACCAGCAGAATCAGAATCCGCAGGATCCACGAATGCACCACACGGCGCAGCAGCAGATAGATCGTCAGAAACAGGATCACAAAGATGATGAGCTGGATCAGCGATGAGATCTTTGCGATGCGGTCCTGCTGCGGCAGCTTGATTGCCATATCCTCACCTGCCCTGCTTATTTCACGACTGCATTCTTGCGAATGAAGTCTGCCCAGTTCGCATACTGGTTCGCATAGGGATGCGTGCCGTCACTCGTATATTCAGCGGTCAGGCAGCCGTTCGCATCGTCGAACACCGGATTGACATCAATATAATATACCTTGTCGTTATCGGCAAGCTGCGCGAGACCGGCATTGAAGCTGTTGATGACCGTATTGTTAACGAGCGCATCGCTGTTGTGACGGGTAGCCGAAACATGGAGATTCGCTTCGATGATGATGACCGCATTCGGCTGCGCCTGCTGGATACGGGCGATCAGGTTTTTGAAATTGTTCATCGTCGTATTGAGATCATTGCCCAGCTCGTTGATGCCGAGCATGATGTAGACCTTCGTAAACTGCTTCATCGCAAGCGCATCCGCAAAGCTCATGCCCTCAGTACCCGGCACCTCGCTGATCGCCTCGTCGATCTTATAGGTCGCAAGGCCGACGGTCGCAAAGTAGGTCGCGCCTTCGATCGGGCCGAAGCAGGCCTGTCCGACGGTTCTCGAATCGCCGATGAACAGCGCGTCATTGAAGTAGCCGTCCGGCGCATTGACCGGGAATCCCTTTGCGGGAGCGGCCGCTTCGGTCGTGACGGCTTCCGTCTGCGCGGCGGCATCATCGGTCACAGCCTGTGTCTGCGTCGATGCATCGGCACCGCCGGCAGTCGGCGGATAGGTCTCGAAATGGACTTCTGCGGTTGCCTCGGTCGTCGTGACGGTCGTGGTCTCGGCGGTCGTCGTTGTGACCTCTGCCGTCGTCGTGACGCCGACCTCCGCGACGGAAGCCTGATTCTCCTGCGTATTCTTCGTAGTATCCTTATTCCAGAAGAAGATCTTGCCGACGATCAGGAACAGCGCGATCACGGCGACTGCCGCGACCGAGCGGATGATCGTCTGCTTTCTTGCGGCATCGCTTCTCTGCGGGGTATTCGACGCGCTGCGTGTCGGTGCGGCTGCACGCGCGCCCTCCGGACGCTCACGGCGTACCGGACGCTCTGCGCCATCGGCAGCCCTGCGTGTACGCTGTGCATCATCGGTACGCGGTCTGCGCGGACGCTCACCGTCTGCCGTTCTCCGCGGGCGCTCGCCGTTTGCTGCTCTCTGCGGGCGTTCGCCGTTTACCGGTCTCTGCGGACGCGCACCGTTTGCAGAAGCCTTCTTCCGCGGACGCTCTCCGTCTGCGGGTCTGCGGCGATTGCGTTCCGGTTGATTTTCACTCATTTTGATTCCTCCTCAATCATCAGAAACGGAAATACAGGAACGGATTGTTCATTCCCATATAGATACAATACATGGATGCGCTCAGCACAACGATAAGCTCCGGCACCCAGAAGAACTGAAGAAACTTTTTTTTGTTCCATTTCGGTACGCGCTGATAGAGCATCTCACGCAGATACGGCACGGCGAGCAGCAGCGCAAACCACCATTTCCGTGCGATGATGATATATGCCGCGATCAGCACCGTCTCTGCGATCCAGAAATAACGGCTCGCCGGATACTTCTGCCGTTCCTTCATCGCCTTGAACAGCTTCTCCGGAAATGCGGTGCAGAAAATCAGGCCGATGATGAGCCATTTGCCGTAGGTGCCCCAGTATTTCACATAGTCCTTTGCCATGAGCGCAGGACCGCCGAAGCCCCAGAGCTTCGAGAAATACATTCCGATCTGCTTCATGTCGGTGATCGCGAACAGCAGCCACGACATCGGGATCCAGAACAGCATATACAGATGACCGAGCCATTTGCGCTTTTCGAGGATCCTGCCGAGTCCCGCCTTTTCGATCGAAAGCAGGCAGAACAGCAGCATTCCCCAGAGAATGAAGTTCCAGTCGGCGCCGTGCCAGAAGCCGGTCAGCGTCCAGACAATGAACATATTGAGATACATTCTCCGCTTGCCCTTGCGGTTGCCGCCGAGCGGGAAATAGACATATTCCTTGAACCATGTGCCGAGTGTCATGTGCCAGCGGCGCCAGAATTCGGTCATCGTGGTCGAGATATACGGGTGGTCGAAGTTCTTCGGGAAATGGAAGCCGAACATCAGTCCCATGCCGATCGCCATCTGCGAATAACCGGAGAAGTCGAAATAAAGCTGCATACTGTAGGCGATAATGCCCATCCACGCGGCCTTGCCGGAGATCGCATCATAGCCGACCGATTGCAGATCCGTCCAGAGCAGACCGAGCATATTGGCGAGCAGCACCTTGCGGCCGAGACCGATGATGAAAAGCTGCACGCCCTCATTGAATTCCTCCGGCTTGAC
>DGSY01000013.1 GCA_002394125.1 Ruminococcus sp. UBA4350
AGGGAGGGAAAAATTCGTGGCAGAAGTACGCGTTGGTAAGAACGAGTCCTTGGACACCGCTTTGAAGCGTTTCAAGCGTTCCTGCGCAAAAGACGGCGTTATCGCTGAAGTTCGCAAGCGCGAGCATTACGAGAAGCCTTCCGTCAAGCGCAAGAAGAAGTCGGAAGCAGCTCGCAAGCGCAAGTTCTGATCTCGTCGGGGAATCGTTCGCAGTGCAGTTTCTGTACTGCCGGTACTGCGCGGTATAGGCGCGGGAATCCGTTTGTCCGAGAGGAACACATACGGAATCTGACGAAAAGTGCAGCACCGCATTCGCGGTGCTGTATTTTTATGCACAGCCGAACAGCAAAGAATCCCGGCCGCTTTCATCACAAGCGGCCGGGATTTTTGTATTCCGATTCAGTTCAGGTGATCGTCCTGCTGTGTGATCTGCGCCGGCGGCTGATGCTGCATCCGGATCAGGTTGAGCGAATTGAACAGCAGCGCGCAGGCAGATGCCGCAGCGAGCGGCCACTTCGAGCCCTTCGTAAAGATCGCGAAGCCGAGGAAGATGATGCCGGAAAAGCACAGCCCGGTCATCGCGATTGAAAGCAGTGTATCCGTAATCTTTTTCACGCTGCCAGCTCCTTTCAACGGAACGGTTTAGTTGTCCTCAGAGGAGATGCCCTTGAGCGCAGCGGTCAGACCGGCAAGTCCCTGCAATTCGCTCGGAATGATGATTTTCGTTGCCTTGCCGTCGGCAGCCTTTGCAAAGGCTTCGAGGGATTTCAGCTGAATGATCTTCGAGTTCGGTGCAGCATCATTGAGCATTCTCAGCGCCTGCGCCTCGCCCTCTGCCTCCAGCATCTTCTGCTTCTTGATCGCCTCAGCGCGGAGCAGGAGTGCCTGCTGCTGTGCTTCTGCGGCGAGGATCTGCGATTCCTTTTCCGCCTGAGCGCGGAGGATCTTGGATTCCTTTTCGCCCTCAGCTACGAGGATCGCGGATTTTTTTTCGCCCTCTGCCTGAAGGATCTTTTCACGGCGCTCACGCTCTGCCTTCATCTGCTTTTCCATGGCGTCCTGGATCTCACGCGGCGGCAGGATATTCTTCAGCTCCACGCGGTTGACCTTGATGCCCCAGCGGTCTGTCGCCTGATCGAGGATCGCCGTGATCTTCGTATTGATGACATCACGGGAGGTCAGCGTTGCATCGAGCTCCATTTCGCCGATGATATTACGCAGTGTTGTTGCGGAAAGATTTTCGATCGCAGCCATCGGGCGCTCAACGCCGTAGGTGTACTGCTTTGCATCTGTCACCTGGAAGAACACGACCGTGTCGATCTGCATGGTGACATTATCCTTTGTGATGACCGGCTGCGGTTTGAAATCGACGACCTGTTCCTTGATTGTCACGACCTTTGCCACGCGGTCAATGAACGGCACCAGCCAGTGCGGGCCGGTATGCCATTCCTTATAGAATGTGCCGAGTCGCTCGACCACATAGACATTTGCCTGCGGGACGATGCGAAGATTTGCGACCAGGATCACGAGGATCACGATCACCAGAACCAGTGCGACGACCAGCGGGCCGCTGCTGAGAAACATCATTGCTCCGAACATTTTACTACCTCCGTTCAAAAATCAGATTCATCATTGCTGCCTTCGGCGGCATTCGCTTCCGCCGGATAGACAAACAGCTTCGAGCCCTCCACGCGCAGAACCGTCACAACGGTATCCGCCGGGATCACGCTGCCCGTCTCGGAAATTGCCATCCAGTCAACGCCCTTGAGCCGGACGCGGCCGGTGCCGTGTGCGGCATCAACATCCTCGATCACGACCGCCTTTTCTCCGATATTGAGATCGGCATTCGTGCGGAGCTGCTGATCGACGCGCAGGCGTTTGAGCAGCGGCCTTGTCACAAGCAGGAGCGCCGCCGAGACCGCAGCAAAAATACCGAGCTGCGCCGCGAAGCCCATGTGCATCATGGAAGCTGCGAACGCTCCGGCTGCACCCACTGCAAACCAGATGCTCACGAGCTGGAATGATGCCAGCTCCGCGATCAGTGCTGCGACGAAGACAATGCCCCAGAAAATGAGTTCGCCCATCATACGGAATCCTCCCTTCTGCCGTTCCCTGCGGCAATCTTTAATGCTATTATAGCAAATCATGCCGGAATTTGCAAGGAGCAAAATAAGACAAATCCGGTTCGGGGGAGCAAATAGCCGCATTTTGCGAAAGATTTCCGGCATTTTCTCACAAATACTCCTGATTTCTCTGTTTTTCACAGGAAGTCAAAATTCACAGTAATTCTCATAAAATCCGCGTATTTTCATTGATTTCAGATTTCTGTGCGCAGAAATGCATAATCCCGCAAAAACCGGAAATCATAGCTTTGCAGGCAAAATAATGCCATGCGGAAAGGAGACTGATCCACATGAACGATCAGAAGAACCCGAATATCCACTGCACCGTTGACCAGTGTGCGCACAATCTCTGCACGGAGAATTACTGCACGCTCGATCAGGTCCACATCGACACGCATGAGGCAAATCCGACCGTCAAGGAATGCGTGGACTGCGCGTCCTTTGTCAAGCGTCAGGAATGTCAGTAACAGCAAAGCCGCAATGCCTGCGCAGAAATGTGCAGGCATTGCTTTGCTGTGCATCCTGCATAAATCCGGCGGCGAATAATCGTCATTCTGCCAGTTTTTGCGCAAAATGCTTGCAGTATCCGCCGCAATGCGGTATAATAATAACGAACGGATGTATAAATGATGATCCATACAATGTATGAAAGGAGCAAGCCCAATGTCAGATAAGACCATTACCTTTTCGCTCTCCGAGGAACGGGAAAAGGAAATCCAGCAGATTCTCCGGACGATCTATGATGCGCTGAATGAGAAGGGCTACAACCCGATCAATCAGATCGTCGGCTATCTGCTCTCGGAGGATCCGACCTATATCACGGTACATAAAAATGCGCGCAACCTTGCACGGCATATCGACCGCGACGAGCTGCTCCAGATCCTTGTGCGCAACTATCTTTCGGAGTAAGACGTATATGATATGAAAGAAACATTTCCCGACCGTATTGCAAACACGGCCGGGAAATTTTGTATCATGATGCGGCATCAGCGGTTCAGGAGCCAGACGCCGGTATTCAGGTAGAGCGCAAAGCCGCACCACAGCAGATACGGCACCTGCATCCACGCCGCGGCCGGTGAGATCTTCCCGTAGAACCGTATCATCCATATGATCGAGAGGATCATGCCGATCAGCCAGAGCGCCGCAAAGCCGTACCAGCCCAGCCCAAAGAACCAGATCATCCAGCAGAAGAAGAATGTCATCTGCACTGCAAAAACGATCACGGCGCTGTCTGCCGAGGCGGTTCCCATGGTCTTTTCGCGGATCAGCGCAAAGCCGAAGCCGATGAGGAACAGCAGGATCGTCCATGCGATCGGGAATACGATGCGCGGCGGTGTCAGCGCGGGCTTTGCGATCTGCTCGAAGCGCTCCAGACCGTCACGCGTCAGCCAGCTGGAAAGTACGCCGGCCGCCAGGCTGAATGCGATCCAGAATACCGCCTTTTTCCAAAATTTCGGAGCTTCCATTTGCTCACCTCCATACCTCATTATACGGCAGTTTGCATGGAATTATGTATTCTTTCAGACAACCGGAGTTTGTCGGCAGCGCCGTAGCCAGATTGCTAAAGGCACGGCCGCGCTCACAGGCTGAATATCACAAACACACGCCGCTGGCTGCGGATTTGTGCAGCGGCTTGGTTCGTTATCCGGAGTATTGAATCAGGATTTTTTCAAAAGATGAAGCGGCAAAGGGCAGAAAGATGATATGCACCGCGGCGACACAGGCAAAATAAAAGCAGACTGTAAACCAGTAGCCTTTTTTCGGCTTGCTGATATGATGATAGACGAATGTGAAATTATCATCTGCCCCAGCAGCGTCAGGTAGTATGTAGCTTCACTTGAAAAGGTCATAGTGACCCTCCCAGATATTCTCCCCAGCTTCCGCGCAGCGCACGGAAGCGGCTCTGGCTGATCGGAAGCTCGATTCCGCCGCGCAGCCGAAGTGCATAATGCCGGATTTCCAGAATATGCTGCATATTCACATAGATGCTCTGGTGACAGCAGGCAAAGCCGTCTCCGAGCTGCGCGGCAAACTCCGAGAGCTTTTTTCCGCTGCATACGGTGATGATCTGACCGTTCAGGTCATATATTTCCAGCTTCCGCCGGATGCATTCGATGTAAGCGATCAAACTAAGTTATCCATGCAAACCACAGTTATGCATACTTGACTTTTTTGAAAGGGTGTGGTAAAATCAAATATTGTAAACATGAGGATTGCTCAGGGGGATTGGGTATGATTCACATCGCAATAGTTGATGACGATAACCTCACTTGCCGGGATATCGAAGAAAAACTGCATACTATATGTATGAAATTGATGTGTCGGATTTCTGTAGATACTTTTAATGACGGAGAAAGTTTTGTCGATTCTGTTTCTCAGTACGAAAAATACGATCTTGTATTCATGGATATTGAACTTGCAGACATGAACGGAATCCAGACAAGCAGTTACATACGAAATGAATTGAACGATCAGTATACTCAAATTGTATTTATTTCTGCAAAGCAGGGCTATCTAAAGCAGTTGTTCGATGTTCGACCAATGAATTTCATAGAAAAACCGATTACTTCAGAAAAAATCGCAAATTGCATTCAGACTTATATGAGTCTGTTCCCAGCTGATGATGTTTTTCGTATCAAAGTCGGAAAAACAATTCGTCAACAGTCATATAAAAATGTAATATATTTTCAAAGTGATAATAAGGAAATCATCGTATCAGCAATAGATGATACTTATCGATTTAACGGAAAACTCAGCGAAGTTGCCGAAATCGCTCCTGCTTTCTTTTGGCGTACACATAAATCTTATCTTATAAACCAGAATTACATTAAAATGCATCAGATTGATTTACTAATCATGACAAACGGTGATCGTATTCCGATCAGCCGTCATTATCAATCCGAAATACGGGCAAAACTAATGGCTTATTATGCTGTCGGCGGAGAGGAGATATTTGATTCATGACGCTTCAAACTCCTTTTGAAATCGCACTATATTTGATTGCAAATTTGTTTCGGGTTTTTGTATTATTTCGATTTGTTCGATGCGTATTTGAAAAAAAGAATTTTGATGAGCGTACAGAAATTCTATTATATTTTGCGTATTATATTCTGAATTCAGTTTGCTTTCTTCTCATTCACTCCCAGATCGTAAATCTTATCACTAACATTGTTCCTTTGATACTGCTGACAATGTTACGCAGAGGGAAATGGCCGATTCGGATTCTTGCGATAACAGGCATTCAGGCAGCCGGAATGATTTATGACAGCCTTCTTCTATCACTCGAAGCTGTCATTGATATGAAATCTGTTTTTATTGACTCAGGTGCAGCGACTTCTGTTGCTACATTTTCAACTGTTCTTATTCTGGAGAGATTGATTGGAACAGACAAACATAAAGACATTCATTTTGCATATACCGCAGCGATTGTTTCCATTCCTCTGCTGACAATTATTGTAGGACTATTCACTATGAGCTATGCACAGTATGAAGCAGTGCCGCAATATGTTATTATCGAATGTGCAGTTTTATTACTGATAAATGGCATTGTGTTTGTGCTTTTTGATGTGTTGAACAGGAGCCATCAGCAGGAATTAGATCAAATGCACCTTAGGGAACAAAACAGAGCGTATCTTCATCAGATAGAGCTGGTTGAGCAGGAACAGAATAAAGTCAGGTATTTACGCCATGATATAAAAAACCACTTGAATCACATTCGTGAATTAGCAAAAAATGAGTCGTGCTCAGAAATCATTTCTTACATAGACGAAGCGCTTGGAACCATGATTCGGAGCGGCACACGATGCGACAGCGGAAATCCGGTTGCCGATAGTATACTGAACCTAAAGCTCTCCGAAGCAGAAGCAATTAAAGCAGAGATTCATACAGAAATAACGATTCCGAAGGAACTGCCGATATCAGCCTATGACTTTAATATTATTCTCGGCAACCTGCTTGACAATTCGATTGAAGCAATGAAACAATGCGAACGAAAAGTATTGTATATTAAGCTGAAATATGCTGCCGGTTCTTTTTGTATTCTGATCAGGAATACATATAACGAGAAAGCACTGAATCGAAAAGCCGGAGATGGGCATGGCCTTGGATTGAGGAGTGTCCGGAGTGTAATCGAAAAATATAACGGTGCTTTGGACATTGCAAAAAGCAATGGTGTTTATTCTGTTTCCGCACTTCTTTGTGTCAGTATGAATTGAATCATGCAGGCCGCGGCAGTCCAGACTTGTTCGGCTTTTTTTGACGGCTAAAAAACCATCGGCTCGACCGAAAGCTTTGCCTGTCAAAAAGACAAGGGAATCACTACTCTCATTTCCTAAAAGGGCAGTGCCGGTATTATGCCTTTATAGGATGATGCAAATCAGTGGTTTTACAGGTGGTATTGATTACTAGTTTCGCCAATACTTCTACCAGTTTCGCAATATATGATTCAAACGAATTTGAATATAGTATACTAAGAATGCCAGAAGGAATCTTCAATTTAGATAATATGAGAAAGGGTGGGCGTAATGAAAAATCTTATGTTGAGACATCTACAACGAAAGCTTCCAATTCGGACATTTGCTGCTGTATGCATCGCTTTTTCCCTTACACTGTCCGGCGCAGGCAGCGTATGGGCAGTCTCCGCGCCGCATATCATTGACGGCGGCTTGCAGTATATTGACGCATCCGACCACTATGTTCTGGACTGTGCCGCGGACACATCGGTCACAAGCGTTCATATTCCTGCGGAGATCAACGGCAAGCCGGTTCTTGTGAACGGCGCACATTTCCGCAGCTGTCCGAATCTCAAAGAGATCACGGTCGATGAGGCGCAGAAAACGGTCTCTGCGAAAGACGGCGTACTGTTCTCGAAAAACGGCAGCATCCTGATTGAATATCCCTGCGCCAAGGCGGGCGCCTATTCGCTGCCGGAAACCGTTTCGGCCATCGCGGATCGGGCATTTGAAAATGCCGCCGGACTCACGGAGATCACACTTGCAGACAGCCTGCAGAATGTCGGCAACAGCGCCTTTGTCAACTGCACGGCATTGCAGGAGATCCACGGTGCGGTTCCCTATACATACGGAACGGTTTTCAACGGCTGCACGAATCTGCGCACGCTGAAACTGGCGGAAACCGGTGACGCATCCGGTTCCGTGAATCTGACGAATTTCACGCTGATCGACTGCACTGCGCTGGAATCTGTCACGATTCCCGATTGCAGAGTGCTTGCGGCGGATGTGACGATCCGGAACTGCCCGAAGCTAAAGGCAATTCATTTTCCGGAAATGGAGGATACAGACGGCGAGCCGTATTTTACAGTCGCAGGCTGTGATGCGCTGACAGAGCTGGAGCTTCCGGCGGTAAAATCCAGATCAGAGGGCGCATTTTATTCGGTCACGAACTGCCCGAATCTCAGCACCGTGATTTTCAGAGAGGGAAAACTTGCAGGTGCAGAGATTCAGGATTGTCCGGCACTGACAAAGGCGATTTACTTCACCGGCGAACAGAACCGGAATCCCAGCCGCTTCACCGGCTGCGATGCGCTGACCGTCTACGGTCTGTCCTCGGATATCCAGCTCCGGAACGACTGTGAGCAGCAGAATATTCCGTTTATGGCGCTGGATCAGATGCCCGGTGATGTCAATACGGATACGGAGACGGATGTGCGGGATGCGGTTCTGCTTTCGCGGTTTCTGGCAGAGGATGCAGATGCAGTATTATCTCAGATCGGCAAAAAGAATGCGGATATGGACGGTGACGGTGAAAGGTCAACGAACGATGTGACAGTGCTGCTGCGGAAGATCGCAAAGCTGGAATAACATCCTGCTGACGGAGCTTTCATTTATTCCGTGAATCCCGCCTCCGTGAGACAAATCTCGTTTTTTGATGGATTCATGATACTGCAAAACAGAGGTGATAATATGACCGTCATCCGATCCGGGCGGATCAGCTTTTATGCGCAGTCCGATGTGACCTGCTATCTTCTGCACGGAACCGGCGGGGATCTGCTGATCGATACCGGCCTGCCGCAGACCTTCCGCGGGATGCAGAAATGGCTTTGCAATGCCGACCTGAAATATGTATTCCTCACACACGCGCATCCCGATCACGACTGGAACGCCGCAAAGCTCCAGCGCACCGGCGCAAAGCTCCTGCTGAGTGTGCATGATATGGATCTGCGCCGCAATTTCGTCATGCAGCGCGTCATGCCGACAGCGGACAGATACCGCCTGCGCAACATCGTGCAGAATGTCGGCGGACGATTCTGCAAAAGCCCGCCCTATGAGCCGGATATCTGCATCGGTGATGCAGACGGCGGCCTGCTGCGGACGCTCGGCTTCGATGCGGAGATCATCCCGCTGCCGGGGCATACCTACGGCTCGCTCGGCATCCTCAGCCGCGGCATCCTCTACTGCGGCGACGCATTCACCGCGCTCTGGCATAAGCCGGATATCACGCCGCACGCCGTCAGCCCCGCGCTGATGCGTCAGTCTCTGCAAACGATCCTGCGGCTGGATCCGCAGTGGCTCGCCTGCGGACACGGTCTGCCCGTCCGGATGCGCGATGCACTGCCTGTGATCGAAAGCTATCTCCGATAACACAGCAGACAAATACCCCCGAAAGCGGTGCGCGCCGCCTTCGGGGGTTGCTGTTTATTCTGCGAGATCGTCGTAACCGCCAACCACCTCTAGCCC
>DGSY01000121.1 GCA_002394125.1 Ruminococcus sp. UBA4350
GGCTATCCGATCTGGTGGGGACAGGAGCCGCGCATCATTGATACATTCCTTGAAAGCTATGATTTTTCGGAGAAAACGGTGATTCCGTTCTGTACCTCCGGAAGCAGCAGCATCTCGGTCAGTGAGAAGAATATTGCTGAGCTTGTACCGATCGGCAATCAGCTTGCCGGCAAACGCTTTGCCGCAAGCGCATCAATGGACAGCGTAAAATCGTGGTATGATTCGCTGCCGCTGGAAACGGAACAAAAGCTGATTCTCACAGTCAACGGACAGGAGCTGACTGCCGAACTCGCGGACAGCACGGCTGCAAAGGAGCTTGCGGAGAAGCTGAAATCCGAGCCGGTCACTGTGACGCTGAATGAATACGGCGGATTTGAGAAGGTCGGAAAGCTGCCTTGGTCACTGACGAAAAGCGATGAAAACATCGTGACCGGGGCAGGGGATATCATGCTGTATCAAGGCAATCATATGACTGTATTTTATGACTCGAATACATGGAGCTATACGCGGCTCGGTCATATCAATATCACGCAGGAAGCATTGAAGATTATTCTCGGTGACGGAAATGTCACGGTTGAAATGTCAGTCAAATAAGGAGGTATCATTATGAGTGAGAAAATCGTACAGACAGCAGGCAGAGATCAGCTCGGAGAATTCGCGCCGATGTTTGCGCATCTCAATGACGATGTGCTGTTCGGAGAGGTATGGAATGCGCAGGCGATCGACGTCAAAACAAAGTGCATCATTACGGTCGTGTCGCTGATGGCATCCGGCATTACGGACAGCTCGCTGCTCTATCATTTGCAGAATGCAAAGGCTCACGGCGTCACAAAGGATGAGATCGCCGCAATCATAACACACGCGACAATGTATGTCGGCTGGCCGAAGGGCTGGGCAGTCTTCCGGCTTGCGAAGGAGGTCTGGAACGAGTCTGCACCTGCGATGACGGACAAAGACCGCTATCAGAACACGATCTTTTTCCCGATTGGCGATCCGAATCCTTACGGACAGTTTTTCGTCGGACAGAGCTATCTTGCGCCGGTTTCGAAGGAGCAGGTCTCCATTTTCAATGTAACCTTTGAGCCGGCCTGCCGCAATCACTGGCATATTCATCATGCAAAGAGCGGCGGCGGTCAGATGCTCATCTGCGTCGGCGGCAGGGGCTATTATCAGGAATGGGGAAAGGATGCTGTCGAGCTGACGCCCGGCAAGGTCATCAATATCCCCGCGGAGGTCAAGCACTGGCACGGCGCAGCACCGGACAGCTGGTTCTCGCATCTTGCAGTTGAGATTGCGGGCGAGGAGAGCAGCACTGAATGGTGCGAACCCGTTTCCGATGCAGATTACGGCAGCCTGACATAACAGGCTTACTGAAACGGAGGAAGGCTCATGCTGATTGACATTTCGCAGGAGGTCTTTTCATGCTGTGTATTTCCGGGCGATCCTTCGCCGGAGATGCAGCGCATTCTCAGCACCGCAAAGGGCGATGTCTGCAATCTGACTGCATTTTCGATGTGTGCGCATAACGGCACGCATATTGATGCGCCGTACCACTTTCTGTCTGACGGCAAAACGGTTGACCGCATGGGACTGGAGCCGTTTGTCGGAGACTGTTATGTCTCGCGGCATTCCGGTGATGTGACAGCGGAGGACGCAGCGGATATCCTCGCAAAAGCGCGAAAAGCGGGCGGAGAAAAGCGCATCCTGATCGCAGGGGATGCTGTTGTCACCGCCGCTGCTGCGCGGGTATTTGCGGATGCCGGTATCCTTCTGCTCGGCAATGAAAGCCAGACTGTCGGGCCTGAGGACGCGCCGAAAGAGGTGCATCTGATCCTGCTCAGTGCGGAAACCGTTCTGCTTGAGGGCATCGTGCTGAAGAATGTCACAGAGGGAAGATATTTTCTCAGTGCTGCACCGCTCAATCTCGGCGGCTGTGACGGCGCACCCTGCCGCGCTTATCTGATCAGGTAAGTTCGAGAAATCAATAAAACGGATCATCACACCGGTGTAAACCGGAACGATGATCCGTTTTGTTGTGCAGTGATTTCTGCTGTCTTCCTTTATAATTTTGAATCATGAAAACAGGCAGACACTCCTTCGCGGAGCATCTGCCTGTTCGTGATTGAATTGCGGATTGACGGATATTATTTCGTGATCATGCTGATCATCTTCCGGATATCGAGCAGCGTCAGCAAGCCGTCAGAATGGAAATCCAGCTGACGGAGTACATCCGGCGCAGGAATCTGTTCAGCCGGGAGATCCTCCGCGATGAACCGCGACATCACCACGGCATCGGCAATGGTCAGCGCGCCGTCACCGTTGAGGTCGCCCCGCACCGTCGAAGCTGGTACAGTCGTGACTGTTGTTGTCGTTTCGCTTGTTGTGGACGTTGTTGTAACCGGAGCGGTCGTTGATGTTGTTGTGACCAGAGCGGTCGTTGATGATGTCGTAACCGGAGCGGTCGTTGATGTTGTTGTGATCGGAGTTGTCGTAGATGTTGTCGTGACCGGAGCGGTCGATGTTGTCGTGATTGGAGCGGTCGAAGTCGTTGTTCCGGTCGGATCTGTCGGGATGATAATAGGGGGGGAGACCGTAACTCTTGTCGTCGTTGTTGTGCTGGTCGAAGTGCTTGTTGTCGTAACGCTCGTTGTGGTGACGGCGGAGGGAATGATGCCGATCGACTCAAATCGGTAGCCGTATTTGTTTGCATATTCCTCAAGCTTCGATCCGCTGTAAGCGCGGATGACACCGTTGTAATACTCCACTCTTTTGCCCGTGGATTCATCGGTGACTCTGCCGTTGGAGATCGCGCGCGGATCATCGTAGATGTAGCAGTCCGGATTCAGAACCGTTACGGAGCGCAGCGCTGTATCATCATGGAACACAGCTCCTACAATCTGCTTCACCTTCTCCGGAATGACGATCTCTTCCAGTGACTCGCAGCCGGCAAATGCATAATCGCGAATCTCTTCAAGACCTTCCGGAAGTGTAACATGATTCAGCTTTTTGCAGTTCACAAACGCTTCATAGCTGATCAGCTTCACAGACTCAGGAATCACAATTTTCTTGAGCGACGGGCAGTTTTCGCACATAGAATTCGGGAGCTCCTCGATGCTTGCAGGCAGCGTCAGCTCATCAAGCACTTCGCACCTCTCAAATACAAAGGCGTCAAATACAGCTTTCGTTTTGGAAAAATCAATACGGTACAGCTTCCGGCACTGATTAAATGCGAACATTTCGACCGTTTCCAGTCCGTCCGGCACATTGATATACGCCGGATAATCCGAATCGTGGAATGCCTTATCGCAGATCTTTTTGACGGTCGAAGGAATTGTGTATTCCGTACTCACCTTCGCGGACGGATAGAGAATCAGTTCCGTCTGATCTTTATTGAACAGAACGCCGTCGATCGAGGAAAAGACTTCGTTGTCCGGATCGACATTAATCTCCGCAAGGGTATCCTGATAGCTGAAAAGCGAAACGTCGATGACCTTGACGGTTTTCGGGATATTCAGAACGCGAAGGCTGTGCGGGAATGTATCGGTATCCGCCAATGCCAGCTCCGTGACGGGCTTGCCTTCAATCTTCTCCGGAATCGTGATGACGCTTTTGCTCGGTGTCGCCGTATTCAGATTGCTGATGACAATTTCATCATTTTTGACAAGGTAGGTGAGGTTTTCGGAATATGGGTTCGTCTGGATCGGTGTCAGAGCGGGAATCTGCGAAAGATCATCACTTGTAAGTGCAGTGAATTTTACATTGAATGCCGCGGCAAATTCTTCTGCAAGGGAGCCTTCATATCCGCAGACCTCCTCCAGCGCATTGAATTTCTCATTGCCCGACCATGTGATCTCGCATTCCGGATTCATGAAGAATACGCGGCGGAGTGCCGGTGCAGCAGCAAGATTCGCTGCACGCGCTCTGTTCGATTCAACAACCAGTTCCTCCATTTCGGTCAGATATGCGAGCGTGGTGTTGGAATACACATACTCATTGCTGGTGGTCGTGACGCGCTTGTCATGATAATGGCCGAAGAAGCACGGATCGACCGAAGCATAGCCGTCCTTTGCGTTTGCCGGAATTGTGACCGGAGCAAGATTCGTGCAGCCCTTGAATGCGTTGGATTTGAGTCTTTCCAGTCCGTCAGGGAGTGTGATTGAAGTGAGCGAGATGCAGTCCGTGAACGCATCGTCCCTGATCTCCTTGACGCTTTCCGGAATGCTGATCCGTTTTAGGCAATCGCATCCGTAAAATGCGGCCTTGTCGATCACCTTCAGATCGTTCGGCAGGACAACCTCCTCAAGATAATTGCAGCCCTCAAAGCATCGGCTGTCGATCTCGACGCCCTCCGGAATGGAGATCGTATGCAGGCGGTAGCATTCTCTGAATCCGGTGATGCGTCTGACCGGTACTCCGTCGATCTCGGACGGAATCTCGACTTCATGCGGCATATCATCCGTATAGCCGTTAATGACGATGAGCGGGTTTTCCTGTTCCTTGTCCTGATAATCGTAGTAAACACGGTAGCGCATACCGTTGTAGGTCGGAACTGTTGTCGTTGTGACAGCAGTTGTTGTAACCGGATCGGTCGTGGTGGGAACGGTGACAGTCACCGGAGCGGTCGTGACGGTCTGCGTTGTGGTAGTCGGTCTTGTCACGGTCGTTGTCGGCTCTGTGCGGGATGTGATGACCGTCGTGGACGTGATAGTTGTAGTTGATGTCGTTGTGGTTGTAGTCGTCGTGGTCGGCGTTGTAGTGATGTAGGACGGCGCTGCGCCGAGCGACTCAAACGCAATGCTGTATTTCTCAGCGTATTTCTGCGCCGTGGAATTGTCATAGCCGTGGATGATACCCTTGAACGGCGGCTTTGCGTATTGGTCATTTGTGTAGAGAAAGGATTTTTCCATCGGGAACTCACAGTAGGGATTCAGGAATGTGATGTTTCCGAGCGACTGAACGTCTGCGAATGCACTTCTATCAATCTTTGTAACGCTCTCCGGCAGTGTCAGATCCGTGAGCGCAGTGCAGTTGCTGAATGCAGAGCTCCCGATCGTTGTCAGAGTTTCCGGCAGCGTCAGCTGTGTCAGTGCCGTACAGCCGTAGAATGCACTGTCGGAGATCGTAAGCAGCCCGGCGGGCAGTTCCACATTTTTCAGCGCTTTGTCACTGGTAAATATATTGTGCGGGAGCACGGTCATGCCGGCAGGCAGTTTGACAGTCTCCAGCGACGAGCAGCTGCTCAGCACATAACCGCCCATACGATTCCCGACTCTGTCCGGGATCTCAATGGATTTCAGCGCGTAGTCACCGTTAAACGCCATGCCGCCGATCTCCTCCAGCGATTCCGGCAGCGTGATTTGTTCCACCTTGCGGAGACCGCTGAGTCCTTCATCTGCAATGCGGACAACACCCTCCGGAACCGTGACGGATGTGACATTCTCATTGTGGTAATCATCAAAGCAGTATTCCGAAATGATTCTGACACCGTCCGGAATCACAACATCGCCCTCACAGGGTGACGCATCGACAAGGATCTGATTGATGACGGTGAGCGGGCCGTTCTCCTTCAGCGAATCCATAAACGGTGTATATTTGAATGCGTGTCCGCCGATCTCGGTGACCGTTTCCGGAATCGTGATGCTGCTGAGCTTCGAGCAGCCGAAGAATGCGGAGGAACCGATCGCCGTGACGCTGTCCGGCAGCACGACCGATTCCAGCTTTGTACAGTCTACAAGAAAGCGCGCAGGAATCGAAGTGATGCCGTCCGGAATCGTGATCGAGGTCAGCGATTTGCATCCGTCGAAAATACTGTCGCCGAGATCCGTCAGGGATGCGGGAAGATCGACAGATGTCAGGCTGGTCTTCTGAAACGCATAGCGGCCGATGCTTGTCAGCGTAGAGGGCAGCGTGATCTCTGTTATCGCAGCATCCTCCGAGAAAGCGTTTTCGCCGATTGCCGTCAGACCTTCATTTAGAATGACGGTCTCAAGCGCGGGATCTTCAGCGAATGCTTTATTTCCGATTGTCTGCACGGATGCAGGAATCGTGATCGACTGCAATGCCGCGCATTTTGTAAAGCAGGAATCGCCGATCGAAGTGACAGAATCCGGTATCTCAAACGAAGTCAGCTTTTTGCACTCGGTGAACAGTCCGGCAGGGAGCGTCTCAATGCCGTTCTCAACCGTTGCAGATTCCAGCGCATAGCAGTTCATGAAAGCCGTTGCGCCGAGATTCTTGACAGTCGCAGGGATGACGATACTTGTCAGATTCGGATTGAACTTGAAAGCATCCGTGCCGATCGTTTCCACCGTCGAGGGAATTGTCAGCTCTGTTTCCTTTGCACCGTAAAAAGCGAGGTTCCCGATTGTAGTCAGGCCTTCATTCAGGCGGACTTCCCCGATTATATCGCAGTAGCCGAATGCGGTGCGGCCGACCTCTCTCACGGAATCGGGGAGATACACGGATTTCAGCGCATCACAGTCATAAAACGCGTCCTCGCCGACTGTCACAAGATGCTCCGGCAGCGTCATCACAGAAAGCGTTTTCTGCTTCTGGAATGCATTCATGCCGATTGCCGTAACCGGCAGGCCGCCGATCTCCGACGGGAAAACAAACTCCTCCGGAAGCTGTTCGGTTGCGCCGGTGAGCGTGATCTGACCGTCTGCTTCCGTATAATTCAGAATGCCCTCGGTCTGCACGACAGGTGCCGGATCTGCGGCAGATACAGTCATGCTGAGCAGCGGCTCCGGTGACGGAATACCGGTCAGCGTGATGCACAGTGCGCACAGAAGTGCCGTACTTTTATGCTTCATCATTGATACCACATCCCTTCTTGATTTTGTGCATTTTCAGCAGAATCATTATATCATATAAACATTGATTTGTCTATGCGATCAGGTGAAAAATCGGCCTGCTTACTGAATTTTTGGCGTTTTCGCTACATTTTATCAATCATAGATGCGTTTGCATCTGCATGGCCTCTGTTAAATACATCCAAATAATTTGAACAATATTGCGCATTATTCGCCGGCTGCTGATGCACATAAAAACAGCCCGTCAGGAAACGGGCTGTTGTACGCAGATTCAGTATAAACCCTTTGTGCGGCTGACGATCAGCACGGTCAGAATCGCGATATAAGGAGCTGCTTTCATCAGCGGAAATGCGTTGATCTTGCCTTTCAGCTTGAATGCGACGGATGCAATCGAAAACAGCGTGAGACAGAACACATTCCGCCGGAAGATTGCAAAAGCGGAAAGCTCTTGAATTCGGGATTATTCTGCCGTGATCTTTTTACGGAACCGGTCAAGGACTTCGAGCATATCGTCAGGCAGACGCTTTCTGCCCTCCGCCGCGATATCCTCCGGCACACCGTAGAATGCCTCTGCGATGCTGCCGGTGATGCAGGCGATCGTGTCCGTGTCGCCGCCGAGCGAGACTGCATTCCGGATCGCATCCTCGAAATCCGTGCTTTCCAGAAACGCCGCAAATGCCAGCGGCATCGTGACCTGACAGGTCTCATCATGACGGTTCTTGACTTTCAGCTCCGCACAGGTCCGCGAAAGGTCATAGCCGAATTCACGCTCCGTATATGCGCGGATCTCGTCCTTGCTGCTGCCGCTGCGCGCCATGAAAATCGCTGCGGCCGTCGCCTCTGCACCCTTGATGCCCTCCGGATGATTATGCGAAACTTCTGCGGTCAGTGCAGCCATATGGCGCGTTGCTGCGAGGTCGTCATAGAGCCAGCCCGCCGCAGAAGCACGCATCGCCGAGCCGTTGCCGTAGCTGCCGTTCGGCTGCGGATTCTCTGTAAAGAGCCAGCGGCGGAATCTGCCGCCGTAGCCGGCATACGGGTAGCGCTGTCCCCATTTCTGCATGGAGCGCACCAGCGCCGCTCTGATTCCGTCATCGCTGCCCCCCTCTGCATCCATGAGTGCCTCCGCAACTGCGACGGTCATCACGGAATCATCCGTAAAATTGCTCCCTCTGCTGAAAAGCGGGAATGTCTTTGTTTTGTCGCCCCTGTCAAACTCATAGGGCGCGCCGATCATATCACCTAACAATGCTCCGATCATTTCGGATACCTCCTTTTCTTTGATGAGTCCAGTATATCACAAAAGAAAAGGGGAGTGGTCGCCTGCCGGGCGACAAATATCAAAAACTAATCCCCCAAAAGCGGCTGTCCGTACTGAAACAGCACCGCATTGATCTCAAAAATATCGTAGATCCCGTTCTGTACGCAGTATGCAATAATGAGATCAAATTTGTCGCCCGGAGAGAAAGCAAGCCCCGCACAGGCAAGCAGGTCGGTCATTTCCTGCATATTCAGCCGCAGTGCAACTGCAAATGCGACCGCTGTTTTCTTGGTCGGTTTATAGTCCTGCTTACAGCGGATCTTCGAGAAGACCTTGCGGTCGATGTTCGCCTTTTTGTATACAGTCACATCATCGAGCCCGCGCGCGTCGATCAGCCTGAACAGCCGCTGCTGAAAGGTATCGCCGGTCTTGCTGAGAAGCTGCTCCAGCTGTTCGGAATTTGTTTGAAACGTGTTTGGCACGATGCTGTTCTGCAAAAGCTGCTGTGCCGCACGGCGTCTGCGTATGCTGTCGTAATCGCGTCCCTCGGTATACTCTCTTTGCTCCAGCTCTGTCACCTGATGCTCGTCAAGAAAAGCGTCGATCGAGCCGATCAGCTGTTTGGACAGTGAAAAAGCCTCCCTGCCCAGCACAACAAGCGTCACATTCATGTCATGCGTCAGCAGAAATTTGCCGATCTCCGAGAGCGCGATATTGAGCGCTTCCGACTTCGGGAATCCGTAGACACCCGATGCGATCAGCGGAAAAGCAATGCTTCCGGCATTCAGCTCCGCAGCAAGGGCGAGCGTATTTTCATAGCAGGCACGCAGAATATCCTTTTCTCCGTGCAGTCCGTCTGTCCATGCGGGGCCGACTGTATGGATGATGAATTTTGCATTCAGTGCAAATGCAGATGTGACGGCCGCCTGTCCCGCAGCGATCTTGCCGATCTTTTTTCGCTCTGCAAGCAGCTCATTCTTGCCGGCGGCTTCATAAATCGCACGTTCTGTTCCGCTGCCGATGATCGGCTTGGGATTTGCTGTATTGACAATGATATCCGCGCTGACTTTTGTAATATCATTCCGGATGATCTGAAACGGCATAGGCACCTCCTGATCTGCGGTAGGAAATCAAACAATAATAGTATATCAAATCTCCGCAGGTCTGTCAAGTGAGCCTGTGGCCGTATCAGCAGTATGAATTACCGCGAGCGGAAAACCGGCCGGAACCGTTGCTGCCTTTGAATCTCCGGCTGCACACCCGCATTCCGGCTCTCTCTCGCAAAGATGCCGTAATAAGCGGCCGCATTCACAAGCAGAGCGCCTGTCCATGCAAAAATCTCCGCATATGCCGTTGCGCGGAAGCCGAGCTCTCCGATAAACAGGAAGATCGTTCCGACACGCAGCGTCATTTCCAGTATGCCGGAGAGCATCGGTACAAACGGGAATCCCATGCCCTGTACGGCATTCCGGTACACAAACAGCAGATCGACAGCGAACAGCATCACGCCGCAGACCGGCAGAAACTCTGCCGCATAACGGATCTGGTCGTCACCGTTCAGCAGCAGCGATGCGAGCGCTTCGGGAAAGAGATACATGACCGTGCCGAGCAGCGCATAGGAGATCAGCGCAATGCCGGTGCAGACGTGCATTCCCTCTCTGATACGGTCAAAGCGCTTTGCGCCGAAATTCTGTCCGGTATAGGCGGACATCGTTGCGCCGGCTGTGCAGGCGGGCTGCATAAACATATTCGTATATTTGCTGCATGCGGCATAGGCGGATGTGAAAGCAACACCGAGCCCGTTTACAAAATACTGCACGGTCATGCAGCCGATCGCCGTGATCGAATTCATCAGCGCCATCGGAATGCCGTTTTTGAGCAGTCTGCCGTGCAGCGCAGCATCCGGCCATTCATCGGATTCTGCGCGATTCAAAAAGTCGATGCTCCGAAGCTTCCGGATGCAGACCGCTGCCGATATGATCTGTGAAACGACCGTTGCTGCTGCGGCTCCTGCCACACCGGTATGCAGCACGAAAATAAATAGGCTGTCCAGACCGATATTCAGCACGGAGGAGAGAATGATCGCTTTCAGCGGCGTCCGGCTGTCGCCGAGTGCGCGCAGAATGCCGCCGCTCATGTTGTAGGCGATCGAAGAAAACAATCCGCCGAAGATCACATAGCCGTATACCAGACTGTCATGCAGGATCAGCGTATCCGTTTGCAGGAGCAGGAGAATCTGCCGCAGAAAGCCGATGCTCAGCGCTGTCAGCAGAACCGTGATCCCGATGCCAAGCTGTATCATGGCGCGAAGTGTCCGCCGCAGCTGCGCATAATTCTTTTCACCGTAATGCTGCGCTGCAATCACTGAGAATCCGTTTGCCAGTCCCATTGAAAAGCCGAAGATGAGGAAACACAGCGAGCCCATGTTTCCCACGGCTGCCAGTGCGTTATCGCCGAGACCTCTGCCGACGATCGCGGTATCCGCGAAGGAATAGAACTGCTGGAGCAGCGCCGATGCCAGCAGCGGAAAATAAAATTGCAGGATCGCACGGCTGACCCTTCCCGTTGTGAGATCCGTTGTATTTGCCATAAAAATCACTCCGTATCTGTATTTTGAGCTTATCCACATTATAGTCAGATGAGCATTGCAATTCTATCAATTCTATTGACTTTTTATCGAAAATATGATATGCTTGAAGCAGGGGTGATTGCATGGATACAAATAAAGAGCTGAACTACCGACTGTTCGTCCAGATTGAGGAGGATTTCCAGCGTACAGAGATCAGCAGCGAATTTGCAAGGTATGACGATATTAAAAACGGCGACGTTGAAAAGGTGCGGGCTGACTTCGCAGATATCCGCCAGCATTATTATGAAGGCAAGGGGACACTGTCCGATCAGCTGCTCCGGAATAATCAGTATCATTTCGTGATCGGCGCGGGGATCATTGCGCGCATCTGCATCGACGGCGGAATGGCACATAATATCGCGTACACGCTCAGCGATATCTATATCCGCCGCTGCGACCGCTGCCAGACGCCGGAGGAGGTCATCGAGCTGACCGGTGCGCTGATGCTGGATTTCGCCGAACGGATGCGCGAGGTACGCAAGACAAACAGCGTTTCGCTCCATGTCCGCAGAACCGTTGACTTCATTTACCGCAATCTCGGTACAAATCTGACGCTTGAAGCGGCAGCTGCACATGAAAAGCTCAATCCGAGCTATCTCTCAAGGCTCTTTGCAAAGGAAATGAACATTCCGGTCAAGGCCTATATACTGAAAGCAAAGCTCACGACTGCGCAGAATATTCTGGTCTTTTCAGATTTCCCGATCTCGGAGATCGCGGCGTCTCTGGGATTTTCCTCGCAGAGCGCATTCTCTGCGGCATTCCGGAATTTTTCCGGCATGACACCGTTTCAATACCGCAGCAGATATACCGATGTCTCAACGCTGCATCCGTCACAGAAAACGATATGAGTGCATTTCACATAACCGAATTGCCGGAAAGCACTTGACAAAGCATCGGGATCTGCGTTATGATATACACATAATTTCAAAGGGGATGATTTCATGCTGCATCAGATGAAACTGGAATCCGTTCCGTTTGAGCAGATCAGGAGCGGCAGCAAAACAATCGAGATCCGGCTGCGTGATGAAAAACGGCAGCAGGTTCAGGTCGGGGATTACATCGAGTTTTCATGTACGGATGCACCGGAGAACAGGCTTCAGACCCGCGTCACAGCACTGCATCCGTTTGGCAGCTTCGCGGAGCTGTTCGCCGCCCTGCCGAAGGAAAAGCTCGGCTATGCACCCGACGAATCGCCCGATCCCGCTGTCATGAATCAGTATTATTCCGCCGAAAAGCAGGCGCAGTTCGGCGCGCTCGGAATCGAGCTTTCCTGCACCGCGCTCCAGCGTTTCGTCGATGCACAGGCGCACGGCTACAGCTATGGTATGCCCTATGATACCGCGCTTGCAGAAATACGGGCGGGGCTGAAACGGACAGACTGGATGTGGTATATTTTCCCGCAGATCGCCGGACTGGGGCGCAGCAGGATCTCTGTATATTTTTCGATCAGCGGCTTGAACGAGGCGCGGGATTATTATGCGCATCCGGTTCTCGGCGAAAGGCTCATAGAGATCTCTGAGGCACTGCTCCCGCTCCCGACAGACGATCCGATGGCCGTTTTCGGCTATCCGGATGCGTATAAGCTGCGCTCCTGCATGACGCTGTTCAGACAGATCGCGCCGGAGCAGCCGGTCTTTCAGCAGGTGCTTGATAAATTCTGCGGCGGCACTGCGGATGAAAAAACCCTTCAGATTCTGGAAGATATGGTCTGATGATTCTCTGCACTGCGCATGAAAGGATGTGAGTGTCATCATCATCAATACCGGAATGCGGACGGATATTCCCGCATTTTATTCACAGTGGTTTATGAACAGGCTGCGCGCGGGCTTTGTGCTGGTGCGGAATCCCTACCGACCGGACTGGATCACACGTTATGAGCTTGATCCGGAGGTCGTGGACTGCATCGTTTTCTGCACGAAGAATCCTGCGCCGATGCTGCAATACATGAATGAGCTGAATGCGTTTCATCAATACTGGTTCGTCACGATCACACCGTACGGCAGAGAGACCGAGCCGAATGTTCCGCCGAAGGAAACGGTCATGCAGGACTTCATCCGGCTGTCAGAGACAGTCGGAAGTGGGTGTACCGGCTGGCGGTATGATCCGATTTTCATTGACAGCACCTACACTGTCGAACGGCACATCGCTGATTTCACGCAAATGTGCCGGATCCTTTCCGGCTATACCTCCGTCTGCGTCATCAGCTTCATTGATCTCTATGAAAAGGTCTGGCGGAACTTCCCGCAGGTCAGGATCGTCACACAGCAGGAGCGCCTTGCGATCGGCAGAGCATTTGCGGAAATCGGCAGACAGTACGGCATCACGGTCAAGGCCTGTGCTGAGGGAAAGGAGCTGGCGCAGTTCGGCGTCGATTGCTCAGGATGCATGACGCAGCAGACCTTTGAGACGGCGATCGGCGGCAGACTGGAGATTCCGAAAGGAAAGCCGCAGAGGGCGGAATGTTCCTGCATCCTCGGATCGGATATCGGTGCATATGATACCTGCGGGCATTTCTGCCGGTATTGCTATGCAAATTCCGATCACGAAAAGGTCAGGCGGAATATGCAGCTGCACGATCCGGATTCTCCGCTTCTGATCGGAACGCTGCGGGCAGGGGAGATCATTCATCCCGCAAAGCAGACAAGCTGGCTCGACGGTCAACTCACACTGTTTCAGTAAAAACCGCAGTGAAAGACTCCCTGCTTCACTTCAAAACAAAAGTACCCCGCTCAAATGAACGGGGCTCTTTCTGACTGGCGGAGATGGTGGGATTCGAACCCACGGAGCATTTTATTGCTCAAACGATTTCGAGTCGTTCTCGTTATGACCTCTTCGATACATCTCCGTATGAACAGATCCTCTGAATCTGACCACATCATTATAACACATTTTTGAAAAGAAATCAAGTGCTTTTTCAAAATTATTGCGTTTTTATCATTATGAATTGCGATTTTATCGTTTTCTCTTGAAATTTGATGCAATATGTGATATAATACAGACTGAAATGTCCTGTGCTTTCGGGTGTACGGGGCAGAAAAAAAGGAGGGTTTATATGGAACTCAAAAACAGAAGGTTCCGCAAAATCTGTGCTGCAGCGGTTTCCGCTGTCATCACGGCAGTGTCGATGCCGGCGGGTGCGATGCTGCAAACATCGGCGCTGGTCGATGATCCGGCCGGCGACTACGACAACTTCGCAAAGGCGCTGCAATATTCGCTGCATTTCTATGATGCGAATATGTGCGGGCCGGATGTCGAAGCGAACAGCCGGTTCAAGTGGCGCGCAAACTGCCACACCTATGACACCGAGGTTCCGCTCAAGGCAATGGACATGGACACTGACCTCATGGAGCGCACCGGCACCAATCTCAGCGAGGCATTCATCAAGGCGAATTATGACATTCTCAATACCGGCACAAAGGACGGCACGATCAATGTTTCCGGTGGCTTCCACGATGCGGGCGACCATGTGAAATTCGGTCTGCCGGAGGCCTATTCGGGTACGACTGTCGCGTGGGGCTATTATGAATTTCCCGAAGCATATGTCGAATGCGACCAGAAGGAGCACGTTGAGACGATCATCCGCTATTTCTGCGACTACTTCATGCGCTGCACCTTCCGTGACAAGAACGGCGATGTCGTCGCATTCTGCTATCAGGTCGGCGACGGCGATGTTGACCACAAATTCTGGCAGCTCCCGCAGAACGACACGATGGCGCGTACCGCATGGTTCGCAACGCCGGATAATCCGACGACCTGCGCTGTCTCCAATACGGCTGCCTGCCTTGCGATCAGCTATCTTGATTTCAAGGACGAGGATCCGGACTACGCAAAGAAATGCCTCGACTACGCGATAGCTCTCTATGATTTCGCAACGAAAAATGACAAGGCAACTGCCGATACCGATCAGGGCGGCAAGGGCTATTATGGCTCGAACAAATGGGAAGATGACTACAGCTTCGCTTCCTGCTGGCTGTATCTCATCACCGGAGAGCAGAAGTATATCGACAATATGCTCCCGATCTACGATTACTATGCAACGCCGTCCTATGTCTACTGCTGGAATGATATGTGGCACGGCGTCGGCCTGCTGATGGCGCGGATCTCCGATACCTACAAATCCGCAAAAACATATTCCGAAAGCGAGAATCCGCTCGGTCAGTCCGATCTCGCTATGGACTTCCTCACAGTAGCAAACAAGAGCCCCTATGAGAAGATCAACTTCTGGGGCGAGTGCGCAAAAGCCTATGACGGCTACATGAAGGGGAAGGTCGGCAAGATCACCCCGCAGGGCTACTTCTGGCTGAATACATGGGGCTCCTGCCGCTATAACACGGCCATACAGTTCTGTATGCTGGTGTATGATAAGTACACCAAGGGCAAGGATCTCTATAACGAGGACGGCCACAGCCCGTATGCCGATTATTATTTCACCGAATGGGCAAAGGGGCAGATGGAGTACATCCTCGGCAAAAATGATATCACCTATCTCGAAACCGGAAAGGTCGTCAGCGAGGACGAGGACGGAAAGACCTTTGATACCACCGGCGCATCACACGGTCCGCGCTGCTTCCTGACTGGATTTGATGAAAATTCCGCTGCATATCCGCATCATCGCGCAGCCTCCGGCCTCTCGAAGTGCGAGGATCCGGATCAGCAGCTCTATGTGCTGTTCGGTGCGCTCTGCGGCGGCCCGGATTCCAACGACGGACACAACGATGTCACGAGCGACTGGATCTACAATGAGGTCACGATCGACTATAACGCAGCCTGCCCGGGCGCAGCGGCCGGTCTCTATCTCGCATACAAGGATGAGTACAAGCAGGCGATCACACCGGGCGAATTCCCGCCTGTCAATGACGGCGGCAGAGGTACAGGCGGCGCTGACGGCGAAGGCGGCGGCAACGAGACCTATGCCGAGGCCTGCGCTGTGGACGATATGCACGACGGCGGCGCCGGTGTCACGCAGATTTCCATGCGTGTCAAGAGCAGCGCACCGAAACCACCGGCCGAAATGACTGTCCGCTACTATTTTAATGTCTCCGAGGTTGCGAAGTTCGATCTGATCAAATCCCGCATTCTCTTCGATCAGGTGCTGACCGAAACAGCAGGCGCGCATCAGGCAACACTCAGCGATCCGATCAGATGGAACAAGGATCCCAATATCGCATATGTTGAAGCATCGTGGGGCGATTATAATTTCGTCAACTGCGGCAAGAAATTCCAGTTCGAGGTTGGCTTCTATTACGGCGACAAATGGGATCCGAGTAATGACCCCAGCTATCAGGAAATGAAGATATATGAATCGAACAGTGCATTCCATTCGCTGGATCCGCCTGAGAAGCGCAATGACTATATCTGCATCTATGACGGCGGCGTGCTGATCGGAGGCATCGAGCCGGACGGCACCAAGCCCGCGGCGGATGAACCGGCTGATCCGAAGAATGATGAACCGCAGACCACAACTACACCGGCTCCGACACCTTCCGGAAAGACGGTCAAGGGTGATGTGGACGAATCCGGTGAAGTTGATGTCATGGATGTCGTTCTGCTGGCTCGCTATCTCTCTGAGGACGGCGAAGCGGTCATCACCGCACAGGGCAAGCTGAATGCGGAATGCGACGGCAATCCATCGCTGGATTTCGATGATGCAACCGCAATTCTCAAGCATATCGCGAAGCTCGAATTATTTAAGTAATGTTTTTGTCTGCTGCCGGAAACACGCGGCAGCAGACATTTTATTTCAGGGGAGGTTCAAATTATGAGTACGATCGAACAGATTCAGGCGCTCCGCAATGAAGCCTCGCGCATCGGCGTTTTCTTCCCGATGATCGCGGAAACGGAGATCCTCGGCGAGCCGGATACACTTCATGCGCGGCCGATCGCAAGCCGCAGAGTGCTGTGTATGCAGTCCGGCAGCGATGCAGATGCTGACGGCGCACCGACCGCCGAGACACTCGCCCGCTATGTAGAAGCAGTGAGGAAGCAGCAGTACGGCATTGTCTGGCTGGAACCCTGCGCAGTCAGCGCAGAGGCACGCAGATGCGAGCATTCTCTGGTATTATGCGAGAAGAATGCCGAGGCATTCCGCCGGCTGACCGAGGGAATCAGCAAGGCATCCGAGGATGCTTTCGGTACGATCCCGGTCATTGTCGCACTGCTTGATCACGCGGGACATCATGCGCTCACGCCGGTCTCGATTGAAACGAGCAAAGCACTCCCGACCGATGCAAAGCTGCTGACGGACGATGAAATGACGCAGATCGTTCTGCAATGCGCGGAGGCTTCAAAGGCGGCAGTCACAGCCGGCTGCGGCGGGATCGCGCTGAATGCAGCAGACCGGAATCTGTTCGGCGAAAGCCTTGCGGCTTTCCACAGAGACGGCAAATTCGGCGGCGATTTCGATGACCGCACACGCTTTGTCCGCGACTGCTATACCGCGATGAAAATGCTGACCGGCGAGCGTCTGTTCTATACGATCCGGCTCTGTCTGAGTGACGGCATCGCGCAGCCGGACGGTTGGGGCATGGCCTTTGAGGATCTCAGCGCTCCCGACCTCTATGAGCCTGCGCTGCTGCTGAAAATCCTGCAAACACTTTACGGCGTGAAGCTGGTGCTTTGCAGCATCGGCATTCCGGATATCAACTGGATGCTTTTGCCGGAGCGCGAAAGCAATCTGATCCGATACAGCCGGCTCTGCACCTGTACGGCCATGCTGGACAGCGATATGCAGCAGAATGTGCAGCTGATTCTGCCGGAGCTGGATGCGGAGGATGTGCCGTTTTCAACTCTCGCAGCGGGCATGATAAAGGGCGAATTTGCGTCATTTGCAGGATATGTAGGATGATTTAACTAATAATTGCATCACGATAACGAAAAGGGGAGTGGACAATGGCACTCGACGGCGCATTTCTGCACTGTATCGCGGAGGAACTGAATTCGCTGATCGGAACGCGCATTGACAAGATCTATCAGCCCGGACGGGATGAGCTTGTGCTGTCATTCCGCGGGAAGGGCGGGGCAGTCCGCGTACTGTTTTCAGTCTCCGCAGATGCCGCGCGTGTGCATATCACGCAGACATCACCGGAGAATCCCGCACAGCCGCCGATGTTCTGTATGCTGCTGCGGAAGCATCTGAGCGGCGGCAAGCTCGAAGCAATCGAACAGGACGGTCTGGAGCGCATTCTGCGGCTGAAGATCCGCGCAAATAACGAAATGGGCGATTCGATCCTGCTGACGCTGGTCTGCGAGATCATGGGACGGTTTTCAAATGTGATTCTCGTGAATGAGCACGGCCGGATCGTGGACAGCCTTCGCCGTGTCGATGAAGACATTTCTCGCGTCCGGCTGGTGCTGCCGGCTATGGAATATGCCTCGCCGCCGCGTGAACCGCGCATCTGCCTGCTTGACTGCAAAGATGACGAGATCGCGCAGCGCCTTGCGGATTGTCCGGCCGGTGCGCTCTCGAAAACAGTCATCCGGTTATTCGAGGGCATTTCTCCGATCGTAGCGCGTGAATGGGAATTCTATACCGGCCGCGGCGATGCAGTATCCGTTCCGCTGGATGAAACACAGCTTTCGCGGTTCCTGTTTGCAGTGCATCAGACACAGCAAATGCTGCGCGATCCGGCAGAACTCTGCTTCACATCCGTGCGCACAAAGGAAGGCCAGCTCAAGGACTTTTCTTTCATGCGCATTGCGCAGTACGGCGCATTCATGGTCACTGCGGAATTTGATTCCGCAAGCGCACTGCTTGACGCATTCTATGCGCAGCGCGACAGGTTCACGCGGATGCGCCAGCGTGCAAATGATCTGTTCCGGCTGCTCGCGAACACATCAGAGCGTATTGCCAAGCGCGTCGCGAATCAGAAGCAGGAGCTGATCGCCTGCGACAATATGGAGACAGACCGGCGCTGCGGTGATCTGATATCCGCGAATCTGTACCGCATCCAGCGCGGCGATTCGGCAGCAGTGATCGAGGATTTCTATCAGGAAAGCTGTCCGACGGTCAGCATCCCGCTGGATGTGCGCCTGACGCCGGCGCAGAATGCGCAGGCATACTATAAGAAATACCGAAAGGCCTGTACCGCCAAGAAGAAGCTGACGGAGCTGATCGCGGCGGGCGAATCTGAGCAGGAGTATATTGACAGCGTATTTGATGCGCTGACACGCGCAGAATGCGAATCAGATTTGGTGCAGCTCAGACAGGAGCTTTCCGAACAGGGATATCTGCGGCTGAACCGCAAGGCTGCCAAGCCGCCCAAGCCGATGCAGCCGTTCCATTTTGTTTCGAGCGACGGGCTGGATATCTTCGTCGGCAGAAACAATAAGCAGAATGACCAGCTGACACTGAAATTCGCGGAGAAATCTGATATCTGGCTGCATACACAGCAGGTTCACGGCGCGCACGTGATCCTCGTGACGAACGGTACGGCGCCGCCGGACAGATCTTTGGAGGAAGCTGCGATGCTTGCGGCGTATCACAGCAAGGGCAGAGATTCCGCACAGGTCAAGGTGGATTACTGCATGGCGAAATTTGTGAAGAAGCCTGCGGGTGCAAGGCCGGGCATGGTGATTTACACAAATTATCAGACAGCATTTGTCACGCCGGACGCGGCGCTCTGTGAAAAACTGCGTGTCACGGAATAACCGAATAACGAATGCGGACATATTTTGCGAAAAGTACGCGGCTGTGTATGATTTGCACAGCCGCGTTCACATTGGCTTATTTTCGGATATAATCAGTGTAACTACCTTCCATACATAAATAAGCGCCCTCTAATTGCACCAAATGTCGATTAGATGCAATTAGCGATATAGAAAGTGTGTATTCCCCTGTTTTCGGGATCCTTCCGGCGGCTTTTTCTCCGGTCAGCACAATTTGCACAGCGCATATTTATTTGTGCATACCACTTGACAACTATTCTGAATTGCTGTATAATAGTAATCAGAAATATAGTCAGCCTATCAAATAAAAATCAAATTGCGAAAGGATGATTCTGATGCAAGTGAATAAAACCAAAAAGGGCTCCGAGCTTTACGCCGCGATCGAAGGACGCGTTGATACCA
Organism: Ruminococcus sp. UBA4350; assembly: GCA_002394125.1. Taxonomy (GTDB): domain Bacteria; phylum Bacillota; class Clostridia; order Oscillospirales; family Ruminococcaceae; genus Firm-04. Next base: position 19,769 of record DGSY01000121.1, read on the forward strand.
CGACTGCGCCGCAGCTCGACGCCGCGCTCAAGGATGAACTCAGCGACATTACCTGTCTGAAGCTTGATTTTGCAGCGGTGAATTATATTTCGTCCGCGGGACTTCGCGTTCTGCTCAGCCTGCACAAATCCATGCTGCATAAGGGCGAAATGATCCTCCTCAATGTCAATCAGGATCTGATGGGCATTTTCGAGGTCACGGGATTCGTTGAGATTTTGAACATTCAATAACAGCTGTCATACAGCAAAAATTTACGCCTGCGGTCTTCCCTCCGCAGGCGTTCATGATATCGGAGGTCTATTATGAATCATTATCCGCAGCCGGAAGCTGTTTTCCGTTATTTCTCCGAGCTGGCCGCGATCCCGCACGGCTCCGGCAATACCGCAGGAATCCGCGCATGGCTCCTTTCCTGCGCCGGAAAGCTCGGCCTTGATGCTGAATCGGATTCTGCCGGCAATGTCATTATGCGCAAGGCCGCTTCGCCTGGCTATGAATCACATCCCCGCGTCATTTTGCAGGGGCATATGGACATGGTCTGCGCAAAGCTGCCGGACTGCACCAAAAATATGGAAACCGAGGGGCTTGATCTCGTCTGGGGCGATGAATTTCTCTCCGCAGACGGCACAACGCTCGGCGGCGATGACGGCATTGCGCTTGCCTATGCGCTCGCGGTGCTGGAATCTGACGAGATCCCGCATCCGCCGCTGACTGCGATCTTTACGGTCGATGAGGAGACCGGCATGGACGGCGCAAACGGACTCTCCCCTGCTGCCCTCAACGGCAGATATCTCATCAACCTCGATTCCGAGGAGGAAGGCATTATCACGGTCGGCTGCGCAGGCGGCATTCGTGTGCATCTGCGCTATCCTATCTGCACGGAACCCGCAGAGGGTACTGCAATCCGGCTCACTGTCTCCGGTCTGACCGGTGGGCATTCCGGTGCGGAGATCCATAAGCCGCTGCTCAATGCCAATCTTGTGATGCTGCGGCTCCTGCGAAATACCCGTGTCATGTTCCGTCTCAGCGGATTCGACGGCGGTCTGCGGGATAATGTCATCCCGACAGAATGTGAAGCGGACGTGATCTGTGCGCCCGGTGATGCAGAAAAACTTTGTGCTGAATGGAATGCGGAGACTGAAAGAATCCGCAGCGAACACCCGCAGGAAACCGGATTTACGCTGAAAACCGAAACGGTACAGCATTTCGGTCAGGCGCTTTCGTCAAAAGCGACCGCAGAACTGCTCCGGCAGCTTGCAATGCTCCCGAACGGCGTGCAGGCAATGGATCCGCGGCTCAATATGCCGCAGACCTCGCTGAATCTCGCGATTTTCAGGCTGCATGAGGATTCGTTCTCGGTCGATGCACTTCTGCGCAGCAGTGTCAATGAGGAACGTCTTGCGCTTGCGGAACGGCTCTGCAAGTTCGCTGAGAATGCCGGCGGCAGTGCGGACACATCCGGCAGCTATCCGGCATGGGAATATCTTCCGGATACGGTACTGGAACACCGCGCATCTGCGGCATTTCAGGCGCTGACCGGCAAAGCTCCGGTGATCCAGACCATTCATGCAGGACTGGAATGCGGTATCCTCGCGGCAAAGGCTCCGCAGCTTGAATGCATCTCGATCGGCCCCGATCTGCTTGATATCCATACGCCGCGTGAACGGCTCAGTCTCGCATCGGCAAAGCTGACATGGGACTGGCTGCTCGCGATCCTCAAAGCGCTCTGATTGCAGAATCATGACAAAATATGCGGAATTCCGTCAGAATGCTTGACAAATTGCCTCACATCATGTAAAATAATATATAGTACTATTGATTCAAAGGAGGATCAGGATATGGATGACAATCGGCCTCATGGCAGAAAAAAGACATACGGCGGCCCGACCACCGGCGGATATAAGCGCGGAGACGGTCTCGGAACCGGCCCTGTCGGTTCTCAGGACGGTTACGCCGGCAGAAAAACCGGCAGCGGCAGCGTCGGAAAGCGTGCGGCAGCCGGCGGCGGCGGAACTATCCTGCTGCTTGTGATCGGTTTTATTCTGCTGAAAAGCTGCAGCGGCGGCGGAGCATTGAGTGATCTCGGCGGACTTGCCGAAAACTTCAGCGGTCTGCAAGGCGGTGAACTCCCCTATCAGTCGCAGCAGAATGATACAGAATATGTCGCGCCCTCGGCGGAGCCTGTGAATACCAGTGTTGCATCCGGCTCGCGTGCGAAATACACGGAGATTCTCGGCAATAACAAGGATACCGTCACGCTGATGCTCTATGTCTGCGGCACCGACCTGGAATCCAAGAGCGGCATGGCATCCTCTGATTTGCAGGAGATCGCGTCCTCGCGCTACGGCGACAATGTCAATGTCATTGTCTATACCGGCGGCTGCAAGGGGTGGAAAACCTCCGGCATCAGCACGAGCGTCAACCAGATCTATCAGCTCACGGACGGCAAGCTGCGCACACTCGAAAAGGATATGGGCAATAAGGCCATGACCGATCCGGCGACGCTCTCCGAATTCATCCGCTACTGCGCGAAGAATTTCCCCGCAAACCGCAATGACCTCATCTTCTGGGATCACGGCGGCGGCTCCGTCACCGGCTACGGCTATGACGAAAAGCTCCGCAACGGCGGTTCGATGAGCCTCGCGGGTATCAGCAAGGCGCTCAGGGACGGCGGCGTAAAGTTTGATTTTGTCGGCTTCGATGCCTGCCTTATGGCGACTGCCGAGACTGCTCTGATGCTCAATGATTATGCGGATTACATGGTCGCTTCTGAGGAGACTGAGCCGGGTATCGGCTGGTATTACACCGACTGGATGACCAAGCTCGGCAGCAACACCTCCATTTCTACACTGGAGCTCGGCAAGAGCATCTGCGACGATTTCACATCTGCCTGCGCAAGAAGATGCCCCGGCCAGAAAACGACGCTCTCCGTCATTGACCTCGCGGAATTTGCCAATACGGTTCCGTCGCAGCTCAGTGCATTTGCAGATTCGATCAGCAACAAGCTGACGAACAAGGAGTATCAGGATGTCTCCGATGCGCGCTATCATTCCAGAGAATTTGCAACCTCCTCGAAAATTGATCAGGTCGATCTCGTCGATCTCGCGATGAATATGAATACGGACGAGGGCAAAAAGCTCGCGGATGCGCTCCAGAAGGCTGTCAAATATAACCGCACATCCTCCAATATGACCAACGCCTACGGCGTTTCGATCTTCTTCCCGTACAAGCGTGCTTCCTATGTTGATCCGGCCTGCAAGACCTACAATCAGATCAACATGGATCAGTCCTATATCCGCTGCATCCAGCAGTTCGCAAGTCTTGAGACCAGCGGTCAGATCGCGGCAGGCGGCACCGGCTCCCCGCTCGAATCGCTGTTCGGCGGACTCTCCGGCGGTTCCTCCGGCAGCTCCGATATGATCGGTTCGCTGCTGAGCAGCTTCCTCGGCTCCGGCATGGCCGACGGCAGGAGCATCGAAGGGCTTGATTCCTCTAACATCGGCTTCATGAACGAGAATCCGCTCTCCGAATCCGATACTGCCGAATATCTCTCGCTGCACTATTTTGATGCGAGTGCGCTGCACTGGACAGAATCGAACGGTCAGTATACCATGCCGCTGACAAGCGATCAGTGGAAAATGGTTCACAAGCTCGACAAGCAGGTGTTCTATGATGACGGCGAGGGCTATATTGATCTCGGCTGGGACAATGTTTTCCAGATCGACGATGACGGCAAACTGATCGCAGATACCGAGCGCGACTGGCTTGCGGTCAACGATCACCTCGTCACCTATTTCCACACGGATACGACGAAAAAAGGCGATGAATATATTGATTACGGCTATATTCCGGCGCTGCTGAACGGCGACCGCGTCAAGCTGCTGGTAGAGTTCGATAATGCAAATCCTTCCGGACATATCGTCGGCGCTGAATTCGATTACATCAACAATGAGACCTACACCGCTGCGAAAAGCATGACTGAGCTGAATCCCGGCGATGAGCTGCAATTTGTCTGCGATTACTACGACTACAGCGAGAACTATGTTGATTCTTATATGCTCGGTGAGCCGATCACAGTTACGGATAACATGAAGATCACGAACGGCGCGGTCGGCGACGGCGCAATCAAGATCATGTACCGCTTCACCGATATCTACAACAAGGAATACTGGTCCGAAGCGATCATGCAGTGACAAAAAAGCACCCTGTTCCGGCAGGGTGCTTTCCCGTGGAAAGGAGCGCTATGCTGCTGAAATATTATCTCATCATTCTGGGCGTGCTGAGCGCGTTCACATTTCTGATTTACGGCATGGACAAGAATGCCGCGAAAAAGGATCTCTGGCGTACGCCCGAACGCCGGCTGCTGCTGTTCGGGTTCTGCGGCGGAGCTGTCGGCGCACTGCTCGGGATGCAGATTTTTCGCCATAAGACGCGGAAATGGTATTTCTGGGCGGTCAATCTGCTGGGCATTGCATGGCAGTCGGCGCTTGCCGTTTATCTGTTCGTAAACCGCGCATCTGCTTAAAAAATCTATCATTTCGGAGGATTATCATGTCTATTCATATTGTTGCCGACAGCACCTGTGACCTCAGCGAATCGCTGATCTCGCGCTTTCAGCTTACGGTGTTGCCGCTTTATGTCCGGCTCGGCACACACGAATACCGCGACGGGGTGGATATTCATTCTGCCGACATTTTCCGCTTTGTCGCTGCGAACGGCATTCTGCCGAAAACTGCCGCTGTCACAGTGGAGGATTTCGCGGATTGCTTTGCGGAAATCATGCACGCCGATCCCGATGCGGAAATCATCTGCATCACGATCAGCGCGAAATTCTCCGCCTGCTATCAGAATGCCTGCATCGCGGCGGACGACAATGAGCGCATCACTGTCATTGATTCGATGAATCTCTCGACCGGCTTCGGCCATGTCGTGCTGACAGCGGCAGAGCTGGCCGCTGAGGGCGTCAGCCGCGCAGAGATCGCGGAAACGCTGCGCAGTGAGATTATCCCGAAGGTTGATGCCACATTCATCATCGACCGGCTCGACTATCTGCATAAGGGCGGCAGATGCTCCGGTGTGGCTGCGCTCGGTGCGAATCTGCTGCGCCTGAAGCCTTGCATTACCGTCACGAACGGCGAAATGTCCGTCCTCAAAAAATACCGCGGCAGCTTCCTGCAATGCGTCCGGAGCTATGCCGCTGACCGTCTCGCGGAACCGGATTCGATCCGGAAGCACCGCATTTTTATCACGCATACCGCAGAGCCGGAAGCCGTTGAGGAAGCAGCAAATGCGATCCGGAATGCAGCGGGATTTGAGGATATCGTTGAAACGCAGGCGGGCTGCACAGTCTCCAGTCATTGCGGGCCGAATACACTCGGCATCCTGTTCATCCGCAAATAACACACAGAAAGAGGTCTTATGCAAATCAGTATTGTCTTTGAGCAGACGCTCAAGCTGTTTCTGATGATCATTGTCGGATATATACTGGCAAGGCTTGACCTGCTCGATCAGCATACAAAGCAAAAGCTGACGAAAATCCTGCTCAGCGTCACGACACCGTTTATGATGATTGACGCCTTTTCCGACCGCATGAAAACGCTGGAGACGGAAGGCTCCGGAAGCGTATCCGTCGGGATGCTGTTTCTTGTGTCGTTCGTTTTTTATATCGCACTGATCGCGCTGTCGTTTATTTTTGTATACGCAATGAGAATCCCGAAGCAGGAGCGGCGGCTGTATCTGTTCATGACGATCTTCGGGAATGTCGGCTTTATGGGATTTCCGGTCGTGCAGGCTGTTTACGGTGGAGAAGGTCTGTTTTATGCTGCGATCCTGAACAGTGTGTTCAATATCTTTGTGTATACATACGGCGTCATCCTGATGGGCGGCGCGTCGGGCTCCGGCGGCTCGTTCATGCAGCAGCTCCGCGAGATTCCGTGGAAAAAGCTGCTGCTGACACCGGCGGTGATTGGCACTGCGCTCGGCGTTCTGATCTTTGTCCTGCGCATTCATCTGCCGGAGGTCATCGAAAGCACCTGCAATACGCTCGGCGGCCTCACCTCCCCGATCGCGATGCTGCTGGTCGGAGCAAATCTCTCCGGCATAAAATGGAAGGAGCTGTTCTCAAATATTCGGCTCTCCGTGTATGTGGTTTTGCGGCAGACCATGCTGCCGCTGCTGCTCTGGCTCATCATCAAGCCGACGATCTCCGATCCGGTGCTGGCACCGACGCTCCTGCTCCTGGCCTGTATGCCGGTCGCGAATACCACATCGCTCTTTGCAACGGAATACGGCGGCGACGAAAAGCTCGCATCCGAGGGAATCTTTCTCTCGACGCTGTTTTCGCTGCTGTCATTCCCGCTCATCATCTGGATCTGTGTAAAATAGGATAAGCGAACTGCCCTGAAGTAAACGCACTTCAGGGCAGTTTTTGATGCTCATGCATTTTTGATCTTATCCCAGTATGCCTTTGCAGCCTGCTCAGCCTTATTGTCGCCGTGATGATAATACACACGATCCTTGATCGTATCGGGAAGATACTGCTGCTTGACCCAATGATTCGGATAGTCATGCGGATAGAGATAATGCTGACCTTTCACCGCGGCATCCGCGCCGTCGAAATGAACATTTTGAAGCGCACGCGGGAAATCACCGGACATTCCGGCGCGGATATCTGTCAGCGCATCATTGACAGCCATGTACGCACTGTTTGATTTCGGCGCTGTGGCAAGCAGAATCACAGCATTCGCGAGCGGTAGCCGCGCCTCCGGCATACCGAGCTGCAAGGCCGTATCGACCGCCGCCTTGACGATTGGGATCGCCATCGGGTATGCAAGGCCGATATCCTCATTCGCAATGCAAAGCAGCCGGCGGCAGAGCGGCAGCAGATCGCCGGTCTCCATGAGCCGCGCAGCATAGTGGATCGCGGCGTTCTCATCCGAACCGCGCACGGATTTATGCAGCGCCGAGAGCAGATCATAATGCTGATCGCCGTCCTTATCATAGCGCATATTGCTGCGCTGCGTCAATGCGGTCACACTGTCGAGCGTGATCTCCAGAATACCGTCACGCTCCTCGGCCGCAAGTACGGAAAGCTCAACGGTATTGACCGCCTTTCGCACATCGCCGCCGCAGCCCAGCGCGATATAGCGGGCGATCTCCGGCGTATAACGGATCTCCCGCCCCTGCTCCTCCGCGAGAAACCGGTATGCGCGCTCGACTGCCGGGATCATCTGCTCCTGCGTGACCGGCTTGAACTCGAACACCGTGGAACGGCTGATGATCGCATTGAACACTGCAAAATACGGATTTTCCGTCGTGGATGCGATCAGCGTGACACTGCCGTTCTCGATGTATTCCAGCAGACTTTGCTGCTGCTTTTTGTTCAGATACTGGATCTCGTCCAGGTAGAGCAGAATGCCGTTTGAGGCAAAAAGCGAATTAGTTTCATTGAGGATCTCTCGGATATCGCCGACGGAGGCCGTTGTTCCGTTCAGCTTGTGCAGGGACATATCCGTCTGATCGGCGATCATCCGTGCAAGCGTTGTCTTGCCGACGCCGGACGGCCCGTAGAAGATCATGTTCGGTACCTGACCGGATTCAATGATCCGCCGCATCGGTTTGCCCGGTGCAAATAGATGCGGCTGACCGACCATATCGTCAATGGAATGCGGGCGCAGGCGTTCTGCAAGTGGAATCATATTGACCTCCTGAAAAAGGATCAGCGATGCACCGTGCAGATGCATCGCTGAATGCATTTTATTTTGTGCCGAGTACGGAATACTTGATGAGCTTGGCGAGATATTTCAGAATTCTGGAAGTATCCTCGCCGTCATAAATGCCGTCATTCTTGACATCTGCATTGTGCTTGCCCTGCTCGGAAACGACTGCGGTTTCATCCTCAACCATCCAGCGGCTGAGCAACACGACGTCAGTGACATCGACTGTACCGTTGCAGTCCACATCGCCCCATGTGACACTCTTGCTGCCGATATCGGATGCATCCGGCTCCGGTGCGCCCTCCGGCGCAGTACCCCAGACATGAACGCCGTCCACATACATGGTCAGACGCTGATTCTCCTCCGGGCACTCATTCAGCGACTTACCGAGCTCTTCCTCGGAAGCCATACCGATGCGGCTGTAATCATTGGAGGAATCCCAGATATTATTATATTCCTCGTCCTGCTTGTCAGCGACGATTGCGAACTGATAGTCCATTTCGCCATAGAACTTGTAGTCCGGCCATGTCAGCTCAAGATAGCAGTCGCCGTCATCGGTATACTGCACGATTTCGGTCTTGACTCTGTACTGATTCTGCGTATTCGCAGCCATTTTGTCATACTGCATCTCGACAGTCAGATCATCGACGGTCTGACCCTTCTTGAGCAGCTCTGCGATGCTGAAATAGTAGCGGATCTTGACCTCATTGAGATAGCGCGGCGGAAGCAGTGTCTCATTCGTAAACGCAATGAGGATCTGCGAGCAGCGGCTGTTATCCTGACCGACTGCTGCATTCAAAACGAATTCGCGGAGCTCCTCCTCGGACTTGTAGCTGGATTCCGGAGGCGGGAAGTTCTCCTCACTCTGCATGGTCTCATCACCGTAGAAGTAGTAGAGGCCTGCGCAGGCGCCGACAACAGCAGCATTGTAGTCAACAGCGACCTCGTTGTAAACATAGTCCTTCGTGATGTCACGGTGCCAGTCACCGGCATCCGGGCCGCCGACCAGAGCGCCCCAGAGAATGTGTACCTGTGTTGCCGGATGATCCATGTTCAGATCCTTCGAGCCGTGTGCGGCACGGTGATGCGGATGCGATGCAGCCGTATCGGACCAGCCGACGATATACGGACGGTTCATCGGGTTCTTGCCCATGATGTATTCCATCTGACCCTTTGACCATTCAGCAAAGCGCATCGGATCATTCGCCTTCTCGTGATCCTTTGCTTCCTTCGCATAAACGAGACAGCAAAGCTCAGCAGCGGTATTGTAGCGGCAGGAGCCGTATTCATTCAGCATGGAGAAGCCTGCCGGTGTCTTTTTCAGAAAGTCGGTCGATTCCGGCTTCTGCGGCTGAGTATCCCACTTGAATTCCTTATTCCAGATCGTGTCAACAAGACCCGGATCCAGATGTGTGATGCCCGACCAGAATTCGCAGTTCCAGCGGAAGATGTACCAGTCACGCTCAATGTTGGTGACAGGAGCAAGCTTTGCGAAAACGCCGCCCCAGACTGTATCCCAGCAGTGAACCCAGATGTTGTTCCAGCAGTTGTTAGTATCCTTGATGATGCGCTTGATGTAGCCTGTGTAGGGGTGACCGTCGTTGTCATTGGACACAGTCTCATCGACCGCGATGATCGGAACGATGTACTTGTCATAGGCTTTCTGATTGCGCACGGAGATATCGCCGTCGCAGGCGCAGTAATACAGCCAGACAGCTGCCCATGCGAGCTCGTCGAAGTCATAGCTGGAGGTGTAGAAGCCGCCGTCATAGCCCAGCGTCAGAACCTTGTTGTCCTCGCCCTCCTCGTGGGATGCAACAGCCATCTCATAGAGATCCTTCGCACCCTTGAGGCACTGCTTTGCATACTCCGGCTCGGTATCCTTGAAATTCAGATAGTTGACAGCCAGTGCAGCGGCTGCGCCTGCGCACATATCCGATGCGCGGGAATCGGTCTGCTTGGCCTTTGCCTTTGCAGCATTGGATTCCGGATCATCCGTCTTGGATGCAGCGGCACCGACTGCTGTCGCATCCGTAAAGACATTCTCCTCGGTGCAGAGGTAAGCCGGTCTTGCAAAATCAAGCATATGCTCGCCCTGAAGATCCGGGCAGATCCAGTAGTTATGGTCGATATTGCCCTCGCCGACCTGATAGACATAAGCAAGCAGCTTGCCGTCCTTGTCGTAGTAGAGCGATTTCAGATAAAAATCACAGAAAGCATGGAGAATATTCTCGATATGCTCCTTGTTGCCTGTTTTTTCGTATGCCTCACGGAATTCGTAATAGCCCCAGCCGAGCGTAGAAGCCGCATAGGAGCCCGGCAGACCGAATTTGACATGGTCGCCGGCATCGTGCATACCGCCCTCGCAGTCGAGACAGCCGTCTCCGTCCGGATCAAGCTCTGCTCTGTGCTCCTCGATCCATGCATTCGGCAGATTGATGCCCTTGAAGTCTTCACCGTACTGCTTCAGCGGAATGTGCTGATCCTCCATGTGGCAGTCGCCGCGCCATTCCAGAACGCCGGTGCGCTTGCCGCACTTGTTGGCATCATAGAATGTCATCGTGTATTGCAGACCTCTTGCAAAGTCTACATCCACATTGTCGTAGGAAAAGCTGTCAGGATCCGGAAATGTCTTTTCCGAATCGTCAACTGTTCCCGGATCCTCGCCCGCGGTCGCGCCTGCCTGGATCACGCCGGTACCGGCCATGACCGCACAGAGGCAGACACAGAGTGCAGCTTTCAGGAAACGCCCTTTCTGTTTCATAAAAATCCTCCTTCAAAATGTCGGCATTGCCTTATTTTTCCCCAAAAATCAAATGAATGCGCCGGATCGCTTCGAGACACATCCGGGTGTTGTGATACGGGCATTTCCAGATGCCTGCCGTATCAGTATTGAAAAGCGGCTGACCGGTTTTATCTGTTTCGGCATACCACTCTCCGCCGGGGCGCCTGTCGATCTGGTAGCTTTGTATATAGTTCCACAGTGCTGCGGCGAGATTCAGGTAACGGTCGGCATTGCCGCTGTCACCGAAGTTCATCGCAGACTGTGCTGCATTTAGGCAGCCGATTACACCTTCCGCCTGTACCCACCAGACACGGGTGCGGTCGGTCTCGCCTGAAAAGCATTCGTTGTGAAATGCGCCGTCATAGAAAGCCTCACGGCTGACGCGCTCTGCAAGGGTAAAGTCGATCTTCCGGAGCCTGCCGGTGAGCTTGCTGCTGCCGAGACAGTCGCAGGCATGATCGACGAGCCAGCTTGCTTCGATATCGTGACCGTAGGAATAGAGATCCCCGATCAGATTCAGCTCACTGTCATAGAACACGCCGAGCTGCTGCTTCTCCGGCAGATAGATCCGGTCAGCATAAAGCTCAATGAGCTTCCGCAGAGCCGCAGCAACATTCTTTTTGCCGCAGACGCGGTAAAGCTCCGCATAGGCTTCGATCAGGTGCAGCGTGGTATTCATGGTCTTTGCCGCATGAAGATCATGCTCGGAAAGATGATCGTTTTCAAGCGGCTGCCAGTCAGCAGTGCAGGATTCGATATAGCCGTTCGGCTCTGCAAAATGCGTTTCAATGCAGTCGAACGCATCCTCCGCAAGCTGCATCGCATCCATGTCGCCGCTTGCCTCGGCATAGAGCGTCAGACCGTAGATGCAGAATGCATTGCAGTAGCAGTATTTGGCCGTTTCGGCAGGCGCGCCGTCCACTGTCAGCGTCCAGTAAAAGCCGCCGTTTTCGATATCCCATCCCTTGCGCAGAAATGTATAGGCGTGTGCCGCAGCACTGAGATATGCAGGATCCTGATATTTCAGATACGCGGAGGAAAATGCCCAGAGGATCCGCGCATGATAGATCATTCCCTTGTCAGCAGCCGGATCCGCCTGCAAATCAGGCGTGATGCGTCCCATGAATCCGCCGCGGTCATCGCGGAGGCCGAGCCAGAACGGGAGAATATGCCCCCGCAGCTCCTGCTCGATCTCCCCGGCGATCCGCATCATTTCAATCTTATCCATTGTTCTTCATCCCGCAGCAGAATTTGTACTTCTTGCCGCTGCCGCACGGACACGGCTCATTCGGCCCGACCTTTTTCTTCGATGCTGCCTGACGTGTGAAGCTGCCGTCACCCGCACCGGCATTCGGTGCATCCGGTCTTGCGACCTGCTCACGCTGCGGCGCTCTGTTCTCAGCAAGCTTGATCGTCAGCAGAAGCCGGACGGTGTCCTCACGGATCGCATCGACCATCGCATCGAACATCTCAAAGCCCTCATAGCGGTACTCAACGACCGGATTCTTCTGTGCGTAGCCGCGAAGTCCCATGCCGCGCTTCAGCTCGTCCATATCGTCGATATGCGCCATCCACTTGGTATCGACGACCTTCAGCAAAACTACGCGCTCCAGCTCGCGCAGCTCGTCGTGACCGATCGAATTCTCGCGCATCTGATAAACTGCAAGCGTGCGGTCAGTGAGCATCTTGATGATATCTTCCCGCTCGGTCGCATTGATCTTTTCGTCATCCCACTCAAAGTCCTCCGGAACGGTGATCCAGTCCATGAAGTATTCGCGCAGACCGACGAGATTCCAGTTCGACTTGTCGCCCTCGTCCGCAAGATAGGTCATGACCGTCGTGCGGATCAGCTCCTTGATCATGTCAACGATGTATGCATGAAGATCCTGGCCGTCCAGCACCTGACTGCGCTGACCGTAGATGATCTCTCTCTGCGTGTTCATGACATCGTCGTAATTGAGGACGTTTTTACGGGTCGCGAAGTGCATACCCTCGACCTTCTTCTGGCAGGACTCAATGACCTTGGACATCATCTTGCTCTCGATCGGCATATCCTCCTCGACATTGAGTCGCGCCATCATGTTTTCGAGGCGGTCGCCCGCGAAAATACGCATCAGATCGTCCTCAACGGAGAGGAAGAAGCGGCTCTCGCCCTCGTCACCCTGACGGCCGGAACGACCGCGGAGCTGGTTGTCGATACGGCGGGATTCATGGCGCTCCGTACCGAGAATATAAAGACCGCCGGCCTTCTTGACATCTATAGCCTTTTCCTTGACCTCGGCATTGAACTTGTCATAGAGTGAACGGTAGACCTCACGCGCTGCAAGGATCTCCTCGTCATCGGTATCGGCATAGCCGACCGCCTCGGTGATGATATCCTCCGGGATCTCGCGCTTGCGCATTTCGGCTTTTGCAAGGAATTCCGCGTTTCCGCCGAGCATGATATCCGTACCGCGGCCTGCCATGTTTGTCGCGATCGTCACGGCGCCGAGCTTGCCGGCCTGTGCAACGATCTCCGCTTCCTTTGCGTGATACTTCGCGTTCAGCACCTCATGCTTGATGCCGCGGCGTTTGAGCATTTCGGAAAGCCGCTCGGACTTGTCGATCGAGACAGTACCGACCAGAACAGGCTGACCTTTCTCGTGGCACTTGATGATCTGCTCGATAATGGCGGCATATTTTGCTTTCTCTGTGCGGTAGATGAGATCCGGATGGTCGATGCGGATGACCGGCTTGTTCGTCGGGATCGAGATAACATCGAGCTTGTAGATCTCACGGAATTCGTCTTCCTCGGTCATAGCCGTACCGGTCATGCCGGAGAGCTTCTTGTAAAGACGGAAATAATTCTGGAAGGTGACAGTTGCGAGCGTCTTGGATTCGTGCTTGACTTTGACGCCTTCCTTTGCTTCGATCGCCTGATGCAGACCGTCATTGTAGCGTCTGCCCATCATCATACGGCCGGTGTTCTCGTCAACAATGATGATCTCATCGTCCTTGACAACATAATCGGTGTCGAGATGCATGATGCCGTGCGCCTTGATCGCCTGATTGATGTGGTGCAGAAGCGTCATATTCTCCATATCCATGAGGTTTTCGACATTGAAGTAGCTCTCCGCCTTCTTCACGCCGCGGCGTGTAATGGTCGCGGTTTTTGCCTTTTCGTCGATGATGTAGTCGGCATCCTCATAGGCTTCATCCTGATCCTCCTTGTCATCGGTTTCGACAACCGTTACAGAGGTCAGTGTGCGGGCAAACTTATCGGCCTTCTCGTAAAGCTCGGTGGATTTGTCGCCGCGGCCGGAAATGATAAGCGGGGTTCTCGCTTCGTCGATGAGAATGGAGTCCACCTCGTCCACGATCGCGAAATTCGGAGCGCGCTGCACGCGGTCCTTCTTATAAATGACCATGTTGTCACGCAGATAGTCGAAGCCCATTTCATTGTTTGTGCCGTAGGTGACATCGCAGGCATAAGCCGCACGGCGCTCATCATTGTTGAGGTCATGGATGATGCATCCGACCGTCAGGCCGAGGAAACGCAGCACCTTGCCCATTTCGTCAGACTGTGTCTTTGCGAGGTAGTCGTTGACCGTAACGACATGAACGCCGTTGCCGGACAGACCGTTCAGATAGGATGCGACACAGGCGACCAGCGTTTTACCTTCACCGGTGCGCATTTCCGCGATTCTGCCCTGATGCAGTACGATCGCACCGATGATCTGCACGGGGAACGGCTTTTTTCCGAGAATACGGTCTGCCGCCTCACGCACAGTCGCCAGTGCTTCTACCATAATATCATCAAGTGTCTCGCCGTTTGCGAGCCGCTCACGGAATTCAGTGGTCTTTGCCTTCAGTGCAGCATCAGAGAGTCCCTGATACTCCTCGTCCAGCTCAAGCACCTTCTTCTTGATCGGCTCGATTTTTGCAAGCTCTTTCTCGCTGTAGGAACCGAAAATCCTGTCAATCAGATTCATTGGATAACCGCCTTTATTTAAGAATCCGGAGTCCGGCAGCAGGATACAGCTATCCCGTTGCTTACACCCCATACACATTTAGTTTACTATATATTCCGCATTTTGTCAATAGGTAAACGTAAATTTTCACATTTCAGTCATTGTTTTCCGCAGTGACAAGCTGCTTGAAATGCTCACCGCGCTTCTCAAAGTTCTGATAGACATTATAGCTCGCGGCTGCGGGCGACATGACGCAGATCTTTCCCTTCTGCGTGACATTCTTCGCGATCGCGACCGCCTCCGGCAGATCGGAAACCTGAATGATGCGGCTTCGGAGCGATTCCGGATAAGCCTCCGCTTCCTCTGCGATGCGCTTTCCGGAGTCTGACATCAGCACGATATGCGGCACAGCCGAATGTTCGAGGTATTCGAGCAGCGGCTGATAGCTGATGCCGCGGTCCATGCCGCCGATCAGCACTGTATCGGTATCCGGCAGACTGTTGAGCGCCTGGATGCAAGTCTCGCAGGCGGTCGAGATCGAATCGTCATACCAGCGGATGCCGTGATATGTGCCGATCAGCGAGAGCCGGTGCGGAAGCGGCGAAAAGCTCCGGATGCCTCTGACGATCTGTGCATCGGTCAGACCGAGCCGTTTTGCCAGCGCATAAACGACCGCGCAGTTATAGCGGTTATGCTCGCCGGTCAGCTGAATGTCCTGCGGGATCTCACAGGTCTCGCCGCGGAAATACATCGTATTGCCGCCGAGCAGCGAGACATCTGCACTGCGGTCATCCTTTGCGAGCCGCCAGACCTCCGCTGCGCAGTCTCCGTCAGCAGGCAGCGACGGTTCTCCGCAGATCAGCAGATCGCCCGGCTGCTGGTTCCGGTAGATATTCTCCTTGCAGAATGCGTAATATTCAAATGTGCCGTAGTGGTCAAGATGCTCCTCATAGAGATTGAGGAATACGGCCGTTTTCGGCGAGACATGGTTATATTCGAGCTGGTGTACGCCGATCTCCATGACGATGACAGTCTCCGGCGTGATCTGCTCATAAAGCTCCGCCGTCGGGATGCCGATATTGCCGCCCAGTACGGACGGGACACCGGCTTCATGCAGCACATGATACAGCAGCGACGAGGTGGTCGATTTGCCCTTTGTTCCGGTGATGCCGATGCACTGACTGCGGTACGCTGTCAGGAACAGCTCGGTCAGCGATGTGACACGGCACGGCAGCTTTTCGGGCTGCAAGTCCGGCTCCAGCACGATGCCGGGACTTTTGAATACGATATCATACTCCGGCATGGCTTTCTGATAATCCGCACCGAAATGCAGTGTGACACCGGACGGCGCATCGGCGATCTCCTTTGCATCTGCGATGCCGAGCGCGGAGAATCCGCCGGTCTGTATGATCCTGCGGTAAAGCGCTCTGCCCTCTCTGCCAAAGCCGAGCAGCAGGACACGCTTTCCGGCAATCCATTTTTCAAGCTCTTTCAGCAACATTCAGTCTGTTCCTCCCCTGTTGTCCCAGAGCGCGGCAGCACCGCATTCCCTGAGCTGTAATACATAACACGCGCCCGCGCCGAAGATGCGCTCCGTTTCCCTGCGGAATGCATCGACCTCCGCGAGCGGCACATAGGCCTGCACCGTTCCGGCAAATCCGCCGCCGTGTACGCGGTAAGCGTCCTTTCCGGCGAGCAGTCTGTCACAGACTGCCAGCGCGATCGCAACGGCCTGTGACTGCGGTCTGCCGCAGGGCGAGATATTCTGCAAATACGATACGGACGATCTGCCCGATTCGCGCACAAGCTGCAAATACGCATCGAAATCACCGCTGCGGAGCGCATCGGCTTGTGATTTGGCGCGGGCATTATCTCCGTAAAAATGGATCGCACGCAGGACTGCACGGTCACCGCAGGCCTGCCGCAGCTCCGGCAGCTTCTCCCAGAATGTCACTTCATCGGTTTGCCGCAGCACATCCTTTCCGAGATATGCCGCGATACGCCGCATTTCCGCAGGCACCGCCGCATATTCATCGGTCAGATCGGCATGATCGGCTCTGCTGTCCACGATGCAGAGCGCATAGCCTTTTTCGGCGAGATTCAGCGTGATCTGCTCCCACTGCGGTTTGCCCTCTGTCTCAAAGTCGATCGCTGCAACGGTACCGAGTGCGCAGGCCATCTGATCCATCAGGCCGCAGGGCTTGCCGAAATATACATTCTCCGCATACTGCGCGATCATCGCGGTCTCTGCGAGTGAAAATGACGAATCAGCGAAGAAATCATTGCAGATTGTTCCAATCATGACCTCGAATGCGGCGGAGGATGAAAGCCCGCTCCCCTTCATCACATCCGAGACTGTATAGGCACAGAAGCCCTGCACCGGCTTTCCGAGCTGTCCGAACCTTGCGGCCGTTCCGCGGATCAGCGCGGCGGATGTGCCGTTCTCATCAGGCTGTACGGAGAGATCGCCGAGCGCGATGCAGTCCTCCGGAAAGCCCTCCGACTGCACACGGATCTCGTTCCCGCCTGTCTTTGCCGCGATCGCGAGAATATCGAGATTGATGCCGCCCGCCAGCACGCGCCCGTGCTGATGATCGGTGTGATTGCCTCCCAGCTCCGTCCGGCCTGAGACTGAGAACACCCGAACAGGCAGATCACCGTATTTTTCAGTGAAGCAGTCCGCCGCATCTGCGATGCGTCTGCGGTACGGCGTCAGGCCGTCACCGGATGTGCCGTAAAACTGCATCAGCCTTGCATCAAAATCCCCGCGCAGGAGACGCGTTTTCATCTCCGCCGCTGACAGAAATTCCTTCTCCATATGCGCCTCCGTTTACCAGCCCATCCAGTCGCGGATGAACGCACTGAGCTTATCCGCAGCTTTTTCGTATGTCTTTTCGGAGGGATGCCAGTCAACGGCAAGGCCGTCCGCCTCGGACTGCACATCGAACCGCATAACACGGACATCGAGATCACCGGTCTCGTTTTTGTAATTATCCGCAGCAAGGTCGATCGCGTCGCAGAGATCCTGTCCCATGATACCGAGCGTGCAGACGATCGCCGCATCCGGATTCTTTTCGCGGACCGTTTTCAGGAATTCGGTATATGCCTCCGCAAACTCCTTCTGCTTCGCCGGATCGTGCTTTGTATAGCTTGCATCGTTCGTGCCGAGATTGATGACGACCACATCCGGCTGACGCTTGAACTCCCACTTGTCATCCTGAATCTTGTGACGCTCCTCGATGACGGCGGAACAGTGGCCGACCTGACCGTAGAATTTCGGAACAAGCTGTCCCTTTGCGGGCTGATCGGAATTCGTATAGCCGGAAATAATGCCGTGGCCGCTGTAGCTGACCATGCTGTAATCCGTACCGAGC
The DNA here is from genome assembly GCA_002394125.1 of Ruminococcus sp. UBA4350. Classification (GTDB taxonomy): domain Bacteria; phylum Bacillota; class Clostridia; order Oscillospirales; family Ruminococcaceae; genus Firm-04. The sequence continues at coordinate 37,590 of DGSY01000121.1, forward strand.
TTCTCGGCAGTTTTGTATGCATAGGACTTCATCGCGTTTTCATTTGCCGTGCAGAATGAATCCTTGCCGTATTCGCCGTCTACGCCGTAGCCGCAGGTGATCGAATCACCGATAAACTCAATGAGATGCGGCTTCTTTTCCTCCGGCTGCAAAATATCATGCTGATACTGGTCGTGCGTATCCTTTGTGGCATAGACGATGATTGAAGAGATGCCGAGCGACGAGGATGCCGATTCGGAGAGCTTCACGAGCCGGACATTTGCGGGCTCGGTCTCGCTGCCGGTATTTTTCAGTGTCACGGTGTCCTCCGGCTGATTCAGCAGCGCATCGGTCACAAGCTCCTCATTGAGATAAACCGCATACCTTGCAGCGGCATTCTCCATGCTGTATGCGGAATCCGCGGTAAGTGCGATCCGGCATTCCTTGCCGCGGAAGCTGAATGCGATGCCGCTTGCCGAAAGGCTGTACCATGCCGTGCCGGTATCCTCGTGAAATGCGCTTCTGCCAAGCTGCTTTGCATCGAATGCCGTAAAGATTTCAGGATACAGCGCTTCTTCGCCGGAAAAGACCGCATTCAGCTTCGCACGGATATAGTCCGCTTTGCTGATAATGCCGTCCCCGTTGAGGTCATATTTTTCCGTCTCGGATTTCGGGATCGACAGCTTTCCGTCCAGATGCATTTTGATGTAATTGGATTCCGTACTGTTGGCGCGCCAAAACAGGATCCCCGCCGCAGCCACGACCGCAGCCGCAGCAATGCCGCCGATCAGCAAGCCTTTTTTCATTTCTCTTTCCTCCGTTTTCTTTCCTCTTTCCGATAACAGGCTATCTTCATTTATTATAGCAAAATCGGTTGCAAAATGCAACCGTTTATGGTATAATTATAGAAAGTCCACAAAAAGGAGGCTTTCATCATGATTCCGATTTCTCCGCGGCTGCTGTGCTGCGCCTCAATGCTCAAGGGCAGAAGGGTCTGCGACATCGGCACCGATCACGCATATCTTCCGGCATATCTGATTTCAGCCGGCAAAGCAGATGCGGTCATTGCGACGGATATCCGTCAGGGGCCGCTTGACAGCGCAAAGGGAACGCTGAAGCGCTTCCGCGTTTCCGATGATGTCACGCTCGTTCTTTCCGACGGCTTTGACCGCGTCAATCCGAAGGGCATCACCGATGTTGTGATTGCCGGAATGGGCGGTGAAACGATCCGCGATATTCTCGCTGCAAAGTCTGCCGAATTCATAAAAAAAGGCGTCAATCTCGTGTTGCAACCGATGACAAAGGCGGAGGTTCTGCGGAAATGGCTCGCCGAAAACGGCTTTGCTGTCACAAAGGAAACCGCCGTCAAGGACAGCCTTGTCTATACGGTCATGCAGGCCTGCTATACCGGCGAGACCGTGCCTGTCACCGAAGCGGAAACCTATTACGGGAAGCTCCGCCGGAATGATCCGCTGACGAAAATCTATATCGCACTCATTCAGGAGCGGCTGCATACAAAGGCACACGGGCTTGAAGAAGCCGGTCAGACCGAGGAAAGCGCCGCTGTCCGCAGGCTCATTACAGAGATCAATCACTGGCTGCGGCCGGATTCGGAGGGAACAGCATGACGATCCGCGATATTTACAATATTCTCGATGCCTATGCGCCGTTTGCATTGCAGGAATCCTATGACAAATCCGGCTTGCTTGCCGGTGATCCGGCACAGACCGTCCGCCGCATTCTGCTGACGCTGGATATTACGGTTCCGGTCGTCGAAGAAGCCGCCGAAAAGGGCGCTGACCTGATCCTTTCGCATCATCCTGTGATCTGGGATCCGCTGCGCGCAGTCATGCCGCCGCATCCGGTCTGGCATCTTGTCCGGCACGGCATCGGCGCGATCTGCTCGCATACCTGTCTAGATATTGCCGAAGGCGGGCTTAATGACTTCGCCGGTGATCTGCTTGAAAAGGAAATCGCACTGACTGACCGTCAGCCGCTGGAGGAACTGCCCGGCGGCAGAACGCTCGGCCGGACGGCAATGCTCTCCGCTCCGCTGGATGCAGAATCGCTCGCTGCCAAGCTGCAATCGGTATTCTCCTGCGGTGCGCTTCGCTATTATGCGGGACAGAATGCCGACTGCATCCGGAAGATCGCATGGTGTACCGGCAGCGGCGGCGATCTGATCTCTGCGGCGATCGAAAAGGGAGCCGATGCGCTCATCACCGGCGACTGCAAGCACAGCATATGGGCAGAGGCGCAGAACCGCGGCTTCACGCTCTTTGACTGCGGCCACTTTGAGACAGAGGTACCGGTCGTACACCTCTTTGAGAAGATCCTGCACGATGCCGCACCGGAGATCGAATGCATCATTTCGGAAGCGGGAACAGCACCGTTTTTCTCTGTATACAATCAGAAAGGAGCGCAGAAATGAAGCGTGAGCTGGGAATTGCAAGATGCGGCCTCGCCTGCTGTCTCTGTTCGGAGAATGTCACCTGCAAGGGCTGCAAGCGCGACGGCTTTCTGGAGCTGTCATGGTGCAGGGATGCCGAATGGTGCGAAAATCGCAAATGCGTCATCGAAAAAGGTCTGCGCGGATGCTATGAATGTGAGCCTGCTGAATGCCGCAAGGGACTGTACGCTGACAAGATCAAGGCGCGGGCGTTTGCCGAATTTGCCCGCAGATACGGTATTCCGCATCTGCTTGACTGTCTCGAACGCAATAAGCAGGCAGGGATCGTCTATCACCGTGAGGGGATCATCGGTGATTATGATGATTTTGACAATCTTGAAGCACTGATCCGGTTTATTCGGACAGGCAGGCGCGATACATAACAGAATGCCCGAAGGCGTGCGTTCCTTCGGGCATTTGTGTATTTCAGTTGTATCACCGCGGATCATGTCAGCAGCCGCAGCATCTGCTTCATATCCAGCACCGTAATGCAGCCGTCCCCGTCCATATCTGCATAGCGGACTGTATTGCTGCTGGAATCGTAAAAGCTTTCATCCTCTGTTAAGACCTTCTGCATCAGCACAGCATCCGAAATACTGAGCCGGCGGTCGGAATTCATATCGCCCATGAGAATGTCGGAATGTGCGATCGGTGTTTCGTAAACGCCGTCGCCGTTCGTGTCAGCCGCAATGCCGATTGTCTGCGGATTGACCTCATAGATCAGCACCGATCCGTAATCACATGAGAATGCAGTCTCCGCTTCATTTGTGCGGTTCATTGCCGTAACCCGGATATTCTGCATCCGATCCGCAGTCAGGATATAGCCCTCCGGAACCTGCTCCAGCGAGGCTTTTTCCGCCTGCTCGCCGGATACACCGATAAAAAACCAGTCCGTTGGATAGTCTGCGTCAAATGTCATGGCAAAGCAGAAATCGGAAGCATCACCGGAAAACGCGGTGTAGCCGTCCGGATCGAATACCGCATCGCTTGCGGCATCCGCGCTGATACTCAGTGTCACGGGATCATAGTCCATAGTCGCCCTGAGCGGCTCTGCGATGTTTTGATGCACCTTATATGCAGCTTCGATGTCCCGCAGCAGATAACCGGCAGAGCCCTCGCCGGTTCCGCGCAGACGGAAGCTCTCATCCGTGATGATATCATCCTTTCCCATCGCCATACTAGTGATGCCGTCGCTGCTCCGCTTCACTTTGGCGAGATAATGCGATTCCGAGACCGCAGCCATATCCATTCTGGCAAAGCTGCCCGCCGCAGCATTTGAATATGCAGGCGCATCAAACAGACCGCCGTTGTTGATGAGTGATACATCCGTACCGATATAATTGATCCTTGCGCCGAATGCCGAGGAAATGCCGCCGCGGTAATAGCACGGGATCATCCATTCATATGTATCTGTCCGGTAATAGATATCATGGTCATCGGACTGCCTTGCAGAGGAATTCGGATCACAAATGCGGATCCGTCCCTGATAGGTGACGCCGGTCTCAGAGCGGAAGAAGCTGCCGCTTTCCTTCCCGACCGCCAGAATGGCATGACCGCCCCAGTCCGGCTGCTGGAAGCAGATCAGAACCGTGTCGTGCGAATCCAATTCACTGAGAATGGATTTGATATTCTGCTCGTGCGACTGCACCTTGACAGTGCGGATCACATTCTGTGTTGCATCCTTGACCTGAAGCATCTGATAATATGTGATGAGCGAGCTGAGGCGCATGGATTCGACCGGATAACAAAAGTCATGAATACATTTTGCGGCAGGATCCCAGCTCGAATAATCAAAGAATCCGTTTACGCCGAGATGGATCAGTGAGGACATTCCGTAGCAGGAACCGCCGAACTGTTCGTTCAGCCATGCATCCTGCCATTCTCCGCCATAGTAATAGCCGTTGAATATCACGGTGTACTCGGTATTCGTCAGATTCGAGGCAAGCAGAGAGAGATAGGGCTCCGAGATCTGATCGCGGTATCGCGAATCACCAAAATAGTCCGGCGAGCTGTTGCAGAAATTCCAGTTGTCCCTGCCCCAGACAAAGCCGCTGCCCGTCAGCTCCGGCGCATCGCTGCCGGTCACTGTTACCGGAATGCGCAGAGATGCAAGCACATCCTCCGTTTCGCTGTCTAGCAGCACGAGAGAGAAATAATCTGTTCCGTTCTGATGGCCGGTCAGGATCGCAGGAACGGTTGCACCGTCCCATTCGCCCCATTCATAACCGAATGACTGATAGCTATCAGACAGGCTTCGCACAGTAACCCGCTTAACTGACTCCGGTACGCCGGCGAATGTAATAAAGATCGTTTCGCGGTTTGCACCGTTGATCGTGACCGCATCCGCAGATGCGTAGAACTGCACCTGACTGCTGATGACATTCAGCGTGACCGTACAGCTTGCAAGGGGCGTTTCGGTTTCTGATGCGATCAGCGTAAATGTCACAGCTTCCGTACCGTCCTCGATCCCGCGGAAGGTGATATCATGCATATTGGATGCCCAGCTTCCCCATTCCCAGTCGGTTTTTCGCACTGTCCCGTGAGATGCGCGGATATAGACCGGGCCGGTTCCGTCCGGAAGATTCTCGAATACCAGATAAACCGTCTGTGTTGCATTGCGGGAACGGTCGATCGTCAATTCCGAAGCTGTTGCATAAAATTCAAGCTCGGAGCCGGTGATCCGGATATCAATGTAGGTTTCTGCAAGCGCCAGATCGGTCTCACTGTTGATCAGAAATACTGTCAGGCGCTCCGAGCCGCTGCAAAGCGGTGAAATATACAGATCTGCTGCATGGCCGATCCAGTCACCCCAATCGACCTCCGTGACCGGATTCTCCCCGTGCTTCACACGCATATAAACGGAATCAACACCTTCTGGCAGGTTTTCATAGTTCAGCCGTACACTTGCGCCTGCATTCGGCTCCCGCACGATCTCCACAAGATTCTGTGACGGGTAGAAGGCGAATGTGTCACCGGTGACATTGACTGCGACAGTGATCTCTGCAAGCACATTGTCATTGTCGTAATTGATCAGGCGGAATGTCAGATCCTCGGTTCCGTTTTTCCAGCCCGTGACCGGCACACAGAATGAATTCCCCGACCATTCACCGCTCAGATCCAGTGAAGTCAGCCGGTTTGTGCCGTGCTGAGACTGGATATAGACAGTGTCAACACCGTCCGGCAGATTCTCATAGGTCAGAGTAATGATCTCTGTTTCCTCACGGGATTTGTTCAGCGTGATCTGGTCGGCATCTGAATAGAATTCCAGTGTATCGCTTGTCACACGCACATAAATATAGAGATCATTCAGAACGATATCCGTACTTTCCTGGATCAGTTCAAAATGCAGGGAATATCCGCCGTTGCGTCTGCCGTAAATCTCGATCTCACGGCTGCATCCGGCCGCTTTCCCGAATTCCCACCCGACGGGATTCGACTCTGAATCATAGCCGCGGATGAACACATTGCCGACGGCAGGCCAGATATTGCCGTAGGTCAGTGTTACCGTCGCGATCTCGCCGCGGGAACGGTTGACCGTCACCTCGTAAATGTCCGATGTAAAGATCGGTGTATCCTCGGCATTCACAGCCGCTTCCGGGATGCCGGCGGAATCCGGCAGCGAAAACGGATCCGAATCCACAGCAAATTCTGTCTGATGAACGGCGTTTTCTTCCTCCGGGAGCAGCTGCGTCACAGGCACAGACGCCGCTGCTGCGTGCAGATCGGGAAAACGGATACCGCCGAAGCAGACAATCAGTATCATTACTGCTGCTGCAAGCAATGATGCGAAGCGTTTTGTCAGCGACATAGAATCACCCTTTCATATCAAGCAGGATAGTCGGTTTGCAGAAATACTATTTACATTGTAGCATAAAATATGTATATTGTCAATATATTTTTGAAAAAATATACAATAATAACTGCACTGTATAAACTGGAATACTCGTGTACCGGAGAGCCTGTAGTAAGTCGAAATTTAGCTGATGCTTTCTTTTCGGCAGCTGATTGTAACAGAACGCCCGCCAATAATAACATGACGGGCGCAGTGGGTATATTCACTTGTCCTGCTGTCATATGCGCAGAAATCATATCATCTGTTCTGAAATCAATTTAGGGCGTGTTGACACTAAGCCTAACACGCGTCTTTTTGGCTGATTTTGCCCCGTTCGTCGTTA
>DGSY01000040.1 GCA_002394125.1 Ruminococcus sp. UBA4350
GCGGGCTTTGTGCGGTGTTGCCTTAGATGACATCGCCGGAAGCGTAATACAATCTCCTCCGGCATTTCCAAATTTGACAAGCCTGCGCCTGCGGAGTATAATGCAGATATCTGTTACCTTTCCGCTCCGGAATCCGTCAGATATAGTGAAGGGGCATTCAGAACATCCCGAAAGGAGGGCTCCGATCTATGAACGAAGAAGCAAGGCTCCTGCAAATGTTCTGTGACCGCGATGAGCGCGCGCTTGCGGCCGCAGAGCAGCGTTACGGCAAGCTCAGCCGCAGCGTTGCGTTCCGCATTCTCGGCGACGAACGCGATGCCGAGGAATGCGCGAACGATGTGCTGATGAAGCTCTGGGATTCGATACCGCCGGCGGCACCGCGCTCCCTGACGGCGTTTGTCTCCGGCATCACGCGGAATCTCGCACTCGACCGCCTTTCTGCAAAGCAGGCGGAAAAGCGCGGCGGCGCTGCAAAGCCGGAGGATCTCGATACCCTCGCACCGTATCTGGCATCGGATGAGAATATTGAAGAAAAGGTCGAGGAGACCGCCCTGCACGATGCGGTGATGCAGTTTCTCCGGACATTGCCGAAGGAAGCCCGCATGGTCTTTCTGGCGCGGTATTACGCGATGCTCCCGATCAGCGAGATCGCCGCACAGCACGGCGCTTCACAGGGCAAGATCAAGATGATCCTCAAACGAACAAAGGAAAAGCTCAAGGTCTATCTGAAGGAGGAGGGGTTACTATGAAGGATCGTGATATCAGCAGGGCGATCGGCGAGCTGCCGGACGATCTGCGCGCGGAATTCAATGAATGGCAGGAAAGCCGTGCGCCTCTGACCGAACCGGTCATGTCGCGCACGCACGGGAAAGATATTCATTTGCGCATATGGTCGGCGGGCATCGGCACCGCAGTCGCGGCATCGCTGGTCATCGGCGTATCGGTCGGCAGAGATGCGTTCCGCAGCGCAAACGAAGCGGTCAGCAGTCCGGCGGCGGAGATTGCCGAGCAGTCCGCACCGGATATTGCAGAACAGCACACGCCGGCGGAAATGCTCGCGGAAACGAGCGTGCGGGAACCGGTGCCGCTGGAGGTTCTGGCGCAGTTCGGCGGAAGAAATTCCTCTGCGCCGAAGGTGCCGTCGGAGGGCGCAGTGCAGGTTCTGCGCAGCATGGACGATCTTCAGCCGCTCATAGATGCGACTGACGGGTACGGCCCGGACGGAGATGATGAGGCTTTTTTCGATTCGCAGGGATTGAATGCGGAAACCTTCGGGGAATACGATGTGCTGTATTTTGCATATCCGGCCGGCGGAAATATGCCCGACGGTCTGTATCAGCGGGAATTCTGCGGTGCGGAGTACCGTCTGGACGGCTCGCTGGATGTCTTATTCTCCGATCTGCTGCTGGAGGATCCCCCGGAGGGTTTCCGGCGTGACAGCCAAGCGGATCAGGATTGGAGTATTTATTATTACTGCAAGGTGCCGAAGGACAGCCTGCCGGATATCGAAACGGTCAGCTTTGATTTTCCGGCACACTATGTCGGCGGGATCCCCGATGATGTCAGGGAAAACTGGAGCGCGGCCGGTGATCCCGATGCAGCGCCCTCGGAGCGCCGCACAAAGCTCCAGCTGTATCTCGAATCCACGCAGGAGTATCTCGACTGGGTGATGACCTGCCCGAAGAAACTGTGGGTGACATGGGAGCCGGAAAACGCTGTCCCGCTGGTTGAATGCGGCTGGTTCACCGGCTCACACAGCACGGAGATCGCCGTTCCGCCGGAGGGCATGACAGAGGTCATCCGCAGCATGGAGGACGCGCAGCCGTTCATTGACGCACTCTCGCACGGCAATGCGCAGTTTACAATGTCGGGTTATCTGAATGCGGAATGGCTCCGGGGGCATGATATCCTGTTCTGCGGGATTGATCCGGATGCCTATTGGCAGATCGGACTCAGTGCCGGACAGCTCCGCGCAGACGGCGTTCTCGATCTGCAATTCAGCGCACTCAATCAGAATGAGCAGTCCGATGACAGCATTCTGCCGGGCGCGGACGACCGGTTTTACTGGTATTGCTCGGTGCCGAAGAACACGCTGCCGCAGATCACCGATGCACAGATCACAGTGCAGCAATATGCGGATTATGCCGAATACAGCGGCACGGTCTGCGGGCAGAAATATCTCCTGCGGACAGCGGCGCAGAGCGGCGAAGTCCGGACGGCAGACGCGGCATTTCCGACGGAACCGTTCAGCGCGTGGTTCTGGTCGAATTATTTCGGCGACGATATTCCGCTGCCGGACGGCCTGACAGTCCGGATGATCCGCACTGCCGCAGATGCAAAGCCCTATCTGACCGGCAGCGAGGCACAGGAGGCGGCACATCCCTCGCTCGGCGAGCATCTCACCGCGGAATGGCTGGAGCAGGCGCATTCCTTCGGCAAGGACAATGCCGAGGAGGAGCCCGCGCAGGATTTGATCTTCATCGGCATTCCGGAGGATCGCCTGCCCCCGAACTGCGTATGGTATCCCGGCTTACAGAGCGGCACGGTCACGGCGGACGGATATCTGCATCTCGATCTCAGCCTTTACACCGTGAGTGATGCGCTCATGAAAGATATCCCGGAGCAGTACCGCGACCGGCAGGGCAAAAATGCGTATTTCTTCATCTCTGTGCCGGACGGCACGATCCCCGATCTCACCGGCTGGGATGTCTCCCTGACGGCGTTTGCTTCCGCGCAGGAGCCGGATGAACAGCTGATCGCTGCGGATCCGGAGCGCTGGTGGGCATCGCTTCCGGAGCGGCAGGATGCATTTCTGTCCGTCGCCGGCTCCAAGACGATCACACCGCTGCGGGCAATGCCGGAAAATACCGTTTATCCGCTGCTGACACAGGTCACGAACAGTCCGCAGCCGCTTGAAAAAGCGACGGCAGAGCTGGCGAAGGGCGCGATCATCCTGAATGAAAAGGAAAACACAGAGGGCAAGCCGCAAAGCGATCTGATCACGCTGAATCTGCCGGTCTCGGATGTATCCGCAAAGACCGCAGTCACGGATCTTTCCGTCTCGCAGGACGGCATCCTCTCGCTGACGCTCCACGAATACTATGATGCACACGGCATCGACCTGACGCAGTATACGGCAAGCACCGAATGGACATTCATGGTGCCGCGGGGCAGCGTGCCGGAAATCCGCGATGTGCAGATCGAACGCATTCACTATGACGCATGGAATCTTGACGAATCCCTCGACGGCGGCGGCTTCATGAAAGCGGCAGGTACACCGCGCACGATCCGGCTGACGGCGGCGCGGAATACGCGGAATGTGCTGATCGAAGGCATTCTCGAAATGCGCACAGACGGAACCATTGAGACACCGACGGCAACGGTCGTCCGCAGCGAAGCGGAATATGCAGAAATGCAGGCGCAGTACAGCGCTTTGCAGGAGGATATCTATGATCCGGAGCGGAATAATCTGCTGCTCATCCTGCCGATGCAGGCGGGAGAGGGCGATTTCACGATCAATTCCGTGGAGATCCGCGGCGGCGAGGTCTATGCGACGATCACGCTGGAAACGCCGGACGCAAAGCATACCGAACCGGAATACCGCATGAATACCGCGGCGGTCTGCCGGCTGACGGTCACCGATCCGCTGCCGGATATCCGTCCGGCGATGCATCTGACCGTGCAGTATGACAGCGAGCTGGCGATTACGGAGCTGATGAAAGCAATGCCGTACACCGACTATATCGCAGTCAGCGACTGAACCATACCGATCCATTGGGCGTGCCTTCGGGTGCGCCCGTTTTTTTGACCGGAGACCGATACAAAAACAGCCCCGCAGATCGCTCTGCGAGGCTGTCTGTAATGCATATTGTGAGAATGTGCGCTTTGAGAAAAATCAGCGCTTGGAGAACTGCGGTGC
>DGSY01000046.1 GCA_002394125.1 Ruminococcus sp. UBA4350
TCCTGCGATATTGTTGTAGGTCGTGACTGTATCCGGATGTTCCGTACCAAGCACTTTTTCACTGATTGCCAAATCTTTTTGATAAAACGCCAACGCCTTGTCATATTCGCCCTTGGCTTGACAGACTCCTGCGATATTGTTGTAGATCGTGGCTGTAGATGGATGATCCGTGCCGAGCACCTTTTCACGGATTGCCAGAGCTTTTTCATAGAACGCCAATGCCATGTCATAGTCGCCCTTGGCTTGATAGACTCCTGCGATATTATTGTAAGTCGTGGCTATATCTGGATTCTCCGTGCCAAGCACTTTTTCACGGATTGTCAGAGCTTTTTGATAATATTTTAACGCTTCATCATAGTTACATCGAGAATCATACACACGCGCAATATTATTTGCCGTTTGAGCAAGAAGTAATTGTTCTTCTTCTGTCTTATCTTGATATGCGTTAAATATAGAATCGTTAATCAACTCAGTCATACTCTTACTTCCACCTCCGCTTCATATCGGTATTCACGAGAAAAATCAACTTGAGATCTTATAGGTCCTGCCATACAAACATCTCCTTGTGCCTTTTCCACTCTGAAAAGCAACGCCTTTATATATATATCCATAAACCCCTGCGATAAATAAAGAGAGGGATTATCAGCGACCCATTTTTTTAGCACATCCAAATATTTTTGACGTTCCTCATCAGAGTTAGCTTCACAAACAGTTTTGTATATGACCTCAGCGTAATAGGTGTTTTCCACAGAATTCTCAGCCATTTTTTTACTGCAAAGCTTTTCATAAAGCGTACTGGCTTTTGAAAACCAGTTAGCTATACAACGTGAAAAAAAAGTACGACCATATTCTTGTTGAATCAAGGTGGAAAACCATTCTTTTTTTTTCTCATCACCTATATGTTCGTTCCATTCAGCTAAAAATAAGAATTCTCCAATCAGATCTGGCTTCAGCGGAGAAACGGTACCATCTTCTATAACTTCACTTAGATCGCTATAATAACTGTTTATTGATTTAGGATCTCCCCCAAAATGCCTATCTACTATTTTCAATTTATCACATATTTCTGATGGCTCATTTTCCAATTTAATTCCATCAGAGGCTGTTGCAAAAGCAAGAATATTATATCCAGCTCTTATAAGTTTATCCTTTGCGCCCTCTGTTCTCTTATATCGGTTTGAGATTATTGTCTCAGAATGATCAAAATAATTCTTTAGCAGTGCATCTGCATCCAGTTCTGTAATAGTCCCGTCTCGCAAATAGGCATCGGCAACTAATAAGAGAAACAAACAGCGAACAGGTTGTTTATTAATAGAAAGTGTTTTAGCCGTTTTAATAATATAGTTACATTCATCTTGATTTAACGTGTTTTTTTTGTAGTTTTTTTCCTTAACGGCCGGATTTTCACTAGATGGATGTTCACTTTTAGCAAGATCCTTTATGATTTTAGAATACACTTCATTGGCTTCGCTATCATCATCAGATAAATCAGCATTTGTCAAATCTATCGGTTCCTTTAAATAAGCATATTCATTTATTTCACACGCTTCAGAACTATTCAGAAAGTTAGTATACCATACTGGCTGCCTTTCCAACAGCAGTATTTTTGCATCAATCGGTTTTTTGCTTAGCATCTGAACCAGTTCTATCAAAGGCTTTTCAAATTGTGCTGCATAGTCACAGATAAACAAAATCGGTGAGGGATAATTGCATTCTGATCGACTACATAATTGCGAAAAAGCGGCCTGATCAAGCCAAACTGGCTGTCTATGATATTTTTCTTTAATCGCAAAATAGCGAGCAAGCTTGCTCTTTCCACACCCTCCGGGACCAGCAATCCCCCAAATTGAAATGTTGGGTTGCTTTACAAAAACACCTAATCGATCAAGTTCACGTTTTCTTCCATAGAAACCGATTTGAGAGCTTCTATAGCTGAATACATTATCTTGTTTATCAAAAAAGCGTGGAAGTTCAGCATTATCAATATATTCCGCGAAAGAATCCTTGTATTTCAATGCTTCAAGCATGGAATCTCTTTCTTTGGCAAGAGTTTCAAAGGAATACAGCTTGCCCAAAATAGCTTCTTCCGCATTAGAAGCCACTTCCAGAAGCGGTAAGTTAGAATACACAGGAGCAAGAATCTGTTCCATTGCTCGCTGATACTCTTCAGCAGATGGGTCTGTCTCAGCACTTTTGCCATACAATTCTTCTGTTAGTTCAATACTGTAGTCTTTTTCTCGTTTATAATAATGCAATATTCGTTTAGCAGAAAAGCACTTCTCATCTGCCAAAGTAACCAAAACTTTTTCTTTAACATCTTCATAATTATTTTCGTTCCAAGTGATTTTACCTACGCTTTTCACAAGTTCTTGAATGAAACATTCTTTTTTTGAACGTTTATTTTGCTTTGCAATCTTTATTCCAATTGAAGTAACATCTGAAACGATTGAAAATAAGCCGGTTGGGAGACCAAACGCTTTCAAAATCAAACTGACAATCTTTGCAGTTGTGTCGAAATCTGTTCTCATTTATACGTCCTCCGATTAATAATATTATGGAGCATCCTATAAAATAATACTGAACAAACAATATTTCATGCACGAGGATTCTGTTTTCGATTATGTCTAGCTTTCAATAAACACCCTCACAAGCCCCTGATGCTTCTGCTCAAGGTCATTCTTGATCGCGGCAGGATTGTGCAGGATCTTTGACAGTTCAGCGTATTCGGTATCACCTGCCAGCAGATTCTTGAAAAGGAGAGTATCACCGTTTGAGAGGTAAACAAGGGGAATCATGCCGTCAACCCATGTGCCGTACCAATCCTGCGGATGCTGCGCATATGCTTCTGCTTGATCTGCAACATCTTCGCCCAGCGAATTTTCCGCACGCTTTGCTTCCAGAACGGCGATGACCTTATCTTCAACAAAGAACAGATAATCACTCTCGGTGTTGTCACTCATCAGTCCCTCGCATATGGCAGATGTTGTTGCAGGCACATACTCGTCCCTCGAAACAACATACCAACCGGACTTTTTCAGAAAGGCATCAATCTTTTGACGGGCTTTTTGTTCGGGTGTCATATATAATCCCCCTTCAGAATCTAACTAACTGCTCGGCTTATTTTATCCCTGTAAACATTTCCTGATAGGAAACACCTGTATGATTTCGAATTTCAGCTAGTTCTGAATAAAAGAATCCTAGGGACGAGGTATTATAAAGTGGCTTTTTTCCAAAATACAAAAAATCCATTTTTTCACGCAAAAAACATTTGGATCGAAACTGTTCACGATCAATGCCTTTCTGAGCTAAATGATAAAGCACAATACGCGAAAGCTGAATCTGTACAATGCGGAAAATTTCCGTATCCGCATTCATATCCATTATATCCAAAATATCATACAGTATTTCTCTGTCCGTTGAGATAGTTTTTGAAGGAGCCTTTTGGGGCTTAAATTGAATGTTGCCGTCATCAGTCAGATACTCCATTGAACAATTAACATAGTTACAAATTCGTTCAAGCTGTTCTTCTGATATTTCAGTGCCGTTTCTCATAACGATAAGATGGCCTTCATAAGTACGAATTCTCAATAGACCTTTTCGTCTGTATCGCCCACCCAATTTTGAATCCGATTGCTGTGAAAAAGCTTCCTCATCCGTCTTTTCAACAGAATCATCTCGCTGTTCAATCTGATACTGGAGTGGAAATGCATCCTGCCAATCCCTGTATTCCTCTTCCAAAATTTGTCCCTGAGCCAACAAATCATGCATCTGATGCCAATAGCCTAAGGCTTCGCTGAGTCCTTCGTTGAGAGAGCAAACACCGTAGGCTATACGTGGCGTGTCATCGTTTGTAACGATTTGAGTGGGCACAGCATACCCATCATTCCGGAATCCAAAACGATGGAGCCGGACCACAGACGCAAAACTGTTCCAAAATCCGATCAGTGTGCTTTTATGCGTGTTGAGGAATGCCAAAGTATCCTTGGCGTCAGTTTGGCTTCCGTTTACAATATGGCAAAGCAGGCTGCCGAAACTAATAAGCCTTTCCGGGTGATTCTGTTTAATCGCACATATTTGATCGAAAAATCTTCGTTTTTCGCCTATGCCTTCGGCACGCAGGAGTAACAAATATGGCGTCAGTATTTGAAAAAAAGCTGAAAAAGAAAAGCCGATACTATGTCATACAAACCTATCACGATGAAGAATACGAGCTTCTCCATTCAGGCAAAAAGCCACAGCATTGGCACAAATGCAAAAACAAAGATGAAGCGAACGAATTATTGCCCCTCGTTCAAAAAGCAGAGGACAAAGGGGTAATTTATAAAAAGCCTCGTTATTCAACAAATAAGCCGCTTCACTATATTAATACAGCGTCATCCGGCAGCATGACCAACCAAGATCTGATCGAAAGATATATGGAGAAGAAATGCATGGATGGGGAATGGCAAGCTCGCACTGCCTATTCCAACAGGCATTTAGCAGAGAACTACATTTACCCATATATTGGCGATGATACCGTGGATGTCATAGATACGCCTTATCTTCAGTTATATTATCGAGATCTACAGAACCATCCGTCAATTCATCCGAGAGATCCGAACAACCCAAATATTTCAGCTCGTACCATTAAGGAAATTCACAAAATTCTTCGTCCGGCCTTTAAGTATGCAGTTCAGTTAGGAGTGATAAAAGTGAATCCGGCTAATGAAGTTTCGTTGCCCAAAGAAAAGCCGTTCAAGAGAAAGCAGTGGACTCTTGAGGAAGTTCAAGAAGCGCTGCGCAAGTGTCCTGATCGTGAATTGGAGTTGATTATCGGCTTTATGTGTGCTTGCGTATTAAGATCGGGCGAAATACTCGGGTTACGCTGGAGTGACATCGAGTTGCCCGAGCATGATACGATTGGTAAACTAAATATCCGAAGTTCGCTTGCACGATTGACATTCGAGGATATTCGCCGTACTGGAACAGTCATTCATTTTCAGTTTCCAAATGAAGTTCCCAATAGCAAAACGTCATTGTTTTTGAAAGAAGTCAAGACAGAGCGCAGCGATTGAGATAATTTTATTCCTGATTATGTTTTGCGCAGATTGCTTATTCAAAAAGCACAGGACGAAGCGTATAAGAAGAAGTACAAGGGTGTCTATCAGGATTTCAATCTCGTATTCCATCAAAAGAATGGACGCCCTTATACAGATGAGCTTATGACAAAACGGTTCAACAAGTATGTATCCTTTTGCTCGCTTAAGCAGGTTCAACTCTACAGTCTGCGGCATTCAGGCGCCACGATTCAAATGGCCGTTTCAGGTAATGACATCAAGGCAGTACAGGCCAATATGGGACATTCGACGCCTGAGATGCTCACACGAATTTATTTATCTCCTGTTGAAGAGCACCGTAAAGAAATTGCCCGGAAGCTGGACAAAGTAGTATTCGATCCGTTGGAAACCGAAGAAGAGTCCAAAGCTGCCGAGCAAGCTAATATACAATAGGTAACGCCGGATCAGCTCATGGATCTGTTCCATTCACTTGCGGCGGATCAGCAAAAAGAAATCATGAAAAAGCTGGATGTGCTCTCCTCTGAATCTTCAAACGCCGAAGACAATCCTAAAAAAAACAATGCTAAATAAAATATATAGAACCATTAGAATATATAATCCGAATTTAAACCGATTTGAAGAATCTTTGAAGAATTCTATAACCCAGTGAGAACAGCAGCCGAAATTAGAACGATGTTGCTCTAATAAAGAGAGCCGTCCATGGGTTTATCCAAATCAGCTTTCGCCATCAACAGCTCCCTAAAATGAAGCATGGCGAAAATGCGTAATCCACGCATTTTCGCCATAATCAAGCACCCCGAACCGGAATCGAACCGATGGCCTGGTGCTTAGGAGGCACCCGCTCTATCCTACTGAGCTATCGGGGCTTATAATTATATACAACAGATTATCGCGTGGTTAAAAGTACTCTTAGGAGGCGGATCCTCTATCCAGCTGAGGTACTGGGACATATCATAAAAAACAACAGAAAAGGCAATCGCCCGGTGGAAAGTTTAGGAGGCAGCCGCTCTATCCTACTGAGCTATCGGGGCATAAGGAGCGGCAAAATACAGAATCCGTATATGCCGGCTCACAGGAATTATTATACCACAAGTTCGGCGTCAGGTCAAGTGCTGAAGTGAAAAAACGGATCGTGTCCATGCACATGAACAAAGAAAAACCGGAAAGCGTCCGTTTCCGTTCGCTTTCCGGTTTACTGTATCGTCAGATCATGCCTTTGCAAGATCCGCCGCTTTGATAAGCTTTGCAAGATACTTCAGGATCTTCTCGCCGTCATCCGGCTGGATGGCATTGTCATGCGTGACATCGGCATTTGTCTTGCCCTCTGTGGAGATCACGGCACCCTCATCCTCGACGGCATACCGTGCGATCAGGACGACATCGTTGACATCGACCTCGCCGCTGCAATCTGCATCGCCCCAGAGAATATCGGTCTTGTCCTCCTTGGTCGTTTCGGTCTCCTTCGGCTCCGTGGAGGGCGGTGTTGTGCCGCTGAGCTCGCCGTAGACGATGCCGCAGCCGACCGTAGACATATAGACCTTGCCGAAGGTCTTCATATCGCCGACCAGATAGTTGCCGTTGCCGGTGCCGCCGTAAAGATGATCGGTATTGATGCAGACCCATGTTTTGCCGGCATCCGTCGAACGGTAGATGCCCTCCGGATCGCTTTCCAGCGGCTTGCCGTACATATAGATCGTATTGACGCCGCCGGCCTTTTCCGGTGCGCCGTAGCCGAGCGTCTTGCAATAGCTGATGCCGTCAACCTTTGTGACAGTCACCTTGCCGTCCTTGACGGATGCACGGTACATTCCGTACCAGCCGCCGCCGAGCATCAGCTCGCCCTTGCCGAGCCAGCCGATTCTGCCGGCACTGTCGCACTGGTCATACATACACACATCGGTCGAGGTAAAGGTCTTGCCGCCGTCGGTGCTGACGCAGATCTTGTACTGCGCATCCTCAGCGGTCGGTTCGGGCTTGGAATAATGCCAAGAGGAGTTGAAATAGGTCGCATAGGCATAGACGGTATTCGGATCATCCGGCTCGACGAGCAGCATGGTCGGCTTGGAGCCGTACTGCGACGGGATGCCCTCGCACTTGCTCCATGTCTTGCCCCAGTCATCGGAATAGGACACGCCGCCGTCATCCTTGCCGGTGTTGAATACGCGGTACTTGCCCTTTGCGGTCTCGGCGATCGCAAGCTTGCCGCCCTTGGTCGCCGCGGTGAATGCGTTCCATGTTTTGCCGCGGTCTGTCGTATAGTATCCGCTGCCGTTGTCGCCCTCGGCGATACGCGCCCAGACATCGGTATTCTGCGGGCAGACTGCGATCGCGGAGGTGCTGCCCATATTCGGCTTGTACTGGAGGCCGATCTGATCGACCGCCTCATGCACAAAGCCGTCATAGTCGCCGATCGCGGAAAGATTCAGGCCGTCCGGCGTGCTGACGAAATCGAGCGAAACGACCTCCTCAATGCCGTCCGGATGGAAGGTGTAGGTCGGGAGCTTCGCATTCTCCATGGAAGCATCATCCTGACTCCAGACATTCGTGCAGACAAATACGCCGTTTCCGGAGGTAATCCACATTCTGTCGGGATAGACCGGATCGGTCACGACGGTGCCGGACCAGTGGATCGCCTTATCGCGGATCCAGTCATAGCCGCCGTCCTGAAGATAATCAGCAATAAGCGGCTGATGCCAGCCCATAGAATGTCCCGGCGTGAAGTTCTGCCATGTCTTGCCGCCGTCGAAGGAGCGGTAATACTGATCGCCCCATGTTGCGCCGTGCTCATCCGTCCACTCCTGCCATTCCTGATCCTCGAATTTGCCGCAGGTGCTGGTAATCATATGATCCGGATTGGAGGGATCCGCCCACATCGAGCCGAGACCTGCGCCTTCAAAGAGCTGCGTGACCTTGCCGTCTGCCGGATGGTAGCGGTAGCCGCCGCCGTTTGCGCCGCCGAAATTGATGCCCGCCATATAGGTGATAAGCAGGTCGCCGTTCGGATCGAGATTGATGCGCGAGGGGTAGAAATTCGTCGGCAGATCCTTGGAGAGCACCGAGAATTTGTCATCCTTCGTGGATGCGGCATGAACATTCGCCGTGCCGGATTTCGATGTGCCGACATAGACCTTGCCGCCTGTAATCGCAATCGCCGCAACGCCGTTCTGCGTCTGATATTCGCCGTCCGCGACGCAGCGGACGATGTTGTCCGTCCATGTCGGCCACTTTGTTGTGCTGTCGAACAGACCGAGCGCATCATAGCCCTCGACCGGCGCCCATGTTTCGCCGCCGTCTGTGGACTTGATCAGCGCGGACTTGGATTTTTCATTCGAGGTCACATCGCCGCCCGCATAGATGACCTTCGGGTTGTCCGGATCGACGGCAATCGCTTCGCCGCACTGACGGCCGTGGCCGTTGCCCATGACCTTGATGAGATTCGTAACGTCGATCTCTTTGAAGGTCTTGCCGCCGTCGGTCGTCTTGAAAATGACGGTCTTTTCTGCGGAGAAATATGCGCAGCCGCAGAGAAAATAGACCGTATCATCATCGGTCGGATCGACCGCCATTGCATCGACGGAGAGCAGACCGCGGTCGGAATCGTTGATGAAGCCGAGCAGCTGATCCCAGCTTTCGGTCTTGTAGTTGTATTTGTATGCGCCGCCGACATCGGTGCGGGCATACATAACCTTTTTGCCGGTCACGATGCCGGAGACGAAGCCGCCGCCGCCGATGCGGAGCGTGCCCCATGTCATAGTGTCCGCAATGCTCTTTGTGGCTGCGGATGCCTGAAGTGTGCCGAGCGGAAGTGCGGCGCCGAGTGCCGTAACGGCTGCCGCAGCGGCTGCCAGAAGCCGCAGATTGCCCTTTCTCATTTTGATTTCCCCTCTCAAAATAATAATGATACAAATATACGGCGGAACCGGCATGGCTCCGCTTATAATGATTATACCATAAGTAAAGCGCCGAATCAATGTGATTTTGTGCAATCAACTGTTGAATCGGCGCTTAAATGAAAGCATGATTTTATTTATTTGTACGAATGCACAAAAATTTTGTGCGTGGCTGTGCAGTATCACGAATCGGAGATTATACAGATTTGGATAACCGGGTAAGATATTACAAATGGTATATGGTGGCTTATTTCATCTTGGACATTTCATCAGCGATCTTCTTTACGGCTGCAAGGCCGCCGAGGAGCAGTCCGCCGGCGATCAGTCCCTTTTCGAGATTGGAGCCTTCCTCGTGCCGCTCGATCACCGTGACGCGCTGCTGACGGCTCTGCTCTGCGGCAAGCTCCTGCTGCGCTCTTTGCAGCTCGTAGAATTGCTGCTGCTGCTCACGGAGACTGCGCTGCTGCTCCGCAAGCTGCCGCTGCTGCATTTCCGTAAATTCCCGCTGCTGGCGGATCAGGTCATACTGATACATCGCCTGCTGGATCGTGATGCCGGGATTGCGCATCAACTCGCCGTAAATGATGTTGAGCGCATCGTCGGACTGATACTGCTGCGGCAGATACGGCACAGTCGTTTCGGACGCGGCAGCGGTGATCTGCCGCCGGAGCGTTTCGAGATCGCTCTGAATCCGGCGGAGCCTGTCGTCGCGCTCGATCAGGAACATCTGCCAGTCTGTTTCGGATTCCGCTTTCAGGCGGTTGATCTCCGTGGTGTATTCATTCATTTTCTGCCTGCTCCAGCGGAACAGAAAGACACAGGCGACACCGACCGCGAGGAAAAAGACGAAAACACCGTAGGCCTTGGCATCCAGAAAGAGCAGCGCGATCAGACCCGCGGCAAACGGAGAAGCCATTCCGCCGATACATTTCCAGAGCGGGCTGTAATCATAGCCTGCAAGCGGATCGGGCTTCGCTGCGTGATTGAGGTCTTCGGCCTCCTGCTCCAGCGAACGGATATTGTTTTGCAGCGTCCGGCACTCCTGCCGCTTTTCCAGCGCATAGCGGATGCTGTCGGGGCCGGCAGTCTGTGCGCCTGCGGGTGCGTTCATATGCATAGTATCCATTTTCTTCTCCTTTCTGCGTTAGACAATATGTCTTATACATATTATAGTACGTATTGTCTAAAAATGCAAACGAACTCCGAAAAATCTCCGTCATGCACAAATCCGGCACAGTTGTCTTGTATAAATCTACGAATACTAGGCCGTCTTGTCCATTTTATGAGTTTTTTTCCGATAATCCTATTATAATATATAAAAGAGGACGAATATAAAAATGGATTCCAAATCGCATTGAAAGGATGTGTGAAATATGCTGTTTTTCCCGCGAATACGAGACCTTCGTGAAGATAATGACAAAACGCAGAAGGAGATCTGCGAATACCTCTATTGCGACCAGTCGCTCTATTCCAAATATGAGCGCGGACTGCGTACCGTTCCGGTCGAGATCATCATCAAGCTGGCGCAGTTCTACGGCACCAGTACGGATTATATTCTCGGAATGACCGATAAAAAGTGATCCGGTATCCGTCCACGGCTCTTGCATGGTTTAACGCGTTAAAACTTTGTGCAATTTGACGGTTGCAATTCCGCTGTAATTGTGCTATAATGATAACAATTCAGGGAAGAAAGGAAGCGGCATCGCCATGTACCGCAGCAGTGATATGTTTACAGCTGCATACCGATTTTACGGCTTTATCTATTATGCGGATAAGGTCTGCTTCGGTTTGGCTGAAAACATTTGCGCGGGATGATCCGGAAGGGCGGCTGCCCGGTTCTGTGACACTCATAGAAACGCAAAGCGCTTACAGTCAAAGCCGGACTGTAAGCGCTTTTTGTTTGTATGATATTCCTGAATCAGATATCCGTGACAAAGGGCGTCAGGAGAATGACGATCATGCAGACCGGGCAGACATACCGCAGCATGACCGAAAGCATGACGCGCGCACGGAAATGCGGCTGACTGATCATCACCTCATCCTCAACATATTTCGGCTTCACGATCCAGCCGACCAGAATGCAGGTCAGCAGGGCGACGATCGGCATCATGATATTGTTGCTGATGAAATCGAACAGATCGAGGAACTGCATTTTCAGCACGGTCACATTGCTCCATGCGCTGTATCCCAGCACGGAGAGCATTCCGAGCGCAATGCAGACGCCGGTCGTGATGAGACAGGCGGGTGTGCGCTTTAAGCCGAATTTCTCCATGATGATCGAAACGACGGTCTCCATCAGCGAGATCGAGGAGGTCAGCGCGGCGAGCGCGACCAGCAGGAAGAATACAATGCCGACGATCCGGCCGCCCGTCATGGACTGGAAGACCTTCGGGAGCGTAATGAACATCAGGCTGGGGCCTTTGTTCAGCGCAGATGCATCGCCGCCGGAGAACACGAAAACCGCCGGAACGATGATCATGCCCGCCAGCACCGCAATGCCGGTATCGAACAGCTCGATCTGCCGGACGGAGCGCTCCAGCGAATCCTCCTTGCGCATATACGAGCCGTATGTCACGAGAATGCCCATTGCAATGGACATGGAATAGAACAGCTGACCCATTGCGGCGGCGACTGTTTTCAGGAATGTCCCGAAGGTGAAGCCGTTCAGATTCGGCAGGAAGTAATATTTCAGTCCCTCTGCTGCGCCGTCCAGTGTCAGTGTATAGACCGCGATGCCGACCGTCAGCAGGACGAGCAGCGGCATCATGATCTTGCTGATGCGCTCAATGCCCTTGTTGACGCCGAGGATGACGACCACGGCAGTCAGGAGCAGGAAAATCAGGAAAAACAGCGTCGGCTGACCGGCACTGCCGATGAAGCTGCCGAAAAAGCTGCCGTCGCCGGCTGCGGCCTCACCGAGCTCTCCTGCCGTAAAGACACAGAGATATTTCAGCACCCAGCCGCCGATCACGCAGTAATAGGGCGTGATGATGACGGGGACGAGTGCGGCGAGCCAGTTCAGCGGCTTGAAACGCCTGTCCAGCGCGGAGTATGCGCCGATCGCGCTTTTGCCGGTGCGCCGGCCGATCGCGATCTCCGTGATCATCAGCGAAAAGCCGAAGGTCACGGCGAGGATCAGATAGATCAGCAGGAAGATGCCGCCGCCGTATTTCGCTGCGAGATACGGAAAGCGCCAGATATTGCCGAGACCGACCGCCGAGCCTGCCGCCGCGAGGATAAAGCCGACCCGCGAGCCGAAGCCGCCGGTCTGTGTCTGATTGCTTTGCTTTGCCATAGTCAAAACCGTCCGTTCATTATAATTGTTCTGCGCGAATGCGCACATACATATATCATACCGTATTTTTCGGATTTCGTCAAGTGCGAATCTGAAACGGGAGTGTCCGATTGGGATTTATCATTCGCATCCGGCGATGTCATCCAAAGTTTTTGGTCAAGCTTTTTTCAAAAAGCTTGCGGGTTCTTAGGGCAGAGCCCTAAGCCGCACTCCGCAGAGTGCGGAATCCCCCAGCCTTCCAAAAGCGAGGAAAATGGGGGCTTGGGGGAAGAAACCCCGAAGGGGGTGTCTTCCCCCATTCACCGATCCTTCGCACCGCTGAATGCGTAACGCACCGATTATTCCACACCCTCCGAAAATAGAAAGGAAGAATCATCATGATCGTAGTACTAAAACAGAATCCGAATCCCGCGCAGCTCGAAAGCCTGATCGCGTGGCTGGAGGAAAAGCATATTGAGGTCAACAAGAGCGTCGGTATGTCGCACACGATCCTCGGTCTGGTCGGCGATACCGCCGCGATCGACCCCGATCTGATCTCCGCACTGGAGATCGTCGAGGATGTCAAGCGCGTACAGGAGCCCTATAAGCACGCGAACAAAAAATTCCATCCGGAGCCGACTGTCATTCAGGTGCGCGGCGCACAGATCGGCGGCGGCACGCTGACACTCATGGCGGGCCCCTGCTCGGTCGAGAGCGAGGAGCAGATCGTCGCGATCGCGAAGCAGGTCAAGGAAAGCGGCGCGACCGTCCTCCGCGGCGGCGCGTTCAAGCCCCGCACCTCGCCCTATTCCTTTCAGGGCATGGGGCTCGAAGGGCTGGAGCTGCTGAAAATCGCCCGCGAGGAGACCGGCCTGCCGATCGTCACCGAGATCATGGACGCGGAGCATCTTTCCGCATTCAAAGATGTCGATATCATTCAGGTCGGTGCGCGGAATATGCAGAATTTCTCGCTGCTCAAGGAGCTCGGCCGTCAGGAAAAGCCGGTGCTTCTGAAGCGCGGCCTTTCCGCGACCTATGAGGAATGGCTCATGAGCGCCGAATACATCATGGCGGGCGGCAATCACAATGTCATCCTCTGTGAGCGCGGCATCCGCACATTCGAGACCTATACGCGCAATATCCTCGATATCGGCGCGGTGACTGTCCTGCGGCATCTGACGCATCTGCCGGTGATCGTCGATCCGTCTCACGCCTGCGGCAAGGCGTGGATGGTGCCGAAGATCGCGCCGGCGGCAGTTGCGGCGGGTGCGGACGGCCTTATCATCGAAGTACACAATGATCCGGAGCACGCAGTCTGCGACGGCCCGCAGTCGATCAAGCCGGAGGCGTTCGATGCACTCGCAAAGAAGCTGCACGGACTGCACGCTTTCATGCAGGCATAATATGGAGATACGGGAAAACAAATTTGATGCCGATGCGTTCATGCTGCTGTGGAATGCGGTCTGGGACGGCTGCCCGTCCCGCGAACAGGTCACGGCGGCACTCGCGCACAGCATTTACCGCGCCGCTGTCTATGACGGCGACAGGATTGTCGGGATGGCGCGGATGATCGGTGATTTCGGACTGTGCTACTATATTAAAGATGTGATCGTGCATCCGGATTATCAGGGGCGCGGCGTCGGGCGGATGCTGATTGAGACGATGCTCACATTTATCCGCACACACGGCGTTCCGGGGACGGACATTGCCGTGGAATTATGCGCCATGCCCGACAAAATGCCGTTCTACGCGAAATTCGGCTTTGCCGCAAACGAAGCACAGCGGATGCGGCTGATGTGCCGCGCGGAGGGAATGACATGACAAACAGTGAGATTCTTGCAGCGGCGATGCGGCAGTCTGCGGTTGACCTCGGGTGCAGTCCGGCGGATTTTGCACGGACGCATCCGGTTGTCGTGACAGCGGCGGAATCGCCCGATGCCCGGAAATATCTGAAGCTGCCCTATGCGGCGTATTTCGTCAGCTACGGGAGCAATATCGTCTGCGCGGCTGCACCGGCGCTGCGGGAGACTGTTGAGGACTATCTGGCGAAATACCCGCTGATCCATACCTTTGAGCCGCCGCATATGCATATGCTCCACGAGGCGCTCCGGCCGCTCGGGTACGGCATTGCGCTGACCTCGGAATACTGGCTGCCGGATGTCGAGATCCTGAAACCGCTGGAGTGCGGCTATGAAATGCGCGTTCTGACACAGCCGGATCTCGCGGAGCTGTATCTGCCGGAGTGGTCGAATGCGCTCTGCGAACCGCGCGCGGAGCTGGATATGCTCGGCGTCGGCGCCTATGACGGCGGGCGGCTCGTCGGACTTGCGGGCTGCTCTGCGGACTGCGCGGATATGTGGCAGATCGGCATTGACGTACTGCCGGAATACCGCAGAAAGGGCATTGCGGCGGCGCTGACCAGCCGGCTCGCGGCTGAGATCCTCGATCGGGACAAGGTGCCGTTCTATTGCTGCGCATGGTGCAATCTGGCATCGGCGCGGAATGCGGTGAAAGCCGGCTTCCGGCCTGCGTGGACGGAAATGGATGTGCGCAGCCTTGCACTGATCGAGGCAATGAACACGGCGCGCACACAGGACATTTTTGTCAGGGAGGACGAACCATGAATATTGCAATTATCGGTCTGGGACTGATCGGCGGTTCCTATGCAAAGGCAACGAAATCGCGCACGCTGCACACCGTCTACGGCTACGACCTCGATCAGGAGGTCATGATGTTTGCGCGGATGACCGGCGCGATGGACAAGGCGCTGACGGATGAGCTGCTCGCGGAATGCGATCTCGTCATCACGGCGCTGCGCCCCGGCGCGGCTTTGCAGTGGACACGCGACCATGCGGCGATCCTCGGCAGAGCAAAATGCGTGCTGGTCGATATCTGCGGCGTCAAGCGCGCTGTCGTCGGGGAAATGGCGAAAATTGCTGAGGAAAACGGCTTCCGCTATATCGGCGGGCATCCGATGGCGGGCAAGGAGCAGGGCGGCTTTGTCAATGCGACTGATTCGCTCTTTGACGGCGCTTCGATGATCCTGACGCCGGATGCGAATACCGATCTGCCGACGCTCGAAACGCTCAAGAATTACTTCACCGATATCGGCTTTGCGCATCTGACCTTTTCCACGCCCGATGAGCATGACCGGATCATTGCCTATACCTCGCAGCTTGCGCATATCGTCTCCGGCGCATATGTCAAGTCGCCGACCGCACAGAAGCGCCGCGGCTTTTCGGCGGGCAGCTTCCGCGATCTGACACGCGTTGCCCGACTCGATGAAAAAATGTGGACGGAGCTGATGCTCGATAACCGTGAATATCTCGCGGAGGAGCTGCGCATCCTGATCGACAATCTCAAGCCGTATCTCGAAGCGCTCGAAGAAAATGACGCCGAAAAGCTCTGCGAATGTCTGCGCGAGGGACGCATCGCAAAGGCAGCCGCCGGCGGAAACTGAGGTGTGCAGTATGAGCAAGGGAATGAAATGGTTTCTCGGCATCTTCGGCGGATTTCTGCTTATCGCGCTGCTGTTTTACATCTTTTTTCCGGGTGTCCCGGCGATCATCTATGCAAGGAGCAAATTTGAGTATTACAATACAAAGCTGACGCCGTATCCCTTTGAGGGCTACGGTACGCCGGAGAACGGCAAGGAGTTGACGGCCTTCGGCATATCGCTGACGGTTCCGGAATCGACGCATCTCCATGATCCGGAATCGAGCAGCCGGCTTTATGTTTCCGACGGCAGCGAATCCGAGCGCGTTGCGATCGCATTCATAGATCAGGATGAACCGCGCTTTGAATTCATCGGCGAGGACGGATTTACGCAGGAGGAATTCGACCGCGGCTGCCGCGGGCTCCGGCGCGAAAAACCGCAGAACAACTATGAGATGTGGGATCTGATCTACAATTTTACGCCGGAGGAATACAATTATCATAAGCACGGAACATGGAGATTTTTCATCAATCTGATGAACATGAAGGAAACGATCTATCCGGCAGTCGGCGGAGCGGGATATCCGTTCGATACCGAAAATGCGAGGGGCTTCTGTTTTTACTACGGAAAGCCGCAGGGAGCGGCCAGGACTTATGCGCTGCTGCTGGAGCTGTATGACCGGGAAAATCTCGACCGCAAAACGACAGTGCTTCTGAAATCCGAGGATTTCGATATTTTGAAGGAAATTGTAAACTCCGCTGATATTGCCCCGCAGGAGGAAACCGAATGAACAAACAAATTCTGGAAACAGCCGGCGGCAGCTATCCGATCCTGACAGGGAGCGGACTGCTTGCACAGGTCGGCACAGAGCTGACGGCACGAATCAAGCCCTGCCGCGTGATGATCGTGACAGACAGCAATGTCGCACCGCTTTATTTGGAGAAAGCAAAGAAATCCTTCGCAGATGCTGGATTTTCAGTATATACACATACCGTTCCGGCAGGCGAGGAAAGCAAATCCGTCACCGTGCTGGGCGAGCTGCTGGAGGCATTCGCCGAGGCAAAAATGACGCGCACGGATCTTGCGGCGGCGCTCGGCGGCGGTGTGATCGGCGACCTGACCGGCTTTGCGGCGGGCTGTTATCTGCGTGGGATCCGCTTTGTGCAGCTCCCGACAACGCTGCTCGCGGCAGTTGATGCATCGGTCGGCGGCAAAACGGCGGTCAATCTGGCGCACGGCAAGAATCTCGCCGGACTGTTCCATCAGCCGGTTGGAGTATATTGCGATACAGATACGCTGCGGACACTCTCCGAACACGAACTGCACGACGGCTATGCCGAGGCGATCAAGCACGGCATCCTCGACGATCCGGCGCTGTTTGACATCTTTGAAAACGGTCAGCCGGAGGAACATTTTGAGGAGATCATCGTTCGCTCGGTGATCTACAAATCGAAGATCGTGACGGAGGATCCGAACGAAAAGGGCGTGCGGAAGCTGCTGAATCTCGGCCATACGCCCGCACATGCGATCGAGCGGCTCAGCGATTTTTCGATCTCGCACGGTCACGCGGTCGCGATCGGACTGGCGATTATGGCACGGGCTTCTGAGAAGCGCGGCATTTTGAAAAGTGACGATTCTGCGCGGATTATCAGGACGATCAAACGTGTCGGACTGCCGGCGGTCTGCCCGTTTTCAGCGGCAGATATGGCGAAGATCGCGGCAGTTGACAAGAAAGCTGCGGCTTCGGATATCACGGTAATTCTGCCGGAATGCATCGGACGGTGCCGCATGGAGAAGATCCCGATCAGTGCGATCGAAGCGCTGTTTGCGGACGGACTGGAGGGTCAGGCATGAATATCGTATGCAGACCGTCCGCGCTTTCCGGAACGGTCAGAGCGATCCCGTCGAAATCCGATGCACACCGCAAGCTGATCTGTGCGGCGCTGTCGGAAAACGGGGGAACGCTCCCGCTCCGGCCGCCGTTTTGTGACGATATTGCGGCGACGGTTCGCTGCCTGACCGCGCTCGGTGCTGCGTTTACGGAGACACCGGACGGACTTCGCGTCACACCGGTCACGCGGCAGGCACACGCGGAGCTTGACTGCGGCGAAAGCGGCTCGACACTGCGCTTCCTGCTGCCCGTTGCAATGTGCGTTTGTGACAATATTGCGGTCACGGGGCACGGCAGACTGCCGGAGCGCCCGATCGACACGCTGACGGAGGCAATGTCCGCGCATGGCGTACAGTTTTCCGGCGGAAAGCTCCCGCTGAATGCGGTCGGAACACTGACCGGCGGCGTTTACGAGATCGCCGGAAATATCAGCTCGCAATTTCTAAGCGGACTGCTCATGGCGCTGCCGCTCTGCGAGTCGGACAGCGAAATCCGGCTGACGACTGCGCTGCAATCCTCAAAATATGTGGATATGACACTGGATACGCTGCGGCTGTTCGGCGCGGAAATCACAGTTTCGGAGCAGGACGGGTTTCTGCGATATACGATAAAAGGCAAGCAGAAACTTCATTTTTCGGATGAAATCACGATCGACGGCGACTGGTCGAATGCAGCATTCTGGCTGGCGGCGGGGGCTGTCGGTGACGGCCGGCCGGTCACGGTCAGCGGTCTGGATCCGGACAGTACGCAAGGTGACAAGGCGATCACTGAGTTTTTGCGGGATGCGGGAACGGATGTGCAATGGAACGCGAATGGAATAACCGTATCCGGCGGGGCGATGCGCGAAATCAACGTATCTATGGAGGAAATCCCCGATCTGCTTCCGATTTTGGCGGTGTGTGCCGCCTGTGCGGATGGAACTTCGCATTTCACGAATGCGGAGCGCCTGCGTATCAAGGAATCTGACAGATTGTCCGCTGTGGCAGAGCTGCTGCACTTGATCGGCGGACAGGCTGATGAGCTGCCGGACGGACTGACCGTCCGGGGCGGACAGCTCACCGGCGGAACGGTCGATGCGCACAATGACCACAGACTTGTCATGGCTGCGGCGGTCGCGGCACTGCGCTGCACTGAGTCGGTCACGATTCTCGGCGCGGAGGCAGTCAATAAATCGTACCCGACATTCTTTGCGGATTACCGTCATCTCGGCGGAATCGCTGAGATTTCAGACTGAGCAATATTGTTGTAATTGGAGGGCTTATGGCATCGAGTTTTGGCGAGCGGCTTCGCGTTTCGATCTTCGGAGAGTCGCACGGGAACGGCATCGGCGCGCTCATTGAGGGACTTCCGGCGGGCGAATCCATTGATACGGACGCGCTGATGCGGTTCATGGAACGGCGGCAGGGCGGTCGGAATGCGCTCTCGACTGCGCGGAAAGAGCCGGATATTCCGGAATTTGTTTCCGGCATTTTTGACGGGAAAACGACCGGATTTCCGGTCTGCATCCGGATCGCAAATACGAATACACGCTCCGGTGATTATAACAATCTTGCGCTGAAGCCGCGGCCTTCCCATGCGGATTATCCGGCATATGTGAAGTGGCACGGGGCTGCGGATATGCGCGGAGGCGGTCATTTTTCCGGCCGGCTGACCGCCC